>JADHTJ010000002.1 GCA_016785015.1 Anaerolineales bacterium
GAGTTTGGCCGTCAGGCGCTCGTGATGGCGTTGAAACTGCGTGAGATGGTGGTCATCCCTGAATTAGCCCTTGCTCATCTTGATCAGGTCTGATTTTCTTGTTTTTTGTGCAAACTTTTCACTGTTAAGGTACTAAAAAAACAGAATAGGATCGTTTTCCACAATGTGAAAGGTGCCCCTCAATTTGACGGGCACCTTTTTTGTTTTCCACAAGTATTATATGAAACATCAGCCTTCGACTAATCTATTGCTCCGCTCAGACTGATGCTTATTCTTCTAAAGACTCAAGCATCTCCTGATTTGTATCGAATTTGAACTCTTCCAGGCCAAGCGCTTCAGCTTGTGCTCCCTCAATCTCTATCAGCCTTTGTACGTCGGTTTTGTCAATGACGGTGTGTGAGATTGACCCCATCTTCTCATCAATCGATTTGAGAATTGCCTTTGAATCTTTGGGTGGAGTGATTTCTTCAAGGTATTTCAAAGCCACCTCAGCGCCAGACTCGCCATCTTTTCTGGCATAACCTACCAAGCCACTGCTGGCCGCACGCGACCAACCTGCGACGAAAACCCCCTCGATTGTTTTCCCTACTTCAGGGTCATACACCTCAAAAGATAGCTCATTCATCGGGAAGCGGGGCATAGGGTGTTTGACGAATTCATCCCATTGGATTGGTAACCCAAGAGATTCATCTACCTTGTCGCCAATACAGAATACGACGGTATCGACATCTAATACTCGAGTTGTGCCTAAACGGTGAACTTTGGTATCGAATTCTCTGGCAATCAGTTTTGTGTCTTCGACTTCCAAGCCACACACATTGCCCTGCTCATCGCCAAGGATTTGCTTGGGCGAGGAGAGGAACTGTAAGGTGAAACGCGTGTCCGAATTGGGTTCTTTGGCCTTAGAGACCGCTGATAGGATGAAATCCCTAGCTGCCTCGGGACTTTGATCTACCACAAGCATGCGCTCAGTGACGCGTTTGATCTCGTCATCCAGGGCATCCAGGTCCAGGTTGCGGATCACGTTTTCCATCTCTTTTTTGGTGAATTTCACCTCTGCAGGACCACGCCGAGCAACTGCAACCACTTCATCGACCTTCTTGTCATGAATTAACCAATGGGCGATATCAATCATCACATTGCCCACCCCAATCAACGCGACGCGTTTCCCAATAGAGAATTCGCGCTGGCTGTAGGGAGGCAGTTTGTTATAGTGATAAACCAAATCCTTGGCATGAAAAACTCCCTTGAGATCTTCACCAGGCAGCCCCAGCCATTTTGTGCCTTGCGCGCCAACTGCGACAACAATGGCCTGAAAGCCAAGTTTCTTAATCTCTTCTAGGGAAAGGTCCCCATCGACACCGATACTGACATTGCCATAATAGGTGATCTTTTCATCCGAAAGGATCTTCAAAAACTGCCTACGTAAACCAGCCTTCATGCGATACTTTGTGTGATAGATACCATACTCAGCCAGGCCGCCGGGTCTGATGTCACGGTTAAATATGACCACGTCTGCTCCAGCCTGAGCCAGCTTTTTGGCAGCGAATAATCCAGCCGGACCTGCGCCGATCACCGCTACCAGGTTATTTCCATTTTGCATACAAAACTTCCTCCGGTAAATTCTTTGGCGAAGGCATATTATACCCAGCCTTGGTCGATATATCCTTGCCAAGTCTTACCTATATACTCCTAATTCATGAGTTGATTGGTATAAACATCTCTACAAACTGTTTACTCTCACATGGCAATATGCTATATTCTATCCACTATGCTCGGTCAATCGATAGTTAGGAGTGAGTCCAATGACTTACCAACAGCCCTATTACCCAACCAAATCTAGGGTCACTGCCACCTTACTTGCCAAGGCCATTTTTCGTCGCTTTATCTGGCAGGGAAGGATGATGCCAGCATTCTGGACGGTGATGAGTTCAATTTCCCTTTTGGTCAATATCATCTTGATCGTCCTTCTGGTATCCATCGGGCAGCAGCTCTTTACATTGAAAAAAGTTGTCTCAGATCAATTGGTGACTGGCCTGCACCAGAATTTCCAAGCTATGAATAAGGCTGTTATCGATGAAACCATTGTCGTTGATGATAAAATTCCAGTCCAATTTGATTTACCAGTATCTGCAAGAACCCGAGTCACGCTCACCGAACCAACCCAAATTAACGGTGCTCATGTCTCAATTGCTGCTGGGGTGCTCAATATAAACGCTCCAGCTAATATTGTCTTGCCCGCAGGCACCAGTCTGCCAATTGCTTTGGATATTATCGTTCCTGTAGACGAATCAGTGCCAGTTAGCCTTAATGTACCCGTTTATATTGAACTAAAGGAGACCGGATTAGGCGTTCCTTTTGACGGATTGATAAATGTAGTATCGCCCTATGACAGTTTGTTGATGAACATGGATGACTCTTGGGAAGATACTGAAATTTGTCAGGGCCCTCTGGGATTTTTTTGTGAGTGGTTCTTGATCCCCTAGGGGGCACTTGTCTCCAAACCAAATGTAATGAAATTTGATTTCAGTCGATCAGATAAATTGCTCGAACTATACTAACGAATACGAGGTATTGCTTTTCATGGACTCTTCTATTACAAAATACAAACTCTCGAACGGCATGCAAGTGATGCTAAAAGAGATCCACACCGCCCCGATCATCAGCAATTGGGTTTGGTATCGGGTTGGCTCGCGCGATGAAATCCCTGGCAAAACAGGCATCTCTCATTGGGTGGAGCATATGCAGTTTAAGGGCACGCCCCAATTCCCCTCTGGCATTCTTGACAAAGCCATCTCCCGTGAAGGCGGCATTTGGAATGCCTTCACATACCTGGATTGGACCACTTACTTCGAGACCATGCCTGCCGATAAGATCGACCTGGGTTTGCGCCTGGAAGCGGACCGCATGGTCAACAGCATCTTCGACGCTGAAGAAGTCGAATCCGAGCGCACGGTGATCATCTCAGAGCGGCAGGGCAGTGAGAACCAGCCCATGTTCCAGCTTGGCGAGGTGATGCGGGCCGCGGCCTTCCGAGTGCATCCTTATCACTATGAAATCATCGGCGATATGGTCGACCTGGAAACCATGAGTCGCGATGATCTATATAATCATTATCGCAATTACTACCGGCCCAACAACGCGGTGATGGTCGTGGCAGGAGATTTCGATACAAAAGAAATGAAGGTGCGCATCGAGGAGCTATACGGACCTTTGCAAGCTGGCGATGAAACAGTTCGTCAGCAGCGACCCGAACCTTCGCAGCGCGGCGAGCATAGAATTACAGTAGAGGGCACCGACGATACCACCTATGTCAGCGCCTATTATCATTCCCCGTTAGCCTCTGAACCCGATTTCTTCCCTTTCATTGTCTTAGATAGTTTGTTGACTGGTCCAACGGGGTTGAATATGTTTGGGGGTGGCATCTCCAACAAAACCTCGCGGCTGTATCTCAAGCTGGTTGAAGGTGACCTGGCTGTAGGCGTGCGCGGCGGTTTGCCTGCTACGATCGATCCCTATGTTTACAGCATCTCAGTGACCGTACACCCCGAGCGCACCCCTGATGAAGTCATCACAGCTATCGACGAAGAGATCCAACGCGTGCAGGATACCCCTCCGACACAGGCTGCCGTCGACCGGGCGGTCAAGCAAGCCCGAGCGCTTTTTGCCTATAGCAGCGAGAGCATCACCAACCAGGCCTTCTGGATGGGCTTCACTGAGATGTATGATTCGTATGATTGGTTTACGGGTTATCTTGACCGTTTGGCAACTGTTACACCCGACGATGTCCAGCGCATTGCCCAGACATATTTGGTGCCCCGCAACCGTATTTTAGGGACTTATTTGCCCACGAAAAACAACGAGGTGGCGAAATGAAACAGTTGTCAGTGAACAGTGGTCAGTGGTCAGTGGTGGCATCCTCGTTGCCGGGGCCGGATGACATAACACGCGTCGAATTATCAAATGGCATAACTGTACTGGCGCGTTCCAATTTCAATAGCCCGTCGGTAAGCGTCAGCGGATATTTGCACGTTGGCGGTCTCTTTGACCCCGATGAGAAGCTTGGTTTAGCAGATTACGTCTCCGCAGCCTTGATGCGCGGCACCGAGAAGCGCGATTTCCAGGAGATTTATCAGGCCATGGAGTCTGTCGGTGCGGCATTGAGTTTCAATGGCGCCACCCACACCACCGGCTTTGGGGGAAAGTCGCTGGCCGAGGATTTATCGCTTTTGATGGAATTGATCTCTGAGGGCCTGCGCCAGCCGGTTTTCCCCGATCAGCAGATTGAGCGCCTGCGGGCGCAGTTGCTGACCGGGCTGACCCTGCGCGCTCAAGATACGCGCGATATGGCGGGTATGGCATTCGACCAAATTGTCTACAAAGATCATCCTTACAGCCGACCCGAAGATGGTTACCCCGAGACGGTACAGGCTATCACTCGCCAGGATTTGGTGGACTTCCACAAAAAACACTATGGGCCGCGCGGCCTGGTGATCGCCGTAGTTGGTGGGGTTTCCCCTGAAGATGCTGTTGACAAAGTGCGCGCAGCCCTGGGAGATTGGCAAAACCCCGATCAACCGCACCCACCTCAAATCCCGTCCGTGACGCCGCTCGAAGAACTGGTCACCCATCGGGTCGAGATCGCTGGAAAATCTCAGGCTGATATCGTCATCGGTGCTTCGGGTCTTGCTCGAAAATCTGAAGATTTCCTTCCGGCTTCTTTGGGGAACAGCGTTTTCGGTCAATTCGGTATGATGGGGCGCATCGGTGAAGCGGTGCGCGAGAAAGCGGGCCTGGCCTATTATGCCTACAGCAGCATGAGCGCCGGGATGGGGCCAGGACCTTGGGCGGTGAATGCGGGCATCAACCCGGATAATATTGACAAGGCCACTGAGTTGATCCGAGCGGAGATCAAACGCTTTGTGAACGAACCAGTCGAGGATGACGAGCTTGCTGACAGCAAGGCCAATTTCATTGGGCGGCTGCCGCTGGCCTTAGAGTCCAATGGTGGGGTGGCGGGCGCGATGATCAACCTTGAACGTTATGATCTGGGCATGGATTATTATCTGCGCTACGCCGAGCGGATCGAAGCGGTAACCAAAGAAGATGTGCTGGCCGCGGCGAGTAAATATCTTCATCCAGATAAACTTGCAGTTGCCATCGCCGGGTCTTAGAATTTATTCTGAAATGCCCCCCTAACCCCCCGACTTCGGGAGGAACTTACTCCCCCAGAATTGGGGGCTGGGGGGCCAAGATATTCTACGATTGGCACGAATATAATTTCTCTAAAATTCGTGCCATTTACAGAATTCGGATTAATTCGTGATTAAAGTGATATCGAGTTTAGCCCCGAGGTGAGGAGGCGCCTATGGAAAATGTCTTTCTATCATTTTCGTTCCAGGATTCTGACCGGGAGTTGGTTTCCCAGGTGGAGAAACTGCTTTTCAGTCATAATGTCAATGTTGTCACCGGCAGGCGCCTGGGGGGCGGTCAGCTGACTGATGAGATCAGAGCCAAGATCGACCAATCTGATGCCTTGATCGCTTTACTAACCCGCCGAGACCAATTGGCCTCGGGGACTTGGCGAACCCACGATTGGGTGCGCGACGAACTCAACTTTGCTCGCAGCGCCAATAAAAGAGCGATCGCGTTAATCGAAACTGAGGTCGAGGTCAGCGGGGCTTTTGGCAATCATGAACATATTCCGCTTGATCGTGCAGATAAACTCAGCGCCTTTTTGGCGCTTTCTGAAACAGTGAAATTTTGGAAAGCGGAATCGGGACGTTTGGTCAAGGTACAGATCATGCCCGAAGCGCTGGCCCAACATCCCGGACATCGCGCTGAGCAAATCCAATGCCAGTATCGTTTCATGAAAACATCCATAGGTACCAAGACTGAGTGGATAACGACGATGACAGAATCTGAAGGCGGCGGCGCGGTGGTTTATCTCCAGGGAGTACAGGATGATTATTTGATCCAACTGAAGATCAATGATGGTCAGACACAATGGATTTCTGAACTCAGCCCACAGTTGGTTGTAATAGAATTATGCCCTGTACCAGGAGGCACGCCATGAATTTATATATCAGACAAGATGCGAGCCCGAGCAGTGAGGGTTGGTGGGATTGGGCGATTTGGTTAGAAGGTTCGAGTGATGATCTGGAAGATGTGGCTTACGTTGAATATGTGCTGCATCCCACGTTTCCGAACCCGGTGCAGAAAGTGACCAATCGGGATTCCAATTTTCGGTTGAGCGCGCGCGGCTGGGGCGAGTTTAACATCAAGGCGCGCGTGCACTTTGAAGAAGACGACGATGGTGATGATGGTGATAATGACAATCTTCTGGTGATGGATCATTGGTTGGAGTTGGACGAGATTGCTCCCGCCAAAGAAGTTTTCCGCTCACCCTCGAAGTCAGACCGGCCGCCTCGCTTATATTTATCCAGTGCTGTAGCAGATATCGAGTTCGCCTATTCACTCAAAGAAGCCCTGGAAGACGGCGGTGTCGAGGTGCTGCTCAAGCAGGATATGGGGGTGCAGAATTTGAGCGTACTGCTGCAAACCCAACGTCGCAGCGTGCAGGCCGGGCTGCTGATGGTCTCGGATATGGGCAACCCCTGGATGGTGCGCGATTATATGGTCTTAGCGGAGAATAAGATCTCATCCATGGTGGTGCAGATTGGTGCTTCGTATGATCTCCCCGAAGAAGTGCGTGACCTGCCGCGCTTTCAAATCAAGGATATCTCCGAGACCGAGCAGGTGGCACCCAGCATCGCGAGGCGGGTGTTGGAAAGGCTTTAACGCAGAGGCGCAAGGGCGCAGAGACGCAAAGAAATACTATTAAATTCTCTGCGCCTTCGCGTCTCCGCGTCTTTGCGTTAAGAATTAAAAATGAGACTTACAACCGGTGTTGACTTAATCGAAATCGAGCGCATCAAAGACTCCGTCACTCGCAATGGGGAGCGGTTCTTGAAGCGTGTCTATACAAAGAAAGAACTAGCTTTGTGTGGCGATGATGCTGCCTCTTTGGCTGGACGCTTTGCCGCTAAAGAGGCCGTCGCCAAAGCCCTGGGCTGCGGCATCGGCGATGTGCGTTGGCAGGAGATTGAAGTATTGCGTGACAAAGCTCGCGCACCAGTGTTGATTCTCCATGGGGCGGCTCAGGAATTGGCTGATAGTTTGGGGCTGGAAACCTGGTCACTGAGTCTCAGCCATACGAAAAGTCATGCGGTGGCGTTTGTTGTAGCGGTAGGCTAATTATGAATTGTGAACGACGAATTATGAAGTGAGAATTTATAATTAACCATTCGCTATTCACAATTCATAATTCCATAGGAGGAACACATGTTGAAGGTAATTGGTCGGGTTCTACTAAGTATTCTTATCATCCTAATCTTACTCATCGCCATCGTCGCTATCGCCGGGCCACCATGGGTGCGGCGCACGGCCCAAAAATCCTTCCCCGAAATTGATGGTGAGCTTCAGGTAAATGGTTTAGACGGCCCCGTAGATGTCTATCGCGACTCGTTTGGCATCCCACACATCTACGCCGCCAGCCAACACGACCTGTTCTTCGCTCAGGGCTACGTCCACGCCCAGGACCGCTTCTGGCAGATGGATTTCTGGCGCCATCAGGGGGCGGGACGGCTCTCTGAGATGTTGGGTGAAGCCACTTTGGACACCGATAAATTCCTGCGCACCTTAGGCTGGGAGCGCGTTGCCCGTGAAGAATTAGAATTATTGGATGCTCCATCACGCGTCATCCTGGAGTCTTATGCCGAGGGAGTCAATGCTTACCTGGCCGATCATACAGGTACAGCTCTGGCCCTGGAATACGCCTTCCTGCCCATCGTCAACAGCGATTACGAACCCCCCCCTTGGACGACACTCAACTCCCTGACCTGGGCCAAAGCCATGGCCTGGGATCTGCGCCGCAACCTGGACACCGAAATTGACCGTGCCATGCTGCTCAAAGATCTGTCACCAGAGCAGCTTGCGGACCTATTCCCGCCTTATCCCGCTGACCATCCCGAAATTGTCAGTGGTCAGTGGTCAGTGGAGAGTGGTCAGCAGCCAACGGCCAACAGGTTGCTCTACCCACTACCCACTATCCACTATTCACTCTTTACCGCTCTCCGCGATCAACTCGCTAAAATTGACTTCTTCACTGGCGGATTCGAAGGCATCGGCTCCAACAGTTGGGCCATTTCCGGCGAACTGACCGACACCGGCACGCCTCTGCTGGCCAACGATCCCCACTTGGGGGCGCAAATGCCTTCCATATGGTACGAGGTCGGTTTGCACTGTGAACCCAAAACCGACGATTGCAGCTTGGATGTGACCGGCTTTTCCTTCGCCGGGGTGCCGGGCGTGGTCATCGGTCACAACAACCGCATTGCCTGGGGTTTCACCAACGTCGGCCCCGATGTGATGGACCTCTATATTGAAAAAATCAACCCCGAAAATCCGAACCAGTACGAATTCCAGGGTGAGTGGGTCGATATGCAAATCGTCACCGAAGAGATCCAAGTTGCCGGTGGTGAGACCTTTGAACACACCGTGCGACTGACCCAACACGGCCCGGTGATCACCGAAGATTATGGCCTGGAAACTTTTGGCGAAGATGTGGGTGCAACCGTAGCCGTGCCTGAGAACTATGCTCTGGCCGTGCGTTGGACAGCTTTAGAACCCTCGTGTGTGTTCTGCTCGATCTGGAAATTTAACTTAGCCCAGAGCTGGGATGATTTCCGCAGCGCCGCACAGGAATTTGTGGTGCCCGCTCAGAACCTGCTTTACGCCGATGTGGAAGGCAATATCGGCTACCAGATGCCCGGCAATATCCCCATCCGAAGCGAGAGTCACGATGGTATGCTGCCAGTGCCCGGCTGGACGGGCGAGTACGAATGGGGCGGCTTTATTCCCTTCGATGAATTGCCCTTCGCCTTCAACCCGCCAGAGGGCTATATTGCCACGGCCAACAACGCCGTCGTTGGAACCGATTACCCCTATCTAATCACCTATCAGTGGTCTTATGGTTATCGCGCACAGCGCATCGTCGATATGCTTGGGGACGCGACGGGCCCTATCGATATCCCCTATATTCAGCAGATGCAGGGCGATAATATGGATTTGATGGTGGAAGTGTTGTTACCTGTGTTGTTCGACATCCCTTTGGATGATCCTGATCTTGAAGGGGCCCGCGGACTCCTTTCGGGTTGGAACGGCCAATTGAATATGGATTCTGCCCCCGGGGCTTTGTACATGACCTTTTGGCGCAACCTTTTAGAGGTTACATTCACTGATGATCTCCCTGAATTTTATGGCGTCGGCGTGGAGTCGGGTGCCAAAGAGATTATGCGCAACTTGATGACCAAACCCGAAAGTTCCTGGTGGGATGATCAAAATACTCCCGAGGTTGAAACCCGTGATGATATTTTCCACTTGGCTTTCGAAGCTGCCTACAAGGAGATGATCGACCTGCAAGGCAAGAATCCCGAGGATTGGTCTTGGAGTGATCTGCACACGCTGACATTCTACAACCAGGTTATGAGCAGCTTCCCCTTCATTGATAAGGCCTTCAACCGCGGCCCGTATCCTACGGCGGGCGGCAGCGCCATCGTCAACGCCACAGGCTGGAGCGCAGAGTTGCCCTATGAAGTCGATTGGCTGCCCTCCATGCGCATGATCGTTGACTTAGGCGACCTGACCAATTCGCTGACCGTGAATACGACTGGGCAATCGGGGCATCCATATAACCCCCACTATGTCGATCAACCTGATCTGTGGCGTAACATCCAATATCACCCTATGCTTTGGGCACGAGCCGAGATCGAGGCTGATGCCGAAGGGCATCTCAGGTTGGTACCATGAATGTCTAATAAATCGGAAATGGGTTAATTTTCGCCCCCACCCCTGACCCCTCCCCCGACAATCGGGTGAGGGGAAATGGCAAAAAACAGGTGAGCGCGGCGCTTTGCGCCTGCGCTCACCTGTTTTTTTACAAAGATTCCCCCATCCTTGGGGAATGGGGAAAGAATTGAAACCTTACATCCGAATATTAAATTCTGAGAGTACCAAATTTCTTTTTAGGCTTCCCCTTCTGTTTCTGCCCTCTCCGCTTTGATTTCTTTTCGTGCTTTGAAGAATTCCATCACCGGGGGAATGAACGAAATAGCGATAATGGCGAAGATCACCAATTCGAAGTTGTCTTTGACGAAGGGCAGGTTACCGAAGTAGTAGCCTAGAAACGTGAAGCTGGTTACCCAAACGATGCCGCCGATTACATTGTACGAGATAAATTTTCCATAGCTCATCGTGCCAACGCCAGCCACAAAGGGGGCAAAGGTGCGGATGATGGGCACAAAGCGCGCCAGGATGATGGTTTTGCCGCCGTGCTTCTCGTAGAACTGTTGTGTCTTTTGGAGATATTCTTGTTTGAGCCAGCGGATGTTGCCGCTGAAGGCGCGGTCTCCGATATAGCTGCCAATCCAGTAGTTGACCGTGTCGCCGATGATCGCTGCAATAATCAGTAGCCCAATGATCCACCAGTGGTTCAGAGCGCCCAAGGCTGCGAAGCTGCCCGCGGCAAAGAGCAAAGAATCCCCCGGCAAGAAGGGGGTCACCACAAAGCCGGTTTCCATGAAAACGATCAGGAACAGAATCGCATAAGTCCAGGTGCCGTATTGCGATATGATCGCGCTCAGATGTTCATCCAGGTGCAGGATGAAATCGATGAGAAAGGTAATGATTTCCATAGTTTTTCCAAATTCACTTAAGAAGCTAAACTTCTTCAAGAAGTTTAGCTTCTGTTAATTTATTCGCGATTAAAGCGAACGGAATTATACAGGTTGAACGTCTAACGCGCAACGTTCAACCTGTGATTTGTGATTGTGAAACTCTATTGTTCTGTGATAGTGATCGTTATGATCTGATCCCCTTCAGGTAAGTCACCGCCCTGAGACGGATCTCGCGGGGTCAACTCTTGAACTACCTGCATACCTTCGAGCACTTCACCGAAGATAGTATAGCCACCATCAAGGTGCGCGGCCGGGCCATAGGTGATGAAGAATTGACTGCCGTTGGTGTCGGGCCCTGAGTTTGCCATAGCAACCAGACCTGCACGGTCGAAGGAGAGTGCTTCCGAGTTTTCGTTCTTGAAGGCATACCCTGGACCAGCCAAACCTGTGCCAGTGGGATCACCACTTTGAGCCATGAAGCCGGGCAGCACGCGGTGGAAGGGTACACCATCGAACCAGCCTTCTTGGGCTAGGAAGACAAAACTGTTGACGGTCAGAGGAGCGACGTCGGGATAAAGCTCGATGACGATATCGCCCTTTTCAGTTTGGATGGTGGCTGTGTAATCCTTGAGCGGATCAATCACCACCGGCGGACATTCGGTATATTGTTGGTCCGTAAATTTGGTCAGATCGAGGATCGCAGCGACATTAGCAGAGTCGAGCGGCCCGTTATAAGGATTGTTGTTGACCACAAAGAAAGGCGTACCGGGTAGGCCGATCTCTTGACCCTTTGCCCAGGCGATTTCTGCCTTGGTAATGATTGCCTCACTGTTCAAGTCGGACTCGAATTGAGCTTCATCCAGCGCTAAGCCAGCCGCATTGTCGATCAGCCAACTCTCGAAATCTGCCACAGAGAGACTGCTCCATTCGGATGCATTATCGTAGAGCAAGTAGTGCATCTCCCAAAATTTATCTTGCAGCCCGGCGGCTTCGGATGCCTGGGCAGCCAAGAGTGCTTTATCATGGATCGATACTAAGGGGAAATGACGGTAGACAACGCGCACATCTTCGGGAAAATCAACTTTGAGTTGCGCCAACACGGGCGCAATCTGAGCGCAGTACGGTCATTGATAGTCGCCGTACTCGACGATGGTCAGCGCGGCGTCATCTGGACCTGAGACCCAATCATCATCAGTGACAGCAAAGAGCTCGGCGTATTGAGACTCTGGTGACATCGGTGAGCTGACCAGCGTACACTCACTGACCAGTTCCACCGGTTCGGGTTCTTCGATTACTACTTCTTCAGTAACCTGAACGGGAGTTTCGGTGGGTGGCAGTTGGGTATGAGTCGCTTCGGGGGCAGCGACCGCTTCTTGCGCAGCATCCTCTATGACCTGAGTCGGGATCTCACCGCCGCAGGCGGCCAACAGGAAGACCAGTATAAATAAAAGGGGTAAATAACGTTTTTGCATAGATTTCTCCTAAGGGTTATGAATTCTAATTTACAACTGTTAGTAATTGTTCAAAGGACCACATCCATGAAATGCGATTGACAAATTCAGCTAGCGAAGAGCTTTGCGCGCGCAGGGTGCGCACGGCTTTGCCGACGGGATCTTCCGCGGCCCCCGCCGCGCCGCCGGGCAGATCAGCATAAGCGCCGTGGAAGGCGAAATAAGCCTGGTTTAGTTTGCGAATGCGGTAGCCGTTTTCAACGAAGATCTGGCGTCGGGCTTCCATATAAGCTTCGGCCTCTTCGATCTTTCCTTCGGCTAGCATCCCATCGGCTTTCAGGCGAGTTTCATGCATTGCTGCTCTGAAGTCGAAGGGCTTGTCCTGAGCGTAGTCGAAGGATTCATCTTCAACAGGATCGGAAAGCTGGGGTCCAGCATCTTCACTTGACTCTGTCACAGGTTCGGGCGGCGGTGGAGCAAACTCGGGATAATATTGCTCGATGAGTGCGGCACCGACTTCATTTCCGGCGATGCTGGCCGTGGTTTCATTGATAATGCGCAGCTCGAAACTTTCTCCATAGCTGACTCCCAAGGGGCGCAGATTTAGATAATTATGGATCCATTCATGGGCCACGACTTCTGCCAGCCAGTTGATATTTGTGGTTTGGATGACCATGGTTGGGTACATGCCGATCCCGCCGACGTTGACAACCAGCGAAGAAACATTCAATGCCTGGTCGATTTGTTCTTCTAGGGCGGCGCGTTGATCGGTGGTGAATTCATGTTGGAGTGAAATATGAGCATCCCTTTGGATCACATCACGTGGGGAAATGATCAGCGCCAAAGGTAGGGGAGTGACATGGTAGAGTGCCGGGGGTATGGATTGCCCTCCAAGGGTCAGATCCAACTTATCGATGACAGAAGTCAGTTGGTTTTGGAAGATAGCTTCAGCCAAGGGGGCCAGATGCTGACGCCGTTCGTAGAGCTGGTCGAGTTCTGTACGTAGGGGTTTTGATGCTGTTTCTGGATCAGTGATTTCAGGGTTGGAATAGTACTCATCCAGGAGGCTCTCATATTGCAGAATCTGATCGACGAGGTCAAGATAATCCAACACCATCTGGCTTTGGTATTCAGCCGGTAGATAATCAGCCGTTCCCAAACCGATCTGTCTAACCTTTCTCATCATGGCATCTAGTGACCATGAGGCATAGTCGAATTCGATGTGGCGCGTGAAGGCACGTACCTGCTCTTCTTGGTCTCCCAGTTCCAACACACTGCCCCGTAAGAAGAGAAGTGCAACGAAGACCACAACTGTAATGCGAAGAATATGTCTTATTACTGACCATGCACCTGACATAACGGGGGGATTGTATCACGCTGAGCTTAGAGGTAGATGAAATAATCTAGACCTACTTGACATATCATTAACTTAATGCTATTATTAACTTCGTAATACTAGTAACCAGACATATGTTTGAGCAGAATGCTCTAATTTTGAGGTTGTATGTGAATCGTAAACAGATAATTGCTATTTTCGCCCCTCTGCTCTTAACAGGAATAATGTACCCGGTTTTTCAATACTTAGCGGGAGTATTTGGCGAGCGATTGGGATGGTATTTTGGCCTTGTGATTTATTGGCTGGTTTGGGGAGCAGCTTTCTCAGCCTGGATGATAGGCAAAAAGAATATTTGGAGAATCATCCGACCTCAGAGGTTGACCTTCGGTGTGGCTGTGTTGGTACTGTTTCCAGTGTTGATGTCTGCGCTTTATCGTCTCGCCCCAGGGATGGAATACGAGAAACCCAGTTTTTGGGTATTACTAATGCTGATTTCAACGACGATAGGGAATGGTTTCTTTGAAGAAGTACTGTGGCGGGGTGTGTATATGACCCTATTCCCCGAAAACAACTTCTTGCGCATTGTATGGCCGAGTATCTGGTTTGCAATCTGGCATTATGCTCCGGGATCTGTTTCTACAGATGGCAATGTATGGGGGCTGATCATCGGTGCTGCTTTTTTCGGGTTTTATCTAAGTTTTTTAGCCAAGAAAACTGGCACCATCTGGTGGTCAATCTTGGCTCATTTTCTAGGAGGGATTGTGATGATCTTTTAGTGTTTTCATGCGGAATCTAATCGTTTAGAAAGGAGTATTTTGGTGGAAGATCAAATTATCAATAAAAAATTTCAAAAAGAACTACTTTCGGGGATCACATCTTTGGTATTGTTGGGCATCATGGATGGGAGCGAAGAACCCATGTATGGGTATCAGATTACCAAGTTGCTGGAGCCGAATAGTGATGCAGAGCCAATTGTCAAACAGGGAGCACTCTATCCGGTTCTGCGATCGTTAGAGAAGAACGGACTGCTTTCCAGCAATGTAGAGCCGTCTGTTTCAGGTCCGCCGCGACGCTATTATGTAATCACCGAGACAGGTCGGCAAACCTTAGATGAATGGAAGGGTATTTGGCAAGAGATTAAATCGTTCACTGAAACGATTCTTGGAGGAGAACAACATGACAAATAAAATGATCGACCAATATTTATCACAACTACGAGCGGAACTTTCTAGCAGCGACAAAGCCATTATTCAGGATGCGCTCGCTGATGCCGAAGAACACCTTCGAACAGCGCTAGAAAGCGAAAGTCAAGACCCTGCAGATGAGGAAGCCATTCAGAACATTATTGAGTCTTATGGTACCCCAGAAGAGATCGCTGATGCTTACAAGGCTGTGGAGATATATGCCCGACCGACACTAGCGACTTCGATGGTACATCAAAATGGCAATGTGATGGCTCGCTTCTTTGGTGTCTACGCAGACCCTCGCGCCTGGGGAGCGCTGTTGTATATGCTAATCTCATTATTAACAGGAGTCATCTATTTTACTTGGGCAGTTACTGGCATATCATTGGCGATACCATTTGCTTTGTTCATCTTTGGGCTACCCTTTGTGGTGCTATTTGATTTATCGATCAAGGGCATTGGGCTGCTGGAAGGCCGCATCGTGGAGGCCTTACTTGGAGTCCGTATGCCCCGTCGTTCAGTCTTTTGGAAAAAGGATTTGTCCTGGATGCAGCGATTGAAATTGCAATTACTAGATAAATATACCTGGTTGGGGTTGTTATACATGCTCCTGCAATTAGTTTTCGGGGTGCTTTACTTTACAGTGTTTGTTACTCTGATTGCAATCTCACTCGCATTTATGGCCATACCCATTGTTCAGCTTGTTTTCGAATATCCTACAATCCAAATTGCGAGCGGGCAATATTTTGTACCATATACGCTCCTGCCTGTAGCGGTGCTCCTAGGCTTCATGCTGCTCACTTCTAGTTTACATTTGGCTAGACAACTTGGAAAACTGCATGGTCGCTACGCAAAATTCATGCTGGTTGGAGAGTAAGTGCAGTAGAAACAAAATATTTGCAAAAAACTGCCATCCCTTCGACTTCAGAGCAGAAGTTTCCTGAGCGGAATTTGTGTCGTTGAAGGACGCTTCTGCTCTTCCGCTCAGGGAATTGACTACATTAACTTTTCCGTCCCGAATAAGATTTCATCGCTTTCTTGGTCAAAGCAAAACAAAGCACGTATGCCGCGGCTGAGTCCAGCTAGCGCGTCGAGCCTGTGCTGCCGGGGTCAGTACAATTTGATTTTCGTCAGGGCGCACTGCTCTACAGAGATATTTATTTCGGCATGGTATATTTTGTTGGCCAAGAGACGGTTAATTTTTGCCGAGTATCCCTTCCGAGGTCCAATGACTTATGAAGAAAAGGGATTCAATAATAACAATCGGGTATTGGGAGATATTGAGCGTTTTTCAGGTACAGAGTCGAATTCAAATCAGGGACTCTCGGTCTACCAACCCCATTACAGCGGTCGAATTTTAGGCGGAGGATGCAACATTTCGTTGACAAATCTTGGCGTGCATAGTAATATTTCCCCCGCTCAGGCGAGGTAGCTCAGTGGAAGAGCAGGGGACTCATAAGCCCTTGGCCGTGGGTTCAACCCCCACCCTCGCCACAGAAAAACTCTTATTTCGTTCGAAAAGAGTTGCCAAAAGGCGCACTTGGAAAGGTGCGTCTTTTATTGTTCCAAAAACTAATAGAAGGAATGGGTGATTGACTGGAATTCACGAGCCTTTATTCTGCACTCTCAATACTCGGTAGTCGCCTTATAAAGTGTTGTTGGCCGAATGCCAGAGCCAAATTTCACTGCAAACCCGCAAAGGACGCAAAGTTCATTTTGTCTTTTTCTTAGTGCACCTGGCGTCTTCGTGGTTCAAATCAGCCTTTTTCAAGACGGCAACATTCAAGAGGAAGACCACCTGCAAATTAGACTTCCGAAATCTTGGAAATTTCGGAAGTCATAAGTATTTGCGGGAAAGTATTTGAAATTAGTGTCACCCCTGGTCGTAGGCCCGCATAGCGCGGGGTTCGCAATGACATATTTTTAAAGGACTACCGGAGTCCATCTAGTTTAAAAGGGGTGATACAATAAAACTCGCCAAACAGAACGGATCATGGTGAAGAGGGTTTCTTCTCTTATAGAATTACCATAAGGAGTCGTTATGACCGCAGCTGCTAAAGACCAACCCGTTGTCAATGATAAACGCGAAATCTTTGGATGGGCCATGTACGATTGGGCCAACTCCGCTTTCAGCACCACCATTGGGACTGTTTTCCTTGGCCCCTATCTGGCATCGCTGGCCGCAGGCGCGGCCGCAGCAAATGCTGATGGCATGGCGCGCTTCTTCGGGATCCCCGTCGCGCCTGACTCCTTTTTCCCTTACGCAGTCTCATTTTCTGTGCTCTTGCAAGTTCTATTTTTGCCCATCCTAGGCGCGATTGCCGATTACTCTCACCGCCGCAAACAAATGATGCAGCTCTTTGCCATTGCCGGTGCTGTGTTAACGATTGCTTTGTTTTTTGTGACTGCACCACTATGGTGGTTGGGCGGCGTTCTCTTTATTCTCGCCAATCTTTGCTTTGGTGCGGCAATTGTTTTCTATAATGCTTATCTGCCCGATATTGCCAGTGAAGATCAGCGCGACCGCGTTTCATCCTATGGTTGGGCGATGGGTTATTTGGGCGGCGGCTTGTTGCTGCTCCTCAATCTGATCTTTTACCAGACACATGAAAAGCTTGGGGTCCCCACGGGACTCGCCATCCGCATCAACCTGGCTTCGGCTGGCTTGTGGTGGCTGGGATTCTCTTTCATCACCTGGGCGCGTTTGCGCACACGGCGAGCTTCACGCCAGTTGCCTGAGAAAACTTCGTATCTCAAAGTCGGCTTCAAGCAGCTTGGACACACCCTAAAAGAAATCAAGAACTTCCCTGAGACACTCAAATACTTGTTGGCCTATTTCCTTTACAACGATGGTATTCAAACCGTGATTGCAGTATCGGCAACTTTCGCAGCAGCCCCGCTGGTGCGCGGCGGCCTGGAACTCGATCAAGGCACGCTCACCATGGTTATTCTCATGATCCAGTTTGTGGCCTTTGGTGGCGCCCTCTTTTGGGGGAAACTGGCTAAATGGGTTGGCGCCAAACGCTCCATTATCATCAGTTTAGTGATCTGGTCTGGTGTCGTCATCTATGCATTTGGTGGTATGAAGGGCGATACGCGTGTGCTTGAGTTCTGGATTTTGGGAGCCTTCATTGCCTTGGTGATGGGCGGTAGCCAGGCCATCAGCCGCAGCCTGTTCGCCCAGATGATCCCAAAAGGTCAGGAGGCTGAGTATTACTCCTTTTATGAGGTCAGCGAGCGCGGCACATCCTGGATTGGCCCGTTCCTCTTTGGAGTTATGAATCAGGCCTTCGGTAGTTTGCGCCCGGCAATCCTCTCGTTGATATTCTTCTTTGTGGTGGGCCTGATCTTATTGCCCTTTGTCAATGTTGATAAAGCCATCGCTGACGTCAAAGCTTATCAACCGGAACAATCATAGATATTACCCATCCCCCTTGCCCCTTTCCCATGAAGGGGGTTCTTTTGAAAAAACAGGGTGAGGGCTGGCGCAAAGCGCTGCCCTCACCCTGTTTTTTTACCATCTCGCATCAACGAAAGATTAAATTCAGAGATAGCATATTCACTTCTTTGTTATGGTAAACTCTGCCCCATGGCCCATTTGACTGGCTCAGACAGAGCCGATTTTGTTCAGGGTATGTTTACTCGCATTGCTCATCGCTACGATTTGATGAACCGCCTGATGACCGCGGGACAAGATGCGCGTTGGCGGCGTGAGGCCATTCGGCGCGCTGCTTTGCCCCCGGGCAGGAGCATTGTGCTGGACCTCGGGGCTGGTACTGGTGATTTGGCCTTCGATGCCCTTCGGCGGCATCCCGAAACAACACCCATCGCCGCCGACTTCACCCTGGCGATGATGCGAGTCGGCCAGAAGCGCCAGAATGGACATCAGTTGAATTGGTCTTCGGCTGACGCTCTAAAGTTGCCTTACCCAAACGAGACTTTCGACGCCGTGGTTTCAGGCTTTTTGCTGCGCAATGTGATCGATATTCAGCAAGCACTGGCTGAACAATTCCGAGTCATCAAACCCGGTGGGATGATGGTTGCACTTGACACCACACGCCCACGCGAAAACTTGCTTTCTCCATTGATCCACTTCCATATGAAAACAGTCATTCCGACCCTGGGGCGCATGCTGACGGGTCAGGCGGATGCCTATACTTATCTGCCGGATTCTTCGATTAACTTTTTGCGCGCTGAGGAAATGGCCGCCCGCATGGCTGCGGTGGGCTTTAGTGAAATCAATTTTGAGCGCAAAATGTTCGGTGTTGTTGCCATCCATTGGGGAAGGAAGTGAGTCAACGCGTCACTACATCTAGACCTCGCCGCATCGTTGTGGGGATCAGTGGAGCCTCAGGCGCCATTCTCGGTATCCGTTTATTGGAAGCGCTGCGCTCCATGAAGCATATCAAATCCCATTTAGTGATTTCCCCCGCAGCGCGTGTGACTATTACCCAGGAAACCGATTGGAAGGTCGATGATGTTCTCGCGCTCGCCGACGTGGTTTACAAGCATGGAGATATCGGAGCAACGATTGCTTCAGGCTCCTTTGATACCTCTGGCATGATCGTCATTCCCTGCTCGATCAAGACCCTTTCTGCAGTGGCAAATTCCTACCCGGAAAATTTACTCTCCCGCGCCGCCGATGTGACACTCAAAGAAGGCCGTTCCCTGATTTTAGTAGTGCGCGAAGCCCCGCTACACCGCGGCCATTTGCGCTTAATGGATCAGGCCGCCGAGGCTGGCGCAGTGATCTTTCCCCCAATGCCAGCTTTTTACACCCGTCCGGAATCTGCCAGCGAGATTGTTGATAATATCGTTGGGCGTGTGCTGGCGAGATTGGGGATCGAAAATGAACTCTACGGGGAGTGGCAGAGCGCATGACGAATCGCAACCTTGAAAAGGCTGCTTTACGGGGCGAACCTTCCTATGTCTGGCGCGCCGGTCAGGAGCGCCGCTTGAAGATGATACTTGAGGCTGCCGGTGTGCGCGTAACCGGACGCGTGTTAGAGAACGGCTGCGGCGTGGGGATGTACGTCGAGAAGTTGTGCATCCAGGGTGGCCAGGTGATCGGCTTGGAATATGATTTCGAACGCGCAGTCGAAGCTCGTGAGAAATCACCCCACATTACTAATTCCGCAGGCGAACATTTGCCTTTCCCCGAAGGGGCATTCGACCTGATTTTGAGTCACGAAGTCATTGAGCACGTTCAAGATGACCTTCAAGCGATTCGAGAAATGGTTCGGGTATTGCGCCCTGGTGGACGGTTGGTGCTCTTTTGCCCCAACCGCGGCTATCCCTTTGAGACGCATGGTATTTATTGGCGAGGGAAGTACAAGTTTGGCAATACCCCCCTGGTGAACTGGCTTCCGCGCAAATGGCGGGATCAATTGGCCCACCATGTGGAAGTTTACACCCGACGAGATGTGAAGCGCTTGTTTGATGGGTTGCCAGTCAAATTTGTCACCCGCACAATAGTTTTTGGCGCTTACGATAATATCATCGCCCGCTTTGGGGGATTCGGCCGCGTGTTGAGAGCAGTGCTGCAATTCATGGAACGCACACCGTTGAAGATATTTGGATTATCTCATTTCTGGGTTGTGGAAAAGCGAGAAGTTTGAAAGTTATAAACTTTGGCCAATAACCCTTTGTACAAATTACTATTCTTTTGTCATTCTGAGCCCTCGCTGCAAGCGAGGCGAAGGATCTCTCCAATTAGACTGGGAGATCCTTCGCCTCGCCCAGGATGACACCACTTTGAAAAAACTTGCAAATCAGATCAGTTATTTCCCCCTAAAATCGTAAATCCCATCCACGACGGGCCACGAGTTCCCGCAGCCTGTGCAAACTAACGCAGTGGGCTGTTTTTCATCTAAAGGCTGGACACACTCAGGGCATTGGAAAAAACCGTTGGATGTGGAAGATTTACCTACAGCCTGAGATTTGACAAACACACTGGGGGTTAGCTGCCACCAATTGCCCGTCAGTTGAGCTATTGAATCCATAGCAACCAGCAGTTGTGTTGGAACCAAACGTTTGAGCAAGTCGATGCGAAAATGGGATACGGTCAGCTGGCGTTGGATATCGAAATCGGCTTCATCCAACCAGGCGCGTACCGTCTTGGGGTGGAAGTCGAAATTCAGAGGCACAAATTCTACCTGCTCAGGGGTGAAGGGGCTCCACTTTTGCTGACGTAGTACATAGCGCAAGATAGCCTTGAGATTTAGTTTGCTGGCAAATTCCAAAATGAAAGTGCTCTGCTCTTTCATCACGCGGCGGATCTGGGTCAACGCCCGAGGTGCCTCGGCCAGGTGGTGCAGCACACGGATCATCGTAGATGCATCGAAGAGTCCATCCACGAAGGGTAATCTGTACACATCCCCGGCGACATACATATAACGCGCGCTCTTTCCCAAGCGCTCTTGGGCTTGCTGAAGTTGGGTAAGCGAATAATCCAAAAGCACAACACGCTCAAATCCAGAATATCTGGGGGTGTTGCGGCCGGCTCCGGCGCCGAGCTCCAAGAGAAGATGGCCGCTATCAGGTAACAGTCGTCGCAGAGCAATCGCTTCGGCTCCATCCTCATAGGCACGTCCGCCCTGATCCCAGAAGCTGGTCTGGTAATTGGAGCCTTCATAATCGCAGATTGGGGGATGGGTCATGGGACGGGAGACAGAAGACGGGAGACGGGGTCTGTCCTCCGTCTCCCGTCCCCCGTCGTAATGCTATTTCTCAGCCGTGCGCTTGCCATTGTAGCCGCGCCCGACACCGCGATATTGGAAGCCTAATTCGGCCATCTCTTCGGGGTCGTAAATATTACGTCCATCGAAGATCACCGGCTGCTTCATCACTTCAAGTAACTGGCGGCGGTTCAACTGTTTGAACTCATTCCATTCGGTGTTGACAATCAGCGCGTCGCAGCCTTCAGCCATGGTGAAGGGATCATCGCACATCTCTACAGCAGGGAGAAGCGGTGCAGCAACTTCCATAGATACCGGGTCATAACCCCGAACGGAGGCTCCAGCGGCGATCAATTTGTTGGCAATGTCGATAGAGGGGGCATCGCGCATGTCATCGGTGTTGGGTTTGAATGCTAAGCCCAACATACCAATCGTACGACCATTCAATTCGCCATCGAGCAGTTCTTCAAGGCGTTCGATAGCCATTGGGCGTCGGTCGGCGTTGATTTCCATCACAGCGTGAAGCAGTTGGGGATGTTTGCCCTTCTCTTCGGCCATATGTGTGAGAGCAAGTACATCCTTGGGGAAACAGGATCCACCATACCCCAGGCCAGCATTTAGAAAATGGTGACCGATGCGCTCGTCATAACCCATGCCATTGGCCACTTCGGTCACATCAGCTCCAAGAGCTTCACAAATGTTGGCGATCTCATTGATATAGGAAATCTTGGTCGCCAAAAATGCGTTTGAGGCGTATTTGATCATCTCAGCAGTGCGCAGGTCGGTGATTACGATGGGCGCCCGCAGAGGCAGATGCAATTGGGCAACTTTGTCGGCAGCTTCACGGTTCAACGAGCCCAACACTGTTCTGTGGGGATTCATGAAATCGAGGATCGCAGAGCCTTCTCGTAAAAACTCAGGGCAAGATACCACGGAGAATGGAATTTCTTCTTGCTGACTACGTTTGACAATTTTTGCCACCCAGTCACCAGTGCCAACAGGGACAGTGGATTTGTTGATGATGATCAATTCGTCGCTCATCACCTCGGCGATAGAGCGGGCGGCAGCCTCGACGTACTGCAGATCGGCTTCACCATCCACGCCGGAGGGCGTGCCCACAGCGATGAAGGCGAATTCGGTATCTTTGATGCCTTCTGCATAGGATGTTGTAAAAGTGAGACGCCCAGACTTTACATTGCGTTCAACAAGTTCTTCCAAACCGGGCTCGTAGATGGGCATATCGCCGCGCTTCAAGCCTTCGACCTTTTCTTCACTGATATCTAGAGCAATGACGCGATTGCCAAGGTCAGCAAATCCCGCAGCCGTAATCAGGCCGACGTAGCCGACTCCAACGACACAAATTTGTTTCATTATTAACCTCCGAGGTTCAAGGGAAAAGGATTTTAAATGCTGTTTCCCACCTCAATTTATATGCACATTGTCTGACAAGTCATTTGGGTGACTTCCATAGCCCGGAAATATTACCATATGCTTTGCTATTTGGCACGAGTAGGGTGTTTTAGTTGATGCGCAAAAGGTCATTTAGGAGCAATGACCTCTGTCACTTGTAGATCGGACAAAAACACTCTAAAATATTGACGATAATTCTTATCCGTAAGGCCGAAATAGGAGAAAAACTTATGCAAATTACACGTCAGGCTGATTATGCCGTCCGAGCAGTTTATTACTTGTCTACTTTAGGCAATGGCAAGCGTGCAGCTACAAGCAAAATTGCCTCAGAACAACATATTCCGCCATCATTCCTGGCAAAGATTGTTTCTCAATTATCTGTCGCTGGGTTGTTGCATACATCACGCGGCGCTCGGGGTGGTGTGTCTCTGGCACGCGGACCCGAAGAGATCAGCCTCCTAGATGTAGTTGAAGCGATCGATGGCCCCATTTATTTAAATGAGTGTGTGGGCAATAATGGTGTGTGTTCTTTTGAAGATTCATGCTTAATGCGCGCGGTATGGTGTGATGCGCAAAAAGATTTGGTTGATCGTTTGGGTTCAACTAATTTTTCGATAGTGAGCAGTCCAGCATAATTTAGTCCGAATCTCCTTCCCAAAACGGCCGCGATTCTCAAAACATTTAAAAGTTTTCAAACCCGTCCCCTCTTGGCGTATAATTACCGAGAGGGGATTTGTGCATATAATTCAAGCACTGTCGAAACAATTCGGCAGATTTTTTAGGAGGCTTCAATGTCCGAACCTCGTGTTGTGCGTGCGCCACAGGGAACCCAATTAACATGTAAATCCTGGCTGACCGAAGCACCTTATCGTATGATCCAGAACAACCTGGACCCTGACGTGGCTGAACGTCCCGAAGATTTGGTCGTGTATGGAGGTAGGGGTCAGGCGGCCCGAACCTGGGAGGCCTTTGATGCAATTCTAGAAACTCTTGTTGATCTGGAAGATGATGAAACCTTGTTGGTGCAGTCTGGGAAACCGGTGGTGGTTTTCAAAACACACAAGGATGCGCCGCGGGTTTTGATTGCCAATTCAAACCTGGTTCCTTTTTGGGCTACACAAGAGCATTTCGATGATTTGGCGGCGCAAGGGCTGATTATGTATGGTCAGATGACCGCTGGCTCATGGATCTACATTGGCACACAGGGCATTTTGCAGGGCACGTACGAAACCCTGGGCGCACTGGCTCAGCAGCGCGGCTGGGAATCTCTGAAGGGCAAGTTTGTGTTGACTGCAGGGCTGGGCGGAATGGGCGGCGCCCAACCCTTAGCAGTGACCATGAACGAAGGCGTTTGTTTGATTGTGGAAGTCGACCCCGAACGCGCCAAGAGACGTTTGGAGATCGGTTATGTGGATATGGTAGTTGACACACTCGAAGAGGCCATGACCCTGGTTGAAGAGGCAGTCGAAGATGGCGAACCCAAATCCATAGGTTTGATTGCCAATGCCGCCGATATTTACCCAGAGATGGTTTTACGTGGCGTGATCCCGGATGTAGTCACCGACCAAACGCCAGCCCATGATGTGTACAGTTATGTGCCCACAGGACTGGGGGTGAAAGAAGCTGAATTATTGAGAGAGTCGAACCCCAAAGAGTATGAAAAACGCTCCATGGAATCCATGGCCAAGCATGTTGAAGCCATGTTGGCATTCCAAAAGAAAGGCGCAGAGGTATTTGATTACGGTAACAACCTTCGGCAGCGTGCCTTTGATCACGGCGTTGAAGATGCCTTCGAATTTCCTGGCTTTGTGCCAGCCTATATTCGACCCTTGTTCTGTGAAGGTAAAGGCCCCTTTCGTTGGGTGGCGTTGTCAGGCGATCCCGAAGATATTTACCGCACTGATGAAGTGGTCATGGAGCTTTTTCCCGAGGACGAACATCTTCATCGCTGGCTGCATCTGGCCAAGGAGAAAGTGCCCTTCCAGGGTTTGCCCTCGCGAATCTGTTGGTTGGGGTATGGAGAGCGCGTGAAGGCTGGTTTGGCTTTCAATCAATTGGTCGCTGATGGAGTTGTCAAGGCGCCAATTGTCATCGGCCGCGATCATTTGGATGCTGGCTCGGTAGCCTCTCCCAATCGAGAGACTGAAGGCATGAAGGATGGCACGGACGCAGTCAGCGACTGGGCGATCTTGAATGCACTGATCAATGCAGTGGGTGGCGCGACCTGGGTTTCCTTTCATCATGGTGGCGGTGTGGGCATCGGATACAGTCAGCACGCCGGTCAGGTGATTGTTGCCGATGGCACGGCAGATGCTGCGGCGCGCCTGGAGCGCGTGCTCACCGCGGATCCTGGTATGGGCGTCGTGCGTCACGCCGATGCTGGCTATGATCAGGCCATCGATGCGGCCAAGCGCCATGGCATCAAAATGCCGATGCTGAAATAAAAACGTACCACTAAGGACACGAAGACCACAAAGGATTACACAGAGTAATATTTTGTCTTACCCTTAGTGCATCTTAGTGCCCTTCGTGGTTTGATGTTTTTTTTTGTGAAGTACAATTCTAACGAATAATTTTACAATTTAAAGTCAGGTGAGCTATGGCGATAAAAAGGATTGCAACGTTTACCAGCGGGGGCGATGCCCAAGGCATGAATTCGACCGTTCGCTCTGTGGTGCGCACCGGGCTGGATCGTGGCCTGGAAGTCTATGCCATCTACGAAGGTTATCAGGGCATGGTCGATGGTGGTGATCGCATCCGCAAGATGGATTGGGATTCTGTAGGCGGTATCTTGCAAGGGGGCGGCACTATCATTGGTACAGCGCGTTGTGAACGTTTCCGTCAGCGCGAGGGTCGTTTGGTTGCGGCTAAAAATTTGATCGAGCGCGGCATCGAAGGGCTGATCGTCATCGGTGGAGATGGATCTTTAACCGGTGCCAATCTCTTCCGTCAGGAGTGGCCATCCCTTGTTGCTGAATTATCCCAAAATGGGGAGATTACCCCCGAGCAGGCCGAAGCTTACCCGAATATGCTGATCGTAGGTCTGGTGGGCTCCATTGACAATGATTTCTTCGGCACCGATATGACCATTGGAACCGATTCCGCATTACACCGTATCACTGAAGCCGTCGATGCCATCTCCAGCACAGCGGCCAGCCACCAGCGCACTTTCGTGGTCAAAGTGATGGGCCGCAATTGTGGCTATCTGGCGATGATGGGCGCGCTGGCCTGCGGTGCGGATTGGGTGCTGATCCCTGAGAATCCACCCGATGTTGACGACTGGCGAGAAGTCATGGCCGAACGTCTCAAAGCAGGACGAGAAGCAGGACGCCGCGATAGCATCGTTATCCTGGCTGAAGGAGCGCGTGATCGTGATGGAAACTACATTGGCAGCAGCGATGTCGCTAAGGCGTTGGAAGAAAATTTAGGTGAAGATGTGCGCGTGACGGTGCTTGGCCATGTACAGCGCGGTGGTCGTCCCAGCGCGTTCGATCGCAATTTGGGTACGTTGTTAGGCTATGAAGCTGTCAATGCTATTATCGAAGCGAAACCCGAAGATGAACCTTTGCAAGTTGGCTTCAAAGGGAACCGCACTGTCAGGTTACCTTTAATGCAATGCGTTGATCAAACTCACGCCGTGGCTGAGGCCGTGGAAGCCAAAGATTATAAGAGAGCCATGGAGTTACGCAGTTCTAGCTTCACAGATGCTTACCGAACTTTGAAAACCATGGTGCGCGCAATCCCACATTCGCCTGACCCCGATCAAAAACGCTTGCGTATTGGCATACTCAACGCCGGTGCTCCAGCCCCAGGGATGAATACCGCTTCAAGAGCTGCAACCCGCCTCGGCCTTGATAAAGGCCATATTATGTTGGGCATTTACAACGGCTTCGAAGGTATGGCTGAGAATGAAGTCGAAGAGCTCAACTGGATGAGTATGGGAGGCTGGGCTTCGATGGGTGGTTCTGGTTTAGGCACCAGTCGTCTCGTCCCTAAGGGTAAAGATCTGTATGCCATCGCCCGAACTATTGAAGTCAATCAAATTGACGCTCTGTTAGTAATTGGGGGTTGGAATGCATATGAAGCTGCCTACAAGTTATTTGACGAGCGTGCCAACTTTCCCGCATTTGAAATCCCCACAATTTGCCTGCCCGCATCGATCAACAACAACCTGCCCGGCTCAGAACTCAGTATCGGCGCGGATACTGCGCTCAATAGTATCGTCAACGCGGTGGATAAGATCAAGCAGTCGGCGGTGGCCACTCGGCGCTGTTTTGTTGTGGAAGTGATGGGTCACTGGTGTGGCTACTTGGCCCTATTGGGTGGATTGGCCACAGGGGCCGAACGCGTTTATATGCACGAAGAAGGTGTTACGTTGAGTGACCTGCAACAGGATGTGGATAATTTGAGCCAGGGATTTCGATCTGGGAAGAAGCTGGGATTGATGATCCGTAACGAATATGCTAATAATATTTATACAACGGGCTTCATGTGCGCACTCTTCGAAGAAGAAGGTCGCGATCTCTTTGACGTTCGTCCTGCGATCCTCGGCCATCAACAGCAAGGTGGAGACCCTTCGCCCTTTGACCGCATCCAAGCCACGCGCTTAGCTCGCTTATGCCTGGATTATTTGATTGAAGAGTGTGGAAAGAGTTCGTCGCGCAGCGCCTTCATCGGGCTGGAAGAAGGCAAGTACGGATATCACGATATGCGCGATTTTCAACGCATGGTTGATCTTGAGTACAATCGTCCCAAAGAGCAGTGGTGGTTAGCTTTGCGGGATGTGGCCAGCCTGCTGGCAAAGCCTGGGCCAGAGGTGGCTTCAGAATAATATTGCTCAGTTTGCGAAATAAAAGAGCGTTGCACTTTCGAAGTGCGGCGCTCTTTTTGCATGATTCGTGGATAAGAATTTCTATGAGCTCCCTGAGCGGAGACTGAGCTTAGCGAAGTAGTAGTCGAAGGGAACGTAGGCATTTCGACTACGGCTTGCGCTTCCGCTCAACGATAAAGTTCTAAATACAAATCGTGCTAATTTTCAGTCAGGCCTGCAGGGGTTATCGGGGTTAGGATCGCCGGGGGGCATGCCATCGGTGCCAGGGCCATACTCACAGACCGCCCGCCAGGGTATATAGTATGTCTGGAAATTATCTTCGTCGATGATTTGGCCATCACGCCAAACATCTCGATTAACGGTCACCACCGCGCCTTCAACCGGCCAATCCACTTGCTTGATCTCCCCCTCATCTAGTTCGGCATTCTCTTCGTAGCGCGGCTCTGGGGGATCTTGTTTGTCCGTCAGACCCGTAGTGCTCCAATCGACGGAGCGGCCATCGCTGGTGGAATAGAACTTCCAGGTCAGGTAGCTTCCCCCAACGTATGTTTCCATCAGCAGCCAGTAATCAGTATCGTTCTTAAATTTGAAATCCACCAGCGGCACATAGACTGTAGCATCCAAACCAGCCCATTTGGCATCATGCCCGCCGCCGTAGGTCTGCTCGTAGTAGTAGACGCGATAAGCGTGGGGGTAGCGTTCGACAATCGGGAAGCCGCCGAAGAAAACTGTGCGAAATAATGTGGTACTGACCTGACATACCCCGCCGCCAACGCCTTTGATGGTGCGATCTCCGAATATGATCCAGGCTTCTGCATAACCAGTATCCAGGCTGATATCACCCAGGACGCTCGCCATAGAGAAAGTTTCCCCAGGGGGAATCAATAAGCCGTGGAATTGTGCCGCGGCCGTGGCGATATTCTGTCGTCGGGAGCTGCTGGAACCGTAATAGTAGGTGGTGTGCGAATTGACTAGCTCTGTTATCCCCAACGCTTCTGCTGTGGCATCGTCGCTGACCTGCGGAGAACTGTACTCCATATCCAGGGAGACAGTGTGTTCTCCAGCCATGACTTGGCTATTGATCTTTTGGATGGTGGTTTCTATATCAACGAATTGGCCGTAGGCAGCAGGCTGGATTAGATCTAACTGGTGCGTATCATCATTGAAGATGAAACGCGCATTCTCGGCATTTTTCTGCAGGTCGGGGGCGATCTCGTTCAAGAAGCGGCGCAAACGCTCATTGCTGAGTCCCACTTTATATTCGGCACCTTCGGGGGTAGTAACCCGTTCGATGACCAGCATGCCTGCCAGGTCTTCGCGCGCAAAGGACCAGGGGCCGGGATCACCCTCACCCCCACCGGGAAAGTTGACGATTAACGGCGCGCTGATGATTTCTCTGGCGACCTGCGCCTGTTCATTGACATCCATGATCACCGGTGGATCCTCATCTACCACAAGCGCAATTTCCCCATCTATCATCGATTGGGTGACAGCTTCAATTGCCATTATGGTAGTGGGGATATCCACCCGGCGGCCGATTTGCCCGGGCTGCACGACCACATCCAGACCTTCAACATATAAAGAAGCTTCGATGGTGGGAATATCAACCTGGGTGGCAACGGTTTCGAGATAATGCCTGGCGATGCGCTGATCGAAGGTCATCCTGATGGGTAGGCTGAATCCGTGATACCAGGTCTGGAATTGATCACCCAGGCGATCACTGATAGAACCTGTGCGCCCCAGACTATACGCCTGATGCGCATTCATTACGGGGTCAAACATTACGCCAACCTCTACTGGAGACGCGCTCCATAGCTGATCGCGATCTTTGAACAAGAGTTGCCCATTGTGAGGGTAGTTGTAATGAGTCGCCAGGGTTAAGGCTGCTTCAGCCGTAGTTCTTCCCGAGAGATCAATTCGCCCCACGCTGACCCCGGGATAGATGCGCCCAGAATAATTTATTTGAAAGCTAACAATCAATAACACCAGCGCGAAGATGAATAAAGCCATGCCGCCGATGAATATGATCAGTAATCGTTGAAGGGGGTGAAGTGTGTTGCGCATAAGATTAGAGTGTCATTTTACCAAATGATAGAGCCAAAGAGTTTTCAAAACCCTAAGGATATAATGAGTATTTCTGCGGTTATAATGTAATTGCTGGCCCCATTCCCTGGTCTTTCTCTCTTAGGAGAGCTTCCCATGACAAAAAAACGGTCGATGTTATCCTTCAAACACCACTGGGCGATTGCCCTGGCTAGTTTGATTTTGCTAACTTTAGCTTGTGGTTTGCCCTCAGCGCTTCAATCTCTGGCCCCAGAAGACGAACCTACGCTGCCGCCAACGCTGGTGCCTACGCAAACACCGATTCCACAACCCTTGCCCCCTGCATTGGTCGAGGCCGATCCCCCTCCAGGGAGCCGGCTGCCTTTGAATGTTTCCATAACGCTCTATTTCAACCAGGCCATGGAGCGCGCAGCGGTGGAAAATGCACTTACTATTCAATTTTCCGATAGTGAAGGTCAGATTCAAACAACGTCAGCCAATCTCTCCTGGCGCGATGATGCCACATTGGAACTTGTTCCAGAAACTTCCTGGCAGCAGGCTGCGAATTATATATTGGAGATTTCCACGTCGGCTGGGGCAGCCAATGGACTCACCCTTATTGACCCTGTTAGTATCAACTACGCCACCGCCCCTCCATTAGAAGTTGTTCAGATGCTCCCTGAACCTGGAGTAACAGAAGTCGATCCTTCTTCCGCGGTGGTAGTGACCTTCAACCAGCCTGTAGTTCCTCTCGGTGCTGACCCTGGCACATTACCCGAAGCCCTGATCATCGATCCGCCTGTCACCGGGATGGGTGAATGGGTCAACACCAGTACTTATATTTTCTACCCTGAGACAGCTTTGTTTGGTGGTGCCACCTACTCGATCAGTGTCAACCCCAATCTGAGCAGCACCTATGGGGTCGCGCTGGCTTCTTCGACATCTTGGAGTTTCAGCACATCTTCACCGCGTTTAGTGTCTATAGAACCAGGAGACGGCAGCTTCGATGCCAATCTTGACCAATCCTTTACCTTGACCTTCAACCAGCCCATGGACACGATCAGTGTGGAGGGCCACTTCACCATGCATGATGCTAATGGTGAGTATATCCCTGGGAATTTTGAATGGGAACAAGATGATAAGGTCGTTGTATTCACGCCATCAGAATTGCTCACTCGCAAGACAGAATATTTGCTGCAGATACCCTTTGGAGCACAGGCATCAGGGGGTACACCTTTGGGTGTCAGCTATGAGGCTGCCGTGTACACTGTGCCTGGGTTGATATTTATCTCAGCAGACCCTAATCGGGGGGAATTGACAAGTATCTATGAAGGTGTAACCCTTTACTTCAGTGCCCCACTTTCTTCGGACGATGATTTGTTGGAATATATCTCTATAAACCCTGAAGTGCCGGATCTGTATTATTGGCTGGGCAATGGGGATCAGAGTTTGAATATCCGCGGTAGTTATGACGCCCAAACCGAATATGCCATCACATTGCGCGAAGATATGCCCGATCCCTGGGGTGGGACGTTAAGTTTTAGTTCTGATTACAGCTTCCAGACAGAAGCGCTGGATACGCGCCTCAACTTCGCGCACTACGGTTCTTACCTGTTCATTACCCCACAGGATAACAGCCTGGCTGCTCAGGCGACAAATATCAGCGGCGTGGATATGGTGTTGGGCGAAGTGGCATTTGAAGATTTCGTTAGTTTTTTGGGTTCGGGTGGCTACGATCTTCTAAACGATTATCAACCCCGCAATTTGCAGATTTGGAATCAATCGCTGGATTTGCCCGGCGACCGCATGTATAAAACCCAGCTTCTCGTGCAGCCTGATGAAACTGGTCTGACGCCCGGCTTGTATCATCTCAGCCTCAGCGCGCCCGGTGTAGATTACCCCCCAGGCCCTGCTGTATTGGTATCCAGCAATATCAACCTGACCTTCAAGATCAGCGCCACACAGGTTTTTGTCTGGGCCATTGATCTGCGTGACAACCAGCCAGTGCCCAACGCGCCCATTAGCGTGTATCGCAGCGATGGTACGCAGCTCGTCAGCGGCATCACAGACGAGAATGGAATATTCCAGTCGGCTATCCCAGCACAGGAAGATGTCTATGGAACCTTTTACGCCATCCTTGGCCAGCCCGGGGATGATAATTTTTCTCTCAGCTTGGATAATTGGAACGAAGGCATAAACAGCTACAATTTTGGTTTCAATTCCAATTTCACCGGGCCAGAAACCGAAGCATATGCGTATACAGATCGTCCCATTTACCGTCCTGGTCAAACGGTATCTTTCCGGGTTATCGTACGAGAACAATATAATGGCCGTTACACACCTGTAAATCTACAGAGTTTGCCTATCAAAGTGTTGAATCAGAACGGAGCGATACTGCTGGAAAACGATTACACACTTTCATCTTTTGGCACTGTTCATGGGCAGTACACAATCCCCGAAGATGCCCAACCGGGTACTTATGAGATCGGCGCCAAGTACGGGGGCGTGCTCTTCGATGTCGCCGAGTATCGCAAGCCTGAGATCAATTTGCAGGTTGCAGAGATTGACGATACCCTGGCAGATCTCATTATCCAAGCCCAGGTAGAGGCGCGCTATTTCTTCGATGCACCAGTGGATGACCTGACTCTGACCTGGAATGTGTTCAAGGAAGATGATTATTTCTATCTCCCGGGTTATCGTGTAGGGGAGGAAAGCTTTGGTTGGATGTATCCCTATTGGATGAGGGCATATTTTGGATATTATGGGGAACATGTTGTCTCAGGGGAAGGCCAGACCAGCTCTGAGGGGGTTCTGTCCATTGAGCTTGAGATTCCCCCCGAGGAGGAAATCCAGACCTACACCCTCGAAGTCACTATGACCGATGAGAGCGGCTTCCCTGTCAGCGCCCGCACGGAATTTACTGTCCATCCGTCCGAGTACTATATTGGCATCCGACCAGATACCTGGCTGGGGCAGGCTGAAAATCAGATCACTTTTGACGTTCTAACTGTCGATTGGGGCAGAAACGCTGCTCCAAATCGAAATCTCTCGGCCATCTTCCAAAAAGTGACCTGGGTGCGCGAAGACCCCGACGATCCTTACATGCCGCCCGAAATGGTACCCCAATACACCGCTGTCTCCAGCGCCGATTTCCACACTGGCGACGATGGCCTTGCCCGCCTGGCCTTCACACCGCCTGAAGCTGGAACCTATCAACTCGAAATTCAGGGTGCTGATGGTGCCAAGTCGCAATTATTGCTGTGGGTTGGCGGCCAGGGTCGTGCCGTATGGCCCAATCTACCCAACCAACGTCTGCGAGTCAGCGCTGATAAAGATAGCTATGCGACCGGCGAAACCGCACAGATATTTATCCCTAACCCTTTGGGAGTGGGAACCCAAGCTTTAGTGACTGTTGAACGCGGACTAGTTTCAAGACATTTCCAGTTCACCTTGGATGAGTCAGGATACACACTGCCTCTGCCCCTGACTGAGGATGATGCTCCCAATGTGTATGTTTCGGTCAGCCTGATTGGGGTGGGCGCTGAAAACACCCCTGATTTCCGGCAGGGTTATCTCAATTTATTGGTCGATCCTGCGGCGCAGGAACTCAACGTTGAAGTGATGGCTGTTCATGAAAGTGTGAATGTGTCTTGTGATAATGGCATTAATTGCCCCGAACACCTGGAGCCGCGCCAGGATATCACCTTCGACCTGAAGGTTACTGATGCCAATGGGAATCCCGTGCAAGGTGAGTTTTCTCTGGCCGTCGCCGATCTGGCAGCATTAGCATTGGCTGACCCGAATTCCTTGGATATCATGCCCGCTTTCTATGGTAAGCAGCCTTTGGGCGTCAACACCAGCATGGCTCTCACCATGCATGTGCAGCGCCAGTTATTTGTCCCTGGTGGTATGGGCGGTGGCGGTGGGGATGTCATTGTACCTTTTGTGCGCGAAGATTTTCCCGACACGGCTTATTGGAATGCAGAAATTGTTACTGATGCCAATGGTGAAGCGCAAGCCGCTTTCACACTACCCGACAGCCTGACTACCTGGCATGTTGATATCCGCGGTCTGACTATGGACACCCGCGTTGGCCAGACCGAAACACATGTTGTCACCAGCCGAAATCTACTGGTGCGCCCGGTCACGCCCCGCTTTGCGGTCGTAGGCGATCACGTGCGCATTTCTGCCATTGTCCACAACAACAGCGATACCGATTTACGGGTGGATGTGGCTTTGCAGTCAGCTGGTTTTGTCCTCGACGACCTGACCGCAGAGTTGCAAGAATTCTCCATCGCGGCTGGGGGGCGCCAGCAAGTAATTTGGTGGGGCACCGTGGAAGATGCCGACACGGACGTGGTGACGATGATCTTTTCTGCTTCTGGTGAAAATGCCCAGGGCGATTTGCTCTATCAAGATATCACCAAACCAGTTTGGGGCGATATCCCTGTGATGCGTTACCTGGCTCCGCAAACTTTTGGCACCGCCGGTGTGATCAATGATGGTGGCCAGCGCCTGGAATTGGTCAGTTTGCCGCGTACGTATGATCCGTCTTCGGGCGATTTGGAAGTCGAATTAGCTCCCTCCCTGGCTGCAGCGATGACTGCTGGCCTGGATGTCTTGGAACACTACCCCTACGAGTGCACCGAGCAAACCGTATCGCGCTTTTTGCCGAACCTGGAAACCTATCGCGCCATTCAAACCCTGGGGTTAGATGCTCCAGATTTGCAAGCCCGCCTGGAACGCACGCTTGATGAAGGATTAGATCGATTGGTAGCTGATCAGAATGAAGATGGCGGTTGGGGTTGGTGGCCCAGTGGAGATAGCAATGAGTTGGTCACAGCTTATGTGCTCTTCGGCCTCAGCCGCGCTAAGGACGCGGGCGCTTTTGTTGATGATGCCGTCATCCAAAATGCATCCAACTATTTATTGACAGTCACGTCTACTTTATGGGAAGATTTAGCAACCTGGCGGCTGGATCGCAATGCCTTTATCCAGTATGTGCTCGTCCAGGCAGGAAATGGTGGCCTAGATCGCGTTGCCAGCGATGCCAACGAATTGTATCTGCACCGAGATCGCCTCAGTTCTTGGGGTCAGGCTATGTTGGCGATGACCATCGATGGCATAAATTCCGGGGATGAGCGCGTGGCAACCTTGTTCTCAGACTTGAATTCCACGGCTGTGCGCTCGGCAACAGGGACGCATTGGGAAGGCAGCGATACCTGGCGCAACATGGAAACTGCCATCTTTAACAGTGCGGTGGTGATCTACGCTTTGGCGCAAGATGATCCGGCCTCTGCAACACTGCCTGAAGCGGTGCGCTACCTGATGGCTCAGCGCGATGCCCGAGGCGCCTGGGCGTCGACCTATGATACAGCCTGGACACTGATGGCCCTCACCGAAGTTATGAGTGGCACTGGTGAGTTGGCTGGAGATTTCAGCTATTCGGCAGATATCAATGGTTCGCAGTTGGCTCAAGGCCAGGCGGGGGGAGATACGCGCCTCAACGCGGTGACATCCTCGCTGCCTATGCAGCATCTGTTTGCTGATCATCCCAATGCTCTAACCATACAGCGCGACGCCGGACCCGGACGTTTGTATTACAATACCCACTTGAATGTGCTTCGCCCTGTGGAAGATGTGGCTACTTTGGATGCAGGAATGAGTGTAGAACGCACCTATACATTGCTCAGCGATGCTCTAGAAGATCAAGAGATCGAGAACATTCGAGCTGCTTCAGCAGGCGAATCCCTAAAGGTTCATCTGACGCTTACACTGGAAAGTGAAGCGTTTTATCTGGTGGTGGAGGATTATATTCCTGCAGGAGCAGAGATCCTGAATGCCAATTTGAAAACTAGCCAGCAGTTTGGCGAGTATGAGGTCAGCGATCCCTTTGGGGATGGTTGGGGCTGGTGGTATTTCAACGATCCTTTGATCTATGATGATCACATTGCCTGGGTGGTGGATTATTTACCTGCCGGGACCTATGAACTGACTTATACCCTGGTGCTCAACCAGCCGGGTGAATACCGCGTTATCCCCGCACAAGCCTGGCAGTTCTATTTCCCTGAAGTTCAGGGCAACAGTGCCGGGATGATTTTCGAGATTACTAAATAGCTTATGGCCCTCATCCTCCCCACCTAACTAAGCTCGGTGGGGAGGATGAGGGCATCTCTTACCACGCTCAGTGTGGAACTACTGGAGGAGATATCTATGAAAGTGAAAACACTCCTTTTACTCATAATCCTGCTATTGTTTGTGACAGCTTGCAGCTCTGAGCCGGAAGAACCGATAGCGACTGCTACACCAACCGCTGCTGAAGTTCAATTGACTCAGGCCGCGCAGACCATTATTGCTCAACTGACCCAGTCCGCCGCAGGGATTCCGTCGGCAACACCGCTGCCGCCAACAGTACCCCCCACCGCGACACTCACCCTACAACCCCCTACTCCAACTGGACCAACACCAACAGCATCTGAAACTTCACCCCCAACGACAACAGCCCTGCCAACTTTCACATCGACTCCTACCTATCTCCCCGGCGACCCTCGGGGAGAGTTGGGTGCTTCCGATTGGCAGGCGAATTTTAATCAAAGTTCGGATTGGTTCACTTTCGATGGTGAGAATGCCAGTATTCTGAGAAAGAACGGCACCTTGGTGCTGACTGCCAAGAACAAAGATATCCGAGAGATTTGGAGTCTTTCTTATCCAGTTCTATCTAATTTCTATCTTGAATATACAGTCATCACAGGGCCGGTCTGCCAGGGCAGAGATCGCTATGGCATGGTCGTGCGTGCCCCCGATCCAAATTCCGGGTATGTCTTTGGGGTGAGTTGTGATGGGTCATTCCGTTTGCGTTATTGGGACGGGGTTGAGTTCACAGTTCTACAGGATTGGACATCCAGCGAATTGATCAATACTGGCTCCGCTGTTTTCAACCGTTTGGGGATCGAAGCTCAGGGAGAAAAACTGACTTTATTCGTCAATGGAGGCTCACTGGCTGAACTCGAAGATAATTCCCTCGCCGAGGGCAAGTTTGGCGCTTTTATCAAAGGCGAGGGCACCGCAGGCTTCCGCGTGACTGTCACTGAAGTGCGCTATTGGGATTTTGAAAAATAAGAAGATGACCGTAATCAAAGACTTCCGAAGTGCAACGCAAACTTCGGAAGTCTGCGCGTATCTTTGTCAGACAAAAGCCATCCCAGTATAATTCAACCCATGCAATCTGATTCACAAATCAACCGCCCCACTATTACCACCAACGAGGTCGTACGCCCCACACTTGTCGAGGTGGATTTGAGCCGTTTGGCTGACAACTACCGCGCTATTCAGGAGAAAGTCGCCCCGGCTTTGATGATGCCCGTCCTTAAGGCCAACGCCTACGGGCATGGATTGGTGGATGTGGGCCATTTGATGGAATCATTGGGGGCGGATTATATTGGCGTGGCGGTGCTCGAAGAGGGGATTCTGCTGCGCGAACAGGGAATCCAAACCCCAATCTTAGTTTTGGGTGGCATCTTCGGAAATCAGGTGCCCTTCTTCCTCAAGTATGACCTGACTATTACGGCATCCTCGATCGAGAAGCTCTGGCAAATTGAGGAGATTTCTGAACAATTGGATTTGAAGGCCAAAGTGCATCTCAAGATCGATACGGGCATGGAGCGCATTGGCGTGCATTATTATAACGCCGAAGAGCTTTTAGAAGCCTCTGTCACTTGTAAACATCTGGATGTGGAGGGGATCTTCTCTCATTTTGCCAACTCTGATGCTGCTGACCTCAGACATGCCCGTTTGCAGATTGAACGTTTCGAGGAAGTATTAAGTTTCTACGAGAAACATGATTTGCAACCGCCTCGGATGCGACATATGGCCAACTCCGGTGCCATCTTGCAGCTTCCCGAAGCTAATTACGATATTGTCAGACCTGGTCTGGTTCTTTATGGTGTCTATCCCTCTCCAGAGTCGAGTCGCACTATTGATGTTTCTCCAGCGCTGAGTTGGAAGTCACGTGTGGTTTACTTCAAAGTCATCAAACCTGGGCATCCCGTAGGGTACGGTTCAACATGGGAAACCGATCACTTCGTCAGGGCGGTGACCATCCCGGTGGGTTATGGCGATGGTTATTTCCGTGCCATGTCGCACAAGGCCCAGGTGGTAATACGGGGAAAACGCTATCCTGTAGTGGGGCGCATTTCCATGGATCAGATTGTGGTCAACATCGAATGGGATAGCGCCTACAACGACGATGAAGTTCTCTTGATAGGGGAAATGGACGATGAATCGGTGACTGCTGAAGATCTGGCTGAATGGGCTGGAACGATCCCCTATGAGATTCTGACCAATATCAACACGCGCGTGCCGCGTGTCTATGTCCGTTCCTGACATCGGGGTATAATTGCGACATGCAAGTCCCGAAAGAATTTCGTCCCGAATTGATCCCGCGCAAGGGAGAGCGTGTTTCCTGGCTGCTGATGCTTCTGGCCTTGGTTTATTTGGGTGTTGGAATTTGGAGTGATGATGGACTCACTTGGCTGCCGGTGGTATTTGTTTCGTTGATGTTCTTGTCTGCCGGGAGTATCACCCTGGGGAATTGGGTGGATCGCAATACCGTGCTGCACCTGAACCCCGAGGGAGTCGGTTTTAGCAATGGGTTGCGAAATGTCTCATTGAACTGGGATGATGTTCGGGAAGTGCGGGTGCTGGATTCTGCCTGGGGGCGTAGAGTCCAGGTTCGGGGAGTAACAACCAGCTTCACCTTCCGCACGTTGGGTGAAGTCATCATGCAAGGTGAACTCAAGGGACAGATCGGATTCGCCGAAGGTGAGTTTATCCTAAATAAAATATTGGAAATGAGTGGTTTGCAGAAGATAGAGACATCTGAAAAGGCTAGCTATTATTCTCGTCCGTAGGAATGAGGTGATGCCAATGGCATCTGCCACGCTCCTACGTGCGCCCTCTCCAGTGAGGGCGTTTTCTTTGTGGAGGTCAAGATGAGCAAAACGAAATTAACGATTGATGAACAGGTTACCCTGCTAATGCAGGGTACTGAGTACGGCGATGAGCAGATCAAGAAGGCTATGACTGATGAATTGCGAGAGCGATTGATTGAAGCCGAAAAAGAAGACCGGCCGTTGCGCGTCTACTGCGGGTATGACCCGACATCCACAGACTTGCACTTGGGGCACACCATTTCTATGCGTAAGCTGCGCCAGTTCCAGGAGTTGGGCCACGAAGTGACATTTTTGATTGGCAGCTACACAGCGCTGGTTGGTGATCCTTCCGATAAGAACAAAGCTCGCCCCATATTGACCGAGGAAGAAGTACTTGAGAATGCCCAAACTTACGCCGAACAAGCCTTTCGTGTTCTGGACAAAGATAAGACGATCGTACGCTACAACGGTGAGTGGCTTTCGGAACTATCCCTGGTTGACTTGATCCGCCTGGGGCAGAATTTCACTGTGCAGCAGTTTTTAGCGCGAGAGAATTTCGCCAAGAGACTCGAATCGGAAGAACCGATCTATTTGCATGAAACCTTCTACTCGTTGATGCAGGGATACGACGCGGTTGCTATGGAGACCGATGTTCAGGTGGGCGGCACCGATCAGCTTTTCAACATCATTGTGGCGGGGCGCAAGCTGCAATCGGCTCTGGGACAAAAGCCCCTGGTGGGCATCATCATGGGCATTCTGCCAGGCACCGATGGCGTGCAGCGTATGTCTAAATCCACTGGAAATATCGTTCCCATCAACAGCGGTGCTGAGGATATGTATGGCAAGGTGATGAGCGTCCCCGATACTGCCATGAATAAGTTCGCGCGTCTGACGACCCGCTGGACTCCGACTGAGATTGATAATGTAGAGAGCGATGTAGCTTCAGGGAAACTGCATCCTCGAGATGCCAAGATGAAGTTGGCTCAGGAAATTACTACGATCTTCTACGGAGAGGATGCTGCGGCTGAAGCGCAAGCTGCCTTCAAGCGCGTCTTCCAAAAAGGGGACGTGCCCGAAGATATGCCTGAATATAAACTTCAAGGCGACCAAACGGTTTTGGATGTTTTGGCGGACAGCAAGATTGTGCCCAGCCGAGGGGAGGGCCGCCGCATGGTGCAGCAAAACGCCGTCAGCCTGGATGGAGAAAAATTGACGGATATTCAAGCCCCCTTCCCTGGCCCGGGTGTGCTTAGAGTAGGCAGGCGTAAATTCTTGAAAGTGATTGAATAAAGAATAAGTGTGATGCACATTCAATGTGCGTCGCACTTCTCTTATCGAGATGGATCACGAACCGCTTTTCTTTGTCTTCGCATCGATTGCCGTTGTGCTGGCCGGGATCTCCAAAAGTGGCTTTGGCACCGGGTTGGGTGTGTTTGCTGTGCCCTTGATGGCTATCGTCATCTCTCCTGCGCAAGCAGCGGCGATTATGCTGCCCATCCTTTGTGTCATCGATCTATTCAATATATGGCATTATCGAAGAACCTGGGATCGCCAAAATATGGGCATTTTAGTGCCCGCCGCGCTGATTGGAATTGCCTTGGGTGCCTTTACCTTTCGCTATTTGAGCGATGCCCATATCCGCATTCTGATCGGCGTGATCGCCGTGATCTTTGTAGGTAATTTCTTCTTTGGGCGCAATTCTAAGGAGAAGAGGAATCCCGATCGTGTACGAGGTAGCTTCTGGGGCGCGATCGCGGGATTTGTCAGTTTCGGCGTACACGCTGGCGGACCACCAGTGAGCGTCTATTTGCTCCCGCAGCGTTTGGAGAAAACCATCTTTGTGGGCACGAACGTAGTGTTTTTTACGATAGTCAACTATGTCAAGCTGATCCCCTATTATTTTCTAGGGCAACTGAATTTGGGCAACCTGACGACATCGTTGATCCTCAGCCCGCTGATTCCGGCGGGAATTTGGTTGGGGGTCAAGCTGCATGGTCGCATCAATCAACGTGTATTCTACAATTTAGTGTATCTCTTTTTGTTGATCGCGGGGGCAAAGTTGCTTTATGATGGGGTTGTAGGTTTATAAATCGCCCGGAGATCAATCTCCGGGCTAATTGCCCAAGGACACTAAAGCACCCTCGCTTTCAGGCCAAATGGCCTTTCGCAATCGGCCCAGACGTTTACGTCCGGGCGACCTGTATTGAATCGCAACTTTTCCTTCCCAAACTTTGTATTAGAATTAGAATGTAATTTAGGAGGTCACAATGAATAACCAAAAGCATGCCTTCGGTCGAGGGGGATCGATCCTATTTCTGATTCTCTTCATATTGTTGAGTATTCCCTTGCTTGGCTGCAACCGCGCATCTAAGGTCGTAGAGGTCAAGTCATACCCCGAGTTGGGCTTCACTGTCCTCGATGGTAATGCCAAAGATCTTGATTGGTCGCCGGGTGGGAATTGGATTGCTTATCCCCGTCGTGACCCCGTGGATTGGTATTACGATGTCTGGCTGATTCGACCGGATGGCACAGGTAAGCACTGTATCACCTGCGGTGAGAATTTTCCCCAGAAACACAATGGCAACGTCACCTGGCATCCCTCGGGAGAATATCTGGTTTTTACCGCCCAAAATGAAGATGCCAAAGGTGAATTATTAGATTCTGTTGCCATCCCTGGCGTAGGCTTGAACTGCAACCTGTGGGCCATGAGTTCGGACGGAGAACAAGTCTGGCAGTTGACTCATCTGCCTACCCAAAAACGCACGCCCCAAGGAGTAATTCATCCGCAGTTTTCACATGACGGGAGTCAGCTCTTTTGGACTCAAGCCCTTGGGGAATACAGCCCCGATCCCGGCGAGGAGTGGGGCAAGTGGCAAACGGCATTTGCCGATTTTGTGATCGAAGATGGCGTGCCTCAACTTGAGGGTATTGTGTTTTCTAAACCTGGACCGCATCCGCGTTTTTATGAGAGTCATGGTTGGTCCCCCGATGATTCGATGGTTATCTTCAGCGCAAATCCTGAAGAAGGATATCATCCGCCCAATGGGCTCGACATTTATACAATGGACGCCGCCACTGGCGAACTAACTCGTCTGACCACAACCCCCACAGATTGGGACGAACACGCTCACTTCAGCCCGGATGGGAGTACCATCGCCTGGATGTCTGGCGCGGAATTGGACGTCGAATTCCCCTCTGTCAAGTGGCCGGATTGGAAAGAATATATCACCACTGAGCTGTGGATGATGAACGCCGATGGCAGCGACCAGCAGCGCATCACCTACTTCAATGAGCCGGGGCACCTGCATCACACCTGGCTGCAGGAAGTTACCAACGGCACAGTGCGCGCTGTGGTCTCCGATAGTTCCTGGAGCCCCGATGGCTCGCAGCTCATCTTCACCGTGGCTTACGAAGCCGAAGATGTGAAAGATGGCCTGGGTGCTTTCCTTATGTTGATGGATGTGGAGAAATCATAGTACACGGATGGATTTTAATAATATCCAATTAATCCGTGTTCATCCGTGACTCTACTGCAATAAGCCACCAAGCGAGTTTCCCGCCGGGATATATGGGGGTGGTTGCGGAGCAACCACCCCCATATATCCCGGCGGAAGCCCTCCTCTGGTAGTTTTTTCAGTGGAGTCATCCGTGTCCAAACGTCTTTTTTGCCCCAGCACCTATATTCCCCTACCCCCTTTCTTCCTACTCCTTCCCCTCGCAATAAACCTGGATAGCCTCGCATAGGAACTCCGGGAACTCCGGGCTGAACTTTTCAAAAGTTACCCGGAAGTCAGGGCTATCTACATACATTTGTCCTAATCCGCGTAGAACCTCGATCGTTGGCTCATAGAAGTAGCGCATATTCTGATGCCACTTGGCTACACCGGTTTGAACCGCAGGATTGGCGGCAGTACGACCTTGCTCCATATTCTCGAAAATTTCGCTATAGATTTCGCTGCTTTCTGCGATGATGGCTTTTTGCTTCTCAGGCGAGTAGTTTTTCCAACGCTTCATGGATTCATCCACCAGTTGGGGATCCCAACGCTGGCGAGCTTCTTCGGTATATTGTTCTTGTTGCTCTTCGCTGAAACCTGCAAAAATGTCTTTCTTGCTCATTTCGATACCTCCGTTAAGATAGTTGATCGTCTTGTCGACAGTGTTGATCAGAAGGTTCAGCCGCTCCACCTGGTTACCCAAGGCAATCTTGTGAGCCTGCAGAGCCTCCAGTACATCGAAATCGGGCTGATCCAAAAGTTCCTGGATTTGCCCCAAACTTAATCCCATTTCCCGGTAAAATAGGATTTGTTGCAAACGCAGCATGGCCTCGTCGTCGTAGTACCGATATCGGTTCTCTCCATACGAAGAGGGCTTGAGCAACGCGATTTCATCGTAATAGTGCAATGTGCGCGGGCTGATGCCCGCCAAATCGGCCAGTTGTTTTACGGTGTACACCATGGTTATAACCTTTAAACTAAGTAGCATCCGCTGGTTGAGTGTCCGGCGTGGTTTCGATACCATCCCTTCGGTCATACTCAACCGACGCCGGACGTATCGAAACCAAGGATATTGTGAATCTACTTGTGTTGAAGTTTAAACTATGACGTAACGTTAATGTCAAGGGATAAAAGGAAATTCAATGCAATTCACCACCACTTATATCTCACTCGCACAACAACTCGATCAAAAAGACGAGTTAGGGTCATTTCGTGATCGATTTGTAATCGCAAATCCAGATCTCATCTACCTGGATGGAAACTCACTTGGACGTTTACCAAAGCCTACGGTTGACCTGATGAGTGATGCTGTCGAACGTCAATGGGGAGAACGACTCATTCAAGGTTGGAATGATGGCTGGGTTCACCAACCTACCCAGCTGGGGGAGAAAATCGCTCAGTTGATCGGCGCGCAACCGGAGGAGGTACTGGTTTGTGAAACCAATTCCATCAATCTGTTCAAGCTGGCAGTGGCAGCCTTGCGTCTGCGCCCAGACCGCACCAAGATCGTCAGCGACGAGTTCAATTTTCCCTCGGATTTATATATCCTGCAGGGCATCATCGATATGCTGGGAAACCAGCATCAACTCGAATTGATGCGATCCGACGATAGTGTGTCGATCACCCCTCAGGCCATCGAGAGTCTCATAAATCAGGATACTGCCCTGGTCAGCCTGACACATGTGGCCTTCAAAAGCGCTTTCATGTACGATATACCGCGCGTCACCGAGCTGGCTCATAAAGCGGGGGCGATGATGATCTGGGATTTATGTCACTCTGTGGGAGCAGTGCCGCTGCACTTAAATGAGTGGGGCGTGGATTTAGCAGTTGGATGCACTTACAAATACCTCAACGGCGGTCCTGGTTCCCCAGCATTTATCTACATCCGCAGAGAATTGCAGAAAGAGTTGGTCTCACCTTTGTGGGGTTGGTTTGCAGCGCAGAAACCCTTTGATTTTGATCTGGATTTCACCCCCGCCGATGACATCTCGCGCTTCCGCGTGGGCAGCATCCCTGTCATTTCTATGCTGGCCATCGAACCTGCCCTAGATATATTCATCGAAGCAGGCATGGAGAAATTACGCCGCAAGAGCATCCAGCAGACCGAATACTTGATTTACCTGGCTGAACAGTGGCTCTATCCCCTGGGATTCACGATGGGGTCCCCGCGTGACCCCGAGAAGCGCGGCTCACATATTTCAATACGCCATCCCGAGGCTTACCGCATTATCCGGGCGTTGATTGAGCCTGCCTCTCCAGCCGTGCGCGTCATCCCCGATTTCCGCGCCCCAGACAACATCCGCATGGGCATCGCCCCACTCTATAACACTTTTACTGATATCCACCGCGCGCTGACACGCATCCGTGAAATCGTTGTGAATAAGGAATATGAAAAATTTTCCGAGGAGAGGCTGGCGGTAACGTGACCTTTCCGCTCATCAATCTAAAAAATCAATTAGGTCGTGTTGACATTTGGTGACTTCTCTCTGGAAATAGGAGTCTTCACAATCGGAAGTTATCACCTGCAAGCTTTCGAAATGTCAACACTACCTAGTCATCTCGCATAGCAACGACTTCGAATAAGGTGTGCTCCCCTTGCTTTCCCTTGATTGGAAGCGTGATTTGTTTTCCAACAGTCACGTATTCATTGACAAATTGGTGGGTATCATTTGAAATCAAGAAGGTAGTACCAGCGACTTTATTTGCCCCCTCAATTCGGCTGGCGAAATTGACTGCATCGCCAACGACAGAAGAATGTTTATCGTTTGGTGGACCTAGTTCGCCAACGACAACATTTCCACAGTGAAGTCCAATCCGGATTTCTAACTTATTCTTATAGATGGGCTGGAAATATTCGGCAAGATTTTCGATCTCATCAATAATTTCTAATGCGCTTTTTATCGCTTGCATCGAAGATTGCCTAGGATCATGATTGTCGAAAAGAGCCAACAAACCATCTCCGAGGTAATTGTCTATCGTGCCCCCAAATTTTTCGATCACTCGCCCCATTCTTTGATAATATCGATTCAGGGCGTGGACAACATCATAGGTTGGCAATGACTCAGCAAAGGGAGTAAAGTTCACCAAATCCACAAAAAGGATGGCCATAGTTTTTTCTTCTCCGACCATGCCAGGTTTCGAGCCGGGTTTCAATTGGCTGGTCAATTCGATGTCATCATCGTCCAGGACAAGCCGACGCAACTCGACTTTTCCAGTGACGCGCGTTTGGCATGCCTAACGAATATCATCAGAAAAGTGCAGCTTCTCAGCCATTGCTTTTTCTCGATTGTTGCGCGGCGAGCAATGCTCTAACCCACCCAATACCAATACCCGACAGGTTGAGTAGCGCGCGTTTCCTCCACATACATGCGTATGCGGGATTCCAGCCTGCAATGAGGTGTAAAGAATACTTGATTTCGGCGAAGTTTTTACCAAGAGGTCGTCCGGATGATAATGAATCCCGATCCTGATATCTGTTGGTGGTTTCTTTTGATCTTGTGCTTTGGTTGATATGCGGCGGAACTTGTATTGTTTGTTCTTGCGGATGGATGCAGTCCAAACGGTAAATCCACAAGAAAATCCAATGATTGTGACTACGATGAGCGTTCTGCCAATTTCCTCGGGTGTGAACTCAATAAATGTTGTTAATGCAATCAGGCCAACAACTCCTGTACAAATGACAAGCACAACAAGTATGCGAGCAGACCAACGATGTATCGCTATCAGCGTTGCCGAAGCAGTTGTTTTGAGGTTCAGAAACCACCCAAGGATTCCCTGAAAAACCACTAGAATAAATACGAGAAAGGCAATTATTCGATGCGGGTTGAACACATCAAGTAGACCTACATCCCCGTTTGTATCGGCATAAAAGCGAGAGATCGCTCCAGATGCGACTGCGATCGTCGATCCTACAATAATAATTGCTAATGTACCAATGAAATAATGCCAGGCGAATAATCTACGCTGACCAAATTTGGTGAGGAAAGCGACTAAGATTAATAATCCAGCTAATGCGCTGACAAATGGGTGTATGAATAAGTATGTAGGCATATTTCGCTCAAAAGCTTACGACATAATCGAATTTTATGGAGTCAGTGCTGCTGATAATATGGCTGCTCCAATTTCATTTGCAGTTGACAGATTTTCTTCTTCAAGAATAATTATCAGCGCGAAAGGAGTGTTTTCCCATTCCGGCGTAGTGCCGCCGATGTACCAGGTCAAGGCTTCTTCGTTGGGAGTTAGAGTCAAGTGCCAGGTGGGGGCGCTGGCATCTTCATAGATGGCAGCGATCCCTCGCGCATCATTAGCGTTAATGCGTTCCACGGGTTCTCCCAAGGGAGGCAGTAGTACCCATTGCTCAAGGGGGTTTTGGTACGCCTGGGCAATGCGCAGGGCAGGCTGGATTCCACCATTACTTATCGCTGCAGCAAGCTGTGCCATTGTCATGGGGCTGGTCGCTTCGAGTTCGCCTGTGGCTCCGCTCAGAGCGAGAAGCTCACTCCCAGGTAGGCGCAGGGGTGCAGGTTCTAGCCAGGGGACAGTTTCTCCGTTAGGGAATAGGCTCCCCAACAAATCTCCAATTGGATAGCGCCCCTGGATGGCGCGGTTGAGCAAGGGGGCGCTATCATCCTGGATCAGTTCGTCCCAGGTTTCATCCAACAGGTTAGGGTCATAAGTTGGGTGGGATGCCATCGCTAGTATCTCGCCATTTTTGGCATTTAGCAGAACTATCGCGCCAGTGTGGTCACCGAGTAGATCGTCGGCAATTCTTTGCAGTTCCAAGTTGATAGTCAGGCGCACATCCAGGCCGGGGGGTGACTGGCCATAAAGTAAGTGATGCCACCAAATGGTCATAGCGCCCTGACCCTGAAGACCACGCAGATAGTCGTCAAGGCTGGCTTCGAGCCCCGCTTGCCCATAGATCGGATGGTTGTAGCCTAGCACTGGACCAAGGCTGGGAGCCAGGGTTGTACGAATGAAATCTCCACTTTGACCTGTGGTTTCGACCAGGGGGGTATTGTGGCGGTCGAGCAGCGCGCCGCGCGGCACGGAGAGATCGGCGATGGCGCGACGGGGGTTGTCGGTGCGGGTGAGCAGGTCAGGACCGCGCTGAACGGACCACCAGCCGTTTACGAAAGCCGCGGCAGTTAGGCTTGTAAGCAAGATTGCTGTGAGATGAAATAATTGGTGTGAAGAAAACCGTTGAACGTTGGACTGCTTGCCCTGAGCTTGTCGAAAGGTTGAACGTTGAACGTTCGGATTAGAACTGATATGGAGCAAGAGAAGAATTGCAATAAACGAGATGAGTAGTGATGATCCCCCATACGAGACGAAGGGCAGCGTCACACCGGTGAGGGGCAGCAAGCGTAGATTTCCGCCGATGATCAGAATGCTTTGGGCGACCAGGTAGGCGGTCAGGCCCCCGGCCAGATATCGTGAGAAGGCATCTCGCGCGCGCAGGGCGGTGCGCATACCCCGGTGAAGCAGCAGTCCTAGCAGCGCCAGCAATCCCAAAGCCCCAACCAGACCGGTCTCTTCGACCATGGCCGTGAAGACAAAGTCGGAGTGGGCTACAGGGACGACATTGGGGTTGCCCATCCCTGCCCCCCGGCCGAAAATGCCCCCATTAGCCACAGCGATTAGGGATTGCACGATTTGGTACGAGCGCCCGCTAGGGTCGAGCCAGGGATTGAACCAGGCGTCGACGCGCAGCCGCACCACATCGAAGAGGGCGTATCCCGCCACTCCGGCCAGTCCCAAACCAAGCGCGCTGAACAAAGGGATCATGCGCCAGCCCAGAGCGAGGTAGATCATCGCTGAATAGATGAAGATGAACAGCGATGCGGTACCTAAGTCGCGCTGCACGAGCAGAAGTAAAAGGGCGACGCCTGTCATAACCAATGTAGGGATGAGTATGCGAAGTTGGGGTAGGTCAAGCCGGGAGCCAAGAGCGGAATACGAAGAGCGGAGAGAGTGAGGTATCTTATCGTCAGGGCGTTTTACGAATGTATGACCCCAGTCGGCGAAGAAAGCCGCCAAGTATACGATCAGTAATAATTTGAGCGGCTCGGATGGTTGCAGATAGACGCCGCAGCAACCCAGCCACAGGCGCGGACCAAATCCCATGGGGTTGGTTCCGAAGATTAGCGTCAGTGCGGTGAGTAGCAGACCGCTGGTCAGCCAAAGGTATTTATAGCGGCGTAGGATACTCAGAGGTGAGGCCAGGCGCATGCCAGCAACAAGCACAGCCAAGGCGACGGCCAGCCAAATTGTTTGCCGAATGCCAAAGCGCGTTGTCAAACGCCAGATGGTCAGCAGTCCCCAACCGGTCAGCAGTCCGATGAGTGGCAGCAGATAAGGATCACGTTGGGCCAATCGGCGTGAGCTTTCGTTGTGAGCAATGGCGAAACCACCCAACCAAACCAGGTATCCCAACCAATGGCTCCAACGATAATCGACATCCCAGGAGCGCGCCACCACAGCGGGGGAAATGGTTAATGCCAGGGAATAGAATCCCAAGAATATGGCTGCCAACACAAAGAGAGTCCGTTGCGTTCTGTTCATGGTAGCTCTATTTTATCGGACAAACTGAAAAGCGTGAAATGATTCCCCTTTTTATCACGAATAATAACGAATAGGACGAATGACACGAATTTTAATAAAGGGAATTCGTGTCATTGGTGTCATTCGTGTTTTGATCAATTAAGAAACGAAAACCTTTAGAGTTAGAAAAAAACCAAAAGGCTTCCATCAAAATATCTTAACCGCAAAGATGCCAAGGGCGCAAAGGGAAATTTTTTTCTTTGCGTTCTTTGCGTCTTCGCGGTAAAGATAATTACGAATAAGTTACTTCCCCGTCCTGCACAACCATCTTACGGCGGCGGTACGCCCAGCACATATAAGAGACGGAAACAAAGTAGCTGGCCGGCAGTCGGTGCAAGCCCTTAATCTTGGTACCTAGCACGGTGGTCTTTCCGCCAAATCCCATGGGACCAATATCCAACTGATTGGCTTCTTCAGTGATGCGTTCTTCAAGCGCGGCAAGTTCAGGGTCATCGTTTTTGTCGTCCAGTTGACGGAAGAGTGTTTCCTTCGATGCCAGGAAAGAAGATCCACGATCCCCACCGATGGAGACACCCAAAGCTCCCGGGGCACAGCCTTTACCCTGGGCATCGTTGACCGCGTCCAGCACAACCTTGCGCACCCCTTCCAGGTCGCGCCCAGCGCCCAAACGATTGTCCGGCAGTTTGTACTGCGCGCCGACGTTCTCACAACCACCCCCCTTGAGCATCAATTCAATAGTCAGGGGTTGATCTTCATCGACCTCTTCAAAATGGATTGTGGGATAGTGCTCGTCACCGGTATTGTCACCGGTATTTTTCCCGCTGATGGTGTTTACAGAGTTGGGTCGCAGATACGACTTTTGGGTGGCACCCACTACCCCGGCCTGGATCTGTTTCCTAAGTTTACGCGTGCTCCACCCTTCGGGATAGTGCACATAGAAGATCGGTGTACCTGTGTCCTGGCAAATAGGGGTAGAGTTCTCCCGTGCCATGTCTACGTTTTTGAGAATCGTATCCATAGCCCCTTCGGCTGCAGAACCGGGTTCTTCTTCCTCTTTAGCAGCGCGCAATCGTTTCTCAATGTCTGGGGGTAAGTTGGTTGAAGTGAATCGGACCAGTTCAAGGATTTCTTTGGTCAAGTCGGGTTGCATTTGGACCTCCGGAATTCAGTGTTCAGTGGACTGTGTGCAGTGAACAGTCTTCTTCTATACACTGGTTACAGTTCGCTATTTACAGTTATATCTTACCCTAAATTTGTGTCCGAAACGAGAGCCATAATATACTTTTAATGATTATCTTCGCTCGAATACGTTTCCACCTTCGGCGACGTACGCCTTAGGGCCCAAGCCTCTTGAACCGCCAGTGAGTAGAACAACTTTGCCCCGGATCTTATTCATTTCTCGCCCACAATCAACACTATTCTACCTTTCACCATGGCCCCTTCGATCAATTCGTGAGCCCGCGCGGCTTCTTCAAGTTTCATGCGCTGCTCGATGGATGGTTTTATCTTCCCATCTGCTAGCAAACCAAAGAGCGCGGTTAAATCTTCCTTGAACCACTGCGGCTGTTTATCACGCAACGCGCCGATAGAATAGAAAGACGCCCCGCGTCCATTTGGGAGCATATTCCACAGAGCGACGCTCATATATTCGATGGGCACATTGCCGCCCTTGCCCAAGGCCTGATTGTAAAAGCCGTAGGCTACCAGTGTGCCGCCTTTCTTCAACGATTTGAACGAACGCTTGAAGTTCTCGCCGCCGATGGCATCGAAAGCTGCGTCTACCCCGCCAATGGTTTGCATATCAGCGAGAAAATCTTCGCTATTGTAATCAATTGGAGTTCCACCCAGGCGTTTGATCAACTCATGTTTTGCTTTGGAAGCCGTGCCGTACATCTCCAGATTGAGCAACGCCCCTAATTCAAGCAATGCCGTGCCAACCGCCCCGCCAGCACCGTGAACCAGAATTTTCTGACCGCTTTGCACTTTGACGCACCGATGCAGCATTTGATAGGCAGTGACGTACGAAAGCACCATGCTGACCGCTTCAGCCGGATCTACATCATCAGGAACAAAGACGAGTGAATCCGCCGATCGGAGCATGTATTCAGTGTAGGCTCCGAAAACGGTCAGGTCGGCGACCATTTGCCCCACTTCAATACCGTTGACGCCTGCGCCCAGCTTGTCAACTACGCCAACCATAGCGTAGCCGGGTGAGAGCGGCGGCGTTTCTTTGAAACCGTAGTAAATCCCTTTTCGTACCATCGTATCGCTAAAGGTGGCACTGGCAGCCAACACTTTGACGCGTACTTCACCCACGCCAGGTTCGGGCAGGTTGAATTCTTCGATAACTTGTAAAACTTCTGGGCCGCCGAATTCGTTTAGTAGCACTTTTTTGTAGCTCATTTTTCCTCACATTTCTCTCTATTCTGAAACCTGATTAATCAGTTAACATTCGCTCGACCAAGGAGCAAATTTCTTTCTCAAAAAATGACCCAATGTTGACTTCTTCAGGCACATCGCTCAAATGGCCATTGAGTTCCAACGAAACAAGGCCATGGATCTTTGCCCAATTTGTCAGGGCAAGCTGGATGACGGAGAGCGGCCCGGTGTAGCCAAGTTTCTCGACCCATGGTTCCAGCATTTTGATAAGTGCCGGTGAGAGTTCATTCAAAGTAAGCAGACCATCCTGATAGACCGCGTCCAAAACCCTGATCAGCTCGATCAAACTCTGGGCAGCTGCCGGCCCAGTGATTCCCACAGGGGCGTGATAATTTGGGATTGGAGTTCCAAAGATCAGGCTGTATTCTGCTCGATGCGTCAAAGCCCAGGCGCGGTAAGCACACGCCGAGGCCATGATACGCTTGTCGTGCGATTCTTCTTCAGTCTCTTGTGATGCGGCCAGCGCAGCGGCAAGTGATTTGTAAGCATCCACAATCAGTGCGGTTACCAGATCATCACGGCTGTCAAAATAGCGATACAGTGCTGGTGCGGTCATGCCCATTTCTGCGGCAATTCCCCGTAGCGATAGTGCAGCAGCGCCGTTTTTAGAAATTTGCATACGGGCAGTTTCTTTTATTTCATCAATTGTTTCAGCGCGCACGCGCTCGCGTCGGGTCGGGGACAAAATATTTTCCAATTAATTGTTATACATTATAAAATTAGTTAATAGTGTAAACATTTTAATTTGATAAACAATATCCGTCAAGCATTTGTCCTGAAACTATTCCTCTCGAAATGAACTCCGCGTCCGTGCTAGAATTAGCAAATGAACAACAGTCAAACACCCTACTTCAAGGGTGCCATCTGGTTGGGATTAGTTGTACTGATCCCCATCACTGCCCTGCTTTTTTCTTCGCTGCGCGCTGAGCCTGAAGCCCCCAGATGGATTGTTATCCTTTTCCTGATGATGTTCTTTAATGCCGGCCTGACACTGGTGTTGCTGGATTCGCTCTTCAATGAGGTCCGTGAGGATCTCTGGTTCGCGTATTTCCAGGCATTGGTGTTGCTCTCTATTCCGCTGTTGTTTGCCATCCTGCTGAATTGGGTCGCCTTCGGACCGGGTGAGCGCGAGTTCAGCGGGGGAGTTTCAATTCCGTTTCTATCGTTTTCCTTTGAGCGTGCCAATACAATTTTGGGTCGACTTATTTTTGGCATTCCCGCACTGCTGATGGATGTATTCATTGGTATTGTCATCGCGGCTGTAGTTAAAACTATGTTTGGTAATGGAGAAGAAAAAAAATGACTGAAACCATTGATACCCTAGTCACGCACGCACATCTGTTTTCCATGCAAGGACAAGGAGTGGGCTATATCCACGATGGAGCGGTAGCTATCTATCAAGGGCGAATTGTCGCAATTGGGTCTACTTCTGATCTAGAGGCTCGTTTCCAAATCACTGAGACCATTGATGCCAGCGGCTGCGCTGTGCTGCCTGGCTTGATCGATGCTCACATGCACACGCCCTGGGCGGTTGTGCGCGGCGTTGCCCAGGATGTCAGCAACTGGATGCAAATGGCATTGGCCCCTTACTCACGGCATATCACGCCAGAAGCCGCCTTGGCCGGAACCCGGCTCAATGTGTTGGAAGCCATCAAAGCGGGTACCACCACCACGGTAGATTTCGCCAAACCCAATCCCGGATGGGCTGAAGTATTTGAGGGGGCTGGTGTCCGTGCCCGGCTGACTCCCACCATCAATGCTATGCCGCCCGGTGGAATGGCTGGCTGGAAGGTTGGTGATATTTATCCTTTGGATGATGATGTTGGTCAGGGAGATATTGATACAGCGATGGCCTTCGTCAGCGATTGGCATTGCGCAGCAGATGGACGCATCACCGTAATGTTGGGTCCACAGGCCCCAGACATGATCTCTGGCGATCAGCTTCTCCAAATTAAACGGCTGGCAGAACGTGAGGGATTGATGATCCACATGCATGTTGCCCAGGGCGACCGCGAGATCAACCAGATGATCAAGCGATTTGGGAAGCGCACGCCCCAGTATCTCGATGAGATCGGTTACCTAGATGATCAGTTGTTGGCTGTCCACCTGACAGAGGCAACGGATGCAGAGACAGTTCTTATCGCTCATAGCGGTGCCAGAATGGCCCTTTGCTCTGGCAGTATTGGGATTATCGACGGCATTGTGCCGCCGGCGCGCGTCTTCCGAGAAGCGGGCGGTTTAGTAGGCCTGGGCTCTGATCAGGCTCCCGGCAACAACTGCAACAACATCTTCAATGAAATGAAGCTGACCGCCTTGTTCAACAAAATCAAAGCCCGTGACCCCGAGGTGATGCCCGCCTGGGAAGTGCTGCGCATGGCCACCATCGAAGGGGCACAGGCCATCGGGTTGGGAGACGAAATTGGATCGTTGGAAGCTGGCAAACAGGCAGACTTGATCCTGATAGATTTGAGCGCCCCCAACCTGACTCCCGCGATGGATACCCCCATCCGAACGATTGTGCCCAATCTGGTCTATGCGGGCAGCGGCCATGAAGTCAAGACCGTTATGGTTGCTGGGCAGATCCTGATGCGCGATCGACAGGTGCTGACCATGGATGAAACTGTAGTTCAGGCTGAAGCCCAACGTCAGGCCGAAGCGGTATCTCTGAGAGTCGCCGCCGACCCGGTGCATAAAAAAATGGCCTTGCTTACTGCGATGGAAGCTGGCCAGTTGTAAAAAATGGAACGCGGAAAACGCTGATCAAATGGATTTTCGCAGATATTTTCTAATGCTTTTATCCACGAGAATCAGCCTTATCCGCGTCATCCGCGTTCTATTGTAATAGGAGAGACCATAATGAAATTAGGCATCTTGAACGCTTTTCCATCAGAAGATTACATCATCGATTGGCGAGATACGCCCTCCGATGCTTATATCCGGTTTTTGGAGCTCGCCAAGCCGAACTTCGAATATGTGGGCTATGATGTTGCTGATGGCAAGTTCCCAAATTCTGTTGATGCGTGCGATGCCTATCTCATTACCGGCAGCCCAAAAGGTGTCTATGATACCTACGAATGGATTGCTGAACTTGCGGATTTCATTCGCGATGCATATCATGCTGGGAAAAAGCTTGTCGGTATCTGCTTTGGGCATCAAATCCTGGCGCACGCGCTGGGCGGCCACAGCGAGAGATCGGAGAAGGGCTGGGGATTAGGGGCGCAAGCGTTTGATATCTATCAGCAGAAGGATTGGATGACCAAGGATCTGGAAAAGTGTTCTCTGCATTTTGTGCACCAAGATCAAGTGAAGCAACTGCCGCCCGAAGCGGAATTGCTTGGGGGCAATGAGTTCTGCCCAAATCTGTTCTTCGCCATCGAGGATCAGGTGCTGGGTGTTCAGGGGCATCCTGAGTTCACCGCAGACATCATGCACCAAATTCTCGATGCTCGTAAGGAAATCTTTGGTCCCGGGCTTTGTGCTGCAGCAACGACGTCAATTGATATAGGTTCCCCCGATAATCAAATCCTGGCAAAATGGGTCGTAAACTTCCTCCTGACAAGTTGACACTAATGACAGGCGATGATGAATCCCAAACAACGAAAACCATTCAGTTGCAGGATGGCCGAAAGCTTGGATATGCCGAATATTGCGCACTGCATGGGCGTCCGCTATTGCACTTTCATGGGTGGCCTGGATCGCGCTTAGAAGCCAGGCTTGTGGCTGAGCCCGCGGCGAGAGCGGGTGTGCGCTTAATCGGTGTTGATCGTCCGGGTATGGGACTTTCCGATTTCATGCCTGGGCGCACGATCCTGGATTGGGTAGATGATGTCGTCGAATTGGTTGACGCCCTAGGGCAAGATCGTTTCGCGATTGAGGGCATATCATCAGGGGGCGTATACGCGATTGCCTGTGCTTACAAAATTCCCCATCGGCTGACAGCTTGCAGCATCATATCCGGGATGGGCCCATTCGAAGCAGGTCTTGAGGGGATGAAATTTAGAAATCGTTCCGCCTTGATTGTGGCAAAACATACTCCCTGGCTGCTGCGACCGCTCTTGTGGGGGATCATGGGCAGGTATCGACATGATCAATCGAAGATTAACGCTTTGCTTCTCAAGATGGATAGAGAATTGCCTGCTCCAGACAGAAAACTATTCCTGAACCCAGAAGTTAGGCAACATCTTGCTGCGGCGACGAAAGAAGCTTTCCGCCAGGGCACTCGGGGTTTAGCATATGATGGTAGATTGCTGACACAACCGTGGGGGTTTCGTCTTGGTGACATAACTTGTAACAACATTTATCTCTGGCATGGGGTTCTGGACGTTGATGTTCCTGTTTCGATGGCTCGTTTTGTTGCGGATGCGATTCCAGATTGTAGAGCTAGATTTTTTCCGCAGGATGGGCATATTTCAGTACCGTATACTTATCCCGAAGAGATTTGGGCTACGATGGATTTCTGCTAAGAACTTTGCGTTTGTTATAATGAACTCGAAAAAAATACCTTCGAGTTGATTATGCAAATCATCGTTTACGCCGTATCCCTGTGGCTGGGTCTATATTTATTAGCCCGCGACCCTTCTAACCCTCGCTTAAGAAACTCAGGTTTGGGATTGATCAGCTACGCCCTTGCGTTGGCCTTTGACCTTGCTGCATCCTATGCCCCCAATCCGACTAGCGTAATTCTGCTGAACCGTTTACATTGGGGTATCTTGTTCTTCCCACCCATTTTCTGGACAGGGGCAGTCATCCATCTGCACCCCGAGATTGCCCCCAATCGCACCAAGCTGCAAAAAATATGGCGATGGGGCATCTTTCCGTTGGGGTGTGTCGCATTTCTACTTGTTATCATTACAAACACATTTTGGTCTCCGGAAACTGGCCATTTTCTACCCTGGGGGTACGGGTTATTCGCACTAACGAATTTGTTTCCTTTGATTGCCACAGTTTGTTTGATTCGATTTGTACGCAAGGAACTCCAACCTCGACAGGCAACTGGCGCTTTGATCGCGGCGACATTGTTCTTCACGTTAGGGGCTGGGTTGATCACCCTACAGTTGGGCTGGTTGCCACATTTATGGATTGTAATTGCCATTGGGCTGGATTTGGAATTATTGGGCTTAGCGATTGTATGGTTCGATGCTTATAACGAAGGGGAAGCGCTGCTGCCAGATTTTTTGCGCTCTTTAGTGATTTCTACACTAGCGGCGCTCATTTTTGCAGGTCAGGTCGCCGTTGTGATTGCCCTTCAAACAGGGATGACGTTGCCTATGGTGCTCCTGCTGTTGACTAGCATTGCCGCGGCACTGGCGGTAACCACATTTTCTACCTTCGTTCAGGGGGGGATTGATCGGTTTGTGTTTAAACGTAATCCGAGGGTCCGGGAATCGCGTTCTGATTTACGCGCAGCCGCCATTGCCGCTCCGCGCGTTGATCAAACTCTCAAGCTCGATGAGTTGAGCGAGGACGAATTCGCCAGGCTCACCCGCCGAGCGTTGAGCCACTTCAGCGATTTGCCGCGCCTGGCCGCCAGCCCGCTAACCCGTCTTCCCATCATAAGCGCGCGTTTGCGATCTCGCTCGGCGCAGGACAACACCCTGGAGAGAGCTGCCGAACTAAAAACAGTCCTAACTGAATCGATATCGCGGCTCAAGCCCCAAGTGCAGGAAACCTTTGGTACCACTGATGAATGGCGTTTCTATAATGCGTTGTATTTCCCATATATAGCAGGCTTACGCCCCTACAGCCGTCGAGGGTTTCAAGAGAATTTAGATGAAAATTTAAGTGACGCGCTGAGATGGTTCCAGGCCACAGTTCCTGAGCGAACTTTATACAACTGGCAAAACGCGGCATCAAAGTTGGTTGCTCAAGATTTGCGCGAGCGAAGTATCCCAGAAAAGAATTAGATTCAATTTAACCACAGAGACACGGAGAACTCAGAGAATTTCATAAATGCGAGATGCAAGGGATAGTGTCTCTCTTTTGAATAGCACTCTGTGCACTCTATGGCTCCGTGTTTTTAATCTTGAGTCGTGAATCTGGCAGTAAATGGCAGTACTTTTCGTGGACTTGGCAGTAGAAAATATGGAAAATAGGGGCAAATTCAAACTTATTTCAAAGGAGTTTCCAAATGTCTACCCCATCACCAAGTACCACTTTCCTGAATACTGCTTCATCTGAATCAGGCTTGTTGCGCAAAGCGCTGTTGGGCAACAGTATTTTCTCTACCATAAGCGGATTACTGTTTGTCTTCGCTGCCACCCCCATCGCTGCATTTCTTGGGCTGTCTTCCCCGCTTGTCTTACGGATTGTTGGAGCAGGATTGTTGTTCTTTGCGTTCGTTGTTTATAAAACTGCCACTTTCAAACCGGTTAATTTACAGGTTGCCATGGGAATCGTTTTCGGCGACCTTCTCTGGGTTATAGGCAGTGTTGTGTTGATCTTCACCAGCCTGGTGGCATTTACAGCAGCCGGTAAATGGGCTATTGCCATCGTTGCCGACATTGTGCTGGCATTTGCTATCGTCCAGTATCTGGGCATTCAAAAAGCGCGATCCGCAAAATAACTAACTCATAGATGAAGTGACCGTCATGGTGCGTACTTGATGGTCACTTTTGTTTTAAGCTTCTAAGTCCTGTTTTCTTGATCTGGCGCAACTCGTGTGCAATGGGCTATAATTGGTTCATTAGTACTTTCGGGTCATAACCCGACAATAATAAAGATAGACATCTGAGTAAACAGTGTATGACTGATCAATACTTCTATCCGAACATCTGGGGACGCAGCATTCTGACTTCCGCCAAAGATATCCTTGGGGATAATGGCATCAATGCTTTGCTAAATCTTATAGGTCTGTCCGAATATATTGGCAATCTCCCCTCAGATGATATCAAGAAAGCTTTTCCTTTTACGCATGTGGCCAGCTTGCAGCAAGGCCTTTATGATATGTACGGTTCAAAGGGAGCCAGGGTATTTGCCATAAGAGGCGGGGAAGAAACTTTCCAACACAGCCTTTCAAAATACGACAAAGTACAAAAAGCAGGACTGGCGGCGATGAGCCTGGGTTCAACAGAAGTGCGCGTCAAAGCGGGATTAGTTTTCTTTTCCAAGTTCTTCAATGCGGTTAGTGATCAGGTTGTCAGTATCAGTGAGGATGATAAGAATTGGTATTGGGTCATTGAACACTGCCCCATGTGCTGGGAGCGAACAGCCGATGAGCCCATCTGTCACCTGGGTGTGGGTGTGTTAAACGCGGCGTCCCAATGGGCTACGGGGGGAAAGAAATTCCGCATTCAGGAAACTAGTTGTCATGCCATGGGTGACGAAGACTGCGTCTACACCATCTCAAAACAATTTATAGATTGAGTGAATAGTGAATGTTCAAATAGAGAGCCTGTGAATGCAGGCTCTTTTTGATTTAACCTCGACCTGGATGGCGCTTCCTGAATAGCGATCTATCTCGAAATCATGATCAATAATACGCTTGTAGTACTGAGCACCATCAATGGCAATGAAATTCTATCCGCTGAAACAGCGATAAATTGGCACCATTCACGATTTATTTCCAGTAATTGACGAGAAAAAATCTCCAGCACCCCCTGTACGCAATCTTTGAAAATAAGCAGCATCCCATAATTCGGGGGCTGGACGAAACAAAAAGTTATCCCACAGATATCCCACATTATCCCACACGTTTCCCACAAGTATTCCACGCCCTTATCCTGATGAAACTGGGGTGTTGTACACGGATTGCACGGAATGCGCAGCACGCCGTTGGCGACACGGAGTTTCTATAGTTTTTTCCGTGTACATCCGTGTCGTCCGTGTACAAAAATAAAGTCATATGACCCGGCATATGACTTCTGGGACTGTTCTGTATGACCTAAGATTGGATATTCTTATGGCGTTCATTCCAAACAAACATAGATCAAAAAGGAGATCGAAAATGGAAAATAACAATCACGTAATTGAGAAGAAAGCCTTTCCCTTTGGCGGTATTTTGCTGGTTTTGGCCGGGTTCTTCATGCTCTTGCAGCAATTTACAGTCATCGAGCTCACCGGAAGCATATTCTTCGGAGCCCTGGCGCTGTTCTTCATTCTTTGGGGTGCGACAACCCGCAATATCGGATTATTGATCCCCGGTGGAATTCTCAGTGGCATGAGCCTGGGTGTGTTCCTGATCGAAGATAACACGGGCATCATTCCAGAACACTTAGAAGGTACCACTTTCTTGCTCTCGCTGGCCTTGGGTTTTGCCCTGATCACCGTCTTGGGCTTGATCTTCACCAATGCGAAAGCCTGGTGGGCATTGATAGTAGCCGGCATAATGTCCTTGGTTGCCGTTGGGGTGGCCATCGTTGAATCCCCTGGGTCCAGTGCCATAAAGCCAGTTGCCGAAGCTTTCTTCCGCTCACTGAATTACCTGTGGCCGGTAGCCCTGGTAGCCTTGGGTTTGTGGATTATCTTCAAAAAGAATGAGGAATAACCCAGTACTCAACAAACCCTTCATCCCTACGGACTCTACTCAAACGAGTTCGTGGGGATTCTCTTTTAAGAATATTTGGAATATTTCGCGAAAGGTTGTACAATTTTCTTATGACCTCCGATCATACTTCACCCCCAGAAAGCAGATACATGCTCGCCATTGCCTACCTCACTATCCTTGGTGTAGCACTACTCGGTATGAGCTTTCTTGAAACTGGCGTTCAACGGGGTTTCGCCTTAGGATTGTTGGTAGTTTTCGGTGTGCTTTTTGCTGTGAGCACGATATTCGAGGAAAACACATTGAGATTGCGGGGATATTTCTTTGTTCAAACCATCTTCGTTGCCATATTGGTGCTGCTCGAGCCCACCTCCGGCATTTTCCTGATGCTGTTCTTCATGCTCAGCGCACAGGCCATGTTGAGTTTCCCCAAGGGTGAAGGGTATATCTGGGTAGGAATCTTTTCGGTGGTTACGGCGATTATTCTGGTGTACACATTCTCCATTCGTGATGGATTCTTGATTCTGTTGCCCTATGCCACCGGATACTGGTTCTTTGCCGCATTTGCACGCGCCATGGCTTCTGCTGAGCAGTCTCGCAAGGAGAGCCAGGCTTTGCTCACGGAGCTGCAAGCTGCTCATCAGCAGTTACAGGATTATGCTGATCAGGTGGAAGAATTGGCCGTTGCGGAAGAGCGCAATCGCCTGGCTCGTGAAATGCACGATACTTTGGGACATCGCCTGACAGTGGCTGCTGTACAATTGGAAGGAGCCCAGCGTTTGATCTCGGTCGATCCCGAACGAGCTGAAGAGATGGTTGGGACAGTGCGTGATCAGGTGCGGGATGCGCTTGGTGAACTGCGCAGCACCGTGGCGACGTTACGGGAACCGCTTCAGACAGATCTTTCTCTTGACAGCGCCTTGAAGAGATTGACTGCATCCTTTGAAGGAGCCACGGAACTTGATGTTACGTTGACTCTACCTAAAGAAGAATATTCTGTTCCCGAAGCTCACCGCCTGACGATCTACCGCGCTGCCCAAGAAGCATTGACCAATGTTCAACGTCACGCGAGGGCACAGCATGTTTGGATGGAATTGGAGCACAGTGTTGAAAGCATCACTCTGACTGTCAGCGATGATGGTGTTGGTGCCCCCAAGGAGTTCGACTCAGCCAGCTTTGGGCTGCGCGGACTCAGAGAGCGCGCCGCGCAGTTAGGTGGTGAAGTGCATTTCGACAACCAACCAGAAGGCGGGGCGCATTTGCAGGTAATCTTGCCGCTAGTTGAGGAAGCAGTATCCTAGATGACAGAACCAATTCGCCTCTTGCTCGTAGATGATCAGCGCCTGATGCGCGACGGCCTGCGCACAATATTGGAATTAGAGGGAGATTTAAAGGTAGTCGGTGAGGCGGAAGACGGCCAGTCAGGGTTGAACGCTTTCGCAGAATTCAATCCTGACGTGGTACTCATGGACATCCGCATGCCGGGCATGGATGGTGTCGAGGCCACGCGCCGCATGATCGAGCGCTGTCCCGAGGCGCGGGTTATTATCCTGACCACCTTCGATGATGATGAATATATCTTTGAGGGGCTGCGGGCAGGAGCGTTGGGTTATCTACTGAAAGATGTTTCGGGTAGTGAACTGGCTGAGGCCATTCGAAAGGTAGCAGCCGGAGGCGCACTGATCGAGCCATCTGTTGCTCGCAAAGTCATCGCTGAGTTCGCCCGCCTGGAACCGGCGAAGCGTTCAGTCAATGTCGGGCTGCCTGAATCGCTTTCAGAGCGTGAAATTGAGATTTTGAAATTGCTAGCCCAGGGGCTGTCTAATAAGGAAATTGCCAAACAACTTTTCTTAGCTGAGGGGACCGTCAAGAATTATGTCAGTAATGTACTGAGCAAATTGGGGGTCACCGACCGCACGCAGGCTGCTTTACGAGCGCGTGAGTTGGGACTTTTGAATTGAAACCACAGATAAATGGGATGAATACAGATAATTGGATGCGTCTCTCACAGCAATTCCCATAGAAGCAATTGGATATCTAATTTATCTGTGTTCATCTGTGAGTCCACTGAAAAAACGAGTGGACAAAAATAGTATAAATTGAACCCTCCTCAAAATGGCAAAGATTTAATAAAATAAGGATGCACATTGAGAGGAACCAAAGCATGTTCAAGAAAAATCAGCAACATTTACAAGCGGCATTGATCAGCAACATCAACGAACTACCTGAGAAACTGCGTCAGCGGCTAGATAGCTCATGGGCAGGGGTATTTCGGCGTGAGTTCTTTATGCGCATCCAAGAGGAACCCTTTGCGGTGCTGTTCTCTGATTTACCATCCCGGCCCAATACGCCCGTCAACGTGTTAGTGGGGTTGGAAACGCTCAAGGCGGGTTTTGGCTGGAGCGACGAAGAACTCTATGATCATTTTTGCTACGATGTCCAAGTACGTTATGCACTGGGCTATGATCAACTTGGTGAAGGGCACTTCGAACTGCGGACGCTGTACAACTTTCGTCGGAGACTGAGCCAATACAACCAAGAGCATGGTGTGAACTTACTAGGCCAAGCGTTTGAAGATATCACCGACCAACAGGTTATCGCTTTGCAAGTACGCACGGGCATCCAACGCATGGACAGCACCCAAGTAGCCAGCAACATTCTGGATTCGAGTCGTCTACAACTGGCAATCGATGCCTTGCGGCGAGTTCAGCGGATGCTCTCCGCAGCGGACCAGGCACGCTATGCCGATTGGCTAGCACCTTATCTGGAAGAGGCGGGTCGTCAGGCTCGCTACCGGATCAAGGACAAAGCAGAAATCCAAAAGTATCTGCAACGGATAGGCGAAGTGATCTGCAAACTCTTAGACGAGTTGCGCTCTGACTATGCTAAAGATCCTTTTTTCCCAGTCTTGGAACGTTTCTTTTTCGAAAACTATGATCTTAGCCAAGCTGAGGTGTTGCCGAAAGAGAACAAAGAAATCAGCAGCGGCAGTTTGCAATCGTTGGATGATCTCGAAGCCAGTTATCGCAAGAAAGGCAATCAGTTCTACAAGGGCTACGTTGCCAATGTGACCGAGACTTGCGATCCTGAGAATGAAGTACAACTCATCACGCATGTTCAGGTAGCGCCAAACAATACCGAAGACAGCGACTTGATGATTGAAGCTACCCCAAACTTGAAAGAACGCACTGACCTGGAGACGCTCTATACCGATGGTTTGTTCGGCAGCTCAAACGCTGACGAAGTGCTGATTGCCCAAAACGTGGAACAAGTACAGACCAAGATGCGTGGTAAAGAACCTGACCCGGACAAGTTCGGCCTGGCAGATTTCGACATCCAGCATGATGAGAAGGGCAAACCCGTCACCATCACCTGTCCCGCAGGAGAAACCATCCCTGTTGAACCGGGTCGTACAACCGGTTACCTGGCTCGCTTCAATGCCATGGTCTGTGAAAGGTGCCCTTATCATCTTGAAAATCGCTGCCGGGCCAAACCGCAGAAACGTATTCCTTGCTTTAGTCTCAGCTTCACACAACAACAAGTCAATTGGGCTCGCAGACGCAGACGTCATCTGGCTTTTATGCAGGAAGAAGTCAACTTGCGGGTAGCGATTGAAGCCACCATCCGCGAAACAAAGCATCCTTTCCGAGAGGGCAAGTTGCCAGTGCGAGGACTTTTCCGGATCACTTGCATGATGATTGCATCAGCAGCGATGACCAATGTGCGTCATATTTACCGCCATTCGTTGGAGAAAGACCGCAAGGCCAATAAAGAAGCTTTTTGTGCTGCCCAATTGAGCCGCATTTTTCGCTCGTGGGCTTTCTATCAAACATGCTTCAGTTTTTAAAGTACAGTTTTTTCAGTGGACTCATCTGTGGTTAGTTTTCGAACCCCTACAATTGACCCCAAAGAAACCAACAGGATCACCCCGAATGCAACAGCACTAATTAACACGCTGTAATCTGCCTCACTGGCAAATTCAATTTCTTGTTGTGTTGAGGATTCGATGTCCTCCCCACAGATTTCAGGAGTGAAATTCTCATTGATGGCATAAGAGATCGTAAAGGGCACTGTGATTAATTGGTCATCAAATACCAGTAGAAATTCTCCCCGCTGTGTGATTGGTAAAAAGAAAAATGCTGGGCGACTGAAATCCAGAACGTTGCGTTCTTCGATATAGGGTACCAATGTGGGAAAGCTCTCATTGTCCAATGTAAAAATCTTCCCCGCTTCAATCACAAAGGTAGCCAAATCGGGAGCGCGCTCGATTAGTAAGATTTCTTCAGTGGTTTGCTCTTGTGTAAGCCCTTCTCCGGTAATGGAAGGTTCTGCTGTTACGACAAGCGAAGCGCGAGAATCCATCGGCAAGACATATAGAGGCGAGTCAGAATGATTACTGATTTGAAAATATCCCTGAGCCACATCGGGTGGGGATTGAACCAAGTCAATGGTTTCGGGTAGATTCACTGGCCCAAACTCATACCGCTCTGCGAACCAATAATCAGGCAGTGGCTCGCAGGCCTGGACAATTAGTGTTCGAGAGAGAAACATCACCGACAGAAAGATAATAACCATGATGCGTTTGTGCATGATTGATATTGTATCGCGCCATGTACGAATCAAAAATCCTGACAATCCGTGAAATCCGTGTCCCTTACCTAAGCGATATGGTAGACTCCCATCGGCAAAATCATGGATGAAAAAACATTTCGCACCCTTGGATACACCAAGATCCTCGAGCGATTGTCCGAGTACTGCGCTTTCAGCGCTTCCGCCGACAAAGCACGCGGGTTAAAGCCATCGGTAAAGCTGCATGAAGCGCGCCAGCGACTGGCAGAAACCAGCGAGGCTCGCGAACTGCTCGAAGAACGCCCTTCGACGAGCATCGGCGGTGCGCGTGATATCCGCGCAGCTGTCATAGCGGCCACGCGCCAGGTGCTGCTGGAAGTCAACCAATTCTTGGATATCAAGTACACCCTGATTGCTTCGCGCACTTTGCGGCGTTTGTTCGAGCGCGAGGGCGATCGCTTCCCGCATCTGGCCGAAATTACTTTGCGCCTGCCAATTTCGACAGGATTGGTCGATGCAATAACCCAAACCCTGAACGACCGCGGCGAAATCCTGAATACTGCCTCAGGTAAACTGGCCAGAATTCGACGTGATCTCAAGGTCGAGCACGATCGATTACTTGCGCAGTTGAAGCGTATGATCAACAATCCCGATATCAGTCCTTATTTGCAGGAGAACCTGATCATGCAGCGTGACGGTCGTTATGTCATTCCCCTGCGGGCGGATTTCAAGGGACGTGTCAAAGGGATCGTTCACGATCAATCGGCTTCTGGGGCTACGCTCTTCGTAGAGCCGCTGAGTGTCGTCGAAAAGAATAACAAATATAAAGAATTGCAGCTTGAAGAGCGCGATGAGGAACGTCGTATTCTTCTGGCTCTTACTGCACAGGTCGCTGAACACGCCCCCGCCTTGGATGAGATGACCGAGGCCCTGGCGGACATGGACGTGGCCTTTGCCCGCGCAAGATTTGCTGAAGATTTGGATGCCGCTGAACCCAAGTTGCATCCCATCAAAAAATACAAAGATGATACGGACGTGCACCCTCGGGTGCGAATCCGCCTGCTCGATGCCCGGCACCCACTCCTGGACCAGGAAACAGTTGTCCCCATCGATGTCGAGTTAGATCCTCAAACCAGGGCGCTGGTCATCACCGGCCCTAACACCGGCGGCAAGACGGTCTCGCTCAAAACGGTGGGTCTGCTGGCGCTGATGGCCCAAACTGGGCTGCACATCCCCGCCCACCCCGAGTCGGAGATCAGCCTCTTTAAATCGATTTATGCTGATATTGGCGACGAGCAATCCATTGAGCAATCCTTGTCGACGTTCTCAGGGCATATCACCAATATCATTGGGATTTTAGAACGCGCCGATACCAACTCGTTGGTGATCCTGGATGAACTGGGCGCGGGGACTGATCCCCAGGAGGGCGCGGCCTTAGCGCGCTCACTGCTGACGCACCTGGTTGAGCGTGGGATTACGACCCTGGTGACCACCCACCACCCTGAGTTAAAAGCCTTTGCCCACGACACGACGGGAGTGATCAACGCCAGCGTGGAATTTGACCTTGAGTCTCTTCAGCCCACCTACCACCTGACCATTGGCCTTCCTGGACGTTCCAACGCTTTGGCAATTGCCGAGCGGCTGGGCCTGCCTGGTGAGATCGTTGGCGCAGCGAGGCAAGAAATCGACCCCGCCGAATTGCGTGCCGATGATTTGTTGGATGAGATTTACCGTCAACGGGATATCTCCCGCCAGGCACGCCAACGCGCCGATGAAGCCAAACGTGAAGCCGAAGAGCTGCGAACAGAGTTAGCCGAACGCCTGGAAGCGATCGAAGATGAGCGCCGAGGCGTTTTGGAAGATGCCCGGCATGAGGCTAAAGAAGAGGTCAAGAGCGTACGAGACGAAATCCGTGATCTGCGAAAAGAACTGCGCCGCGCCCGTCAACCTTTAGAAGTGATCCAACAGGTCGAAGAAAAGATCGATGAGTTGGTCGAAGAAGTTGAAATCCCCGTTGAGCGCCATGTGCCTGATATTATGCCTGTCAGTGGTCCTATCCGACTAGGTTCTAAAGTGCGCGTCCGCTCTCTAGACACAGATGGTATTGTTCGCACACTCGCTGAAGATAGTGCCGAGGTGCAGATAGGTGTGCTGCGCGTGCGAGCGAAGTTGACGGAATTGATGTTGGTTGGTAAAGGCGAAGTTGATACTGTCGTACCTGAAGCACGATCCAACATCCAACATCCAACCTCTAGCACTCACCCATCACCCGGCGTCGAACTCGATTTACGCGGTCAGCGTGCCGATGATGCTCTTGATGTGCTGCAAAACTATCTCGAGCGAGCCTATCTGGCACGTTTGCCCTGGGTGCGTATCATCCATGGCAAAGGTACGGGGAAGCTGCGCAAAGTGGTGCGCGATGCTCTGCAGCGCTACCCGCAGGTAATATCGTTTGAAGCTGGAAAGCAAAACGAAGGCGGCGAGGGGGTTACAATCGCCGAGTTGAGAAAGTAGTGGGACACGGACGCCGTAGGCGCGCCCTTGGCGGCGCGGATAAACACGGATAATTTATAAACAATTAAATCCGTAAAATCTGTGTTTATCCGTGTCCTGTTATTGTTCGGGAGTAATTGCAATGTATAAAACCATCGAAGCCATCATGATTGGCGCGGGGCAGCGGGGTAGCGATGTCTATGGTGAATATGCTCTGCGACACCCCGACCAAATCCGCTTTGTAGCTGTTGCCGAGCCAGACGCTGAACGACGTCAACGATTTGCGGAAAAGCACAATATTCCCCTAGAGAATCAATTCGAAACCTGGCAACCACTACTTGCGCAGTCCCACCCTTCGACGGGCTCAGGGCAGAGATTTGGGCAAGCAGCTTTTGTTTGCACGCAAGACCAACAGCACACCGCCCCAACTTTGGCAGCCTTGCGCGTGGGCTATGATATGCTGCTCGAGAAACCCATGGCGACAACTGCCGAGGAATGTCGCCAACTGGCTGATGTGGCTGAAGAAACTGGACGACAATTGCATATCTGTCATGTACTGCGTTTCACCAAGCACTTCACCAAGATGCGCCAGATCATCCACTCGGGGGATTTGGGAGAGATCGTCAGCGTTTCGCATCGTGAAAATGTCTCCTGGTGGCATATGGCACACAGCTTTGTGCGCGGTAACTGGCGAAAAAAGGAAGACTCTGCTCCAATGATCCTGGCCAAATGCTGCCATGATCTGGATATTCTGATTTGGATGATGGACCAGAATAGCACCCAGCTCAGCAGCGTGGGCAGTTTAATGCACTATCGCCCTGAGAATGCCCCAGAAGGCACACCCAAATACTGTCTGGATGGCTGCCCCGCGGCAGAAACATGTCCACATTATGCACCCTTCATCTATGTGGAGTTGCTGCCGTTATGGCGCAACTATGCTGATACAGCTAAAGGTATTCCTAGACTTGCGGCTCAGGCCCAGGAACGCGCTCCGGGGTTGGTACGAGCGCTGGGGAATTTAGCCCCATCCTTGCGCGAAATGGCCGATTATCGCGGCTGGCCCCGTTCTGTTGTGGCGCAAGACCCCACCCCAGAGAATCTCATGGAAGCGCTGCGCCAAGGACCTTATGGTCGCTGTGTTTACCACTGCGATAATGACGTCGTCGATCACCAGGTGGTCAATATGCAGTTCGAAGAGGGCGCTTCAGTCACATTGACTATGCACGGACATTCGCACGTCGAAGGCCGCTTTACGCGCATTCAAGGATCACGAGCTGAGCTGCAGGCATCCTTTGGTTATGGCGGATCGCGGATCGAGGTAAACGAGCACCGCAGCGACCGCAGTATCCGTTATGATACGAGCGCGGATAATTCATCTGGTCATGGGGGTGGGGATGAAAGGTTGATGAATGCTTTCTTGATGAGCTTGCGGGAAGGCGAATCTGCGGAACTCGAACTGACGTCGCACCTATCCACGGCGCGGCAATCGCTGGAGAGTCACTTGATGGCCTTCGCTGCCGAAGAAGCTCGGTTGAAAGCGAAGGTTGTTCAGATGGAAATGTTTCGTTGAACTCCTAATCGATGATGTGTTCAGCGCGCACGATACGCCGGGTGCCAGTCTCACAGCGCAAGATCAGCGACATTGTTTTGGCGACATTGCCGTGATATTTCACCCCAGAGAGCAAAACGCCGCCGGTGATACCTGTAGCTGCGAAAAATATATTCTCTCCCTTCACTAATTCATCACAACTCAAGATTTTTTTTGTATCGAATTCTGCATTTCTGACAGCGGCGCGCTCTTCGGCTGTTTGAGGGGCTAACCTCCCTAGCATGGCTCCGCGCAAAGCTTTGACTGCACAAGCTGCGATCACGCCTTCTGCGATTCCCCCGATACCCATAAGAATATCAACATTAGCATCATCACTGGCGGCCATTAATGCTCCGGCGATATCCCCCTGGGAGTGGGCCATAACCCTGGCACCAGTGGCCTGGATTTCAGAGATCAGATCTTTGTGGCGGGGACGATCGAGCACGAAAACCACTAAGTCACGTACCGGCTTACCCATTGCACGTGCCACTAACGCCAAAGTCCAGGCTGCGGGTGCGTCCATGCATTCGGGCACCAAAGCCTCGGCGGCCGCGGCACCAACAACGATCTTCTCCATATATACCGCGGGATAAGGGGACCACATCGAGCCGCGCGGTGCAATTCCGGCCACAGAAAGGGCACCAGGCAACCCTTTGATCAAGCGAGCAGTGCCATCGATAGGATCAGCGACCACATCCATCTCTGGACCCAGACCACTACCAACTTTAGCCCCGGTATTGAGGGGTAATTCGACACCCAAGCGACCTTCCTCGCCAACAACTACATAGCCATCGATATCTAAAGATTTGAGCGTGCACGCCATGGCATCAGTGGCTAGACGAGTTGCAATGGTTTCATTGCCGCACCCCATCCAGCGACCTGCTGCCAGAGCGGCTGCTTCTGTTACTCGTACCAGACTTAGCCCTAAGTTGGGGGAGATTTTTTCGCTCATTTCTTTTCCTTATTATTCGATCGCTTTTATGAGATTAGCGGCATCCCAGGCAATCATTCCACCGCGCAGAACTTGGATATTTGTATAGCCCTGGTTCGTAAGTAAATAGGTTGCTCGGGTGCTGCGTCTGCCGCCATGACACACAAATACAACCGGGATTTCTTTGGGAATCGATGACGAATCCGAAAGCAGCCTGAAAAGAGGTATCGATTGAGCTTGTAGGATGTGCATCTTCTTGAACTCGCGAGGTTCCCTGACATCAATGATCGTGGGTGGGTTCTCACTATGAAGTTCTGTCCACAGCTCCTCAGGAGTAATCCCTGCTACCTGACCTGTTGGAATCTCTGTTTGGATAGGCGCTTCGATAGGATGAGCGGTTCTCTTTGGGAGATTCTGACATTCTCGGAAAACGCGCTGGTTGCATTCATAGATGCAAATCGCGGGGTCAAGCACATGGTGAAATAAATGATCAATCGCCCGATCATAGCTTAGGAAATTCTCATCACCAAGATGATCACAAAAACCAGTAGATCTCATTTGATCCATCACGGGGTCTTGTACCCTCATGAAGTACATATCCCCACCGCGTTCCCTCATTTGATCGGCAATGTTCTCTAAGATGTGGATCCCACTGATATCACATTGATCCACACTGATCATTCTTAACAATAAATAACGTTGACCAGGATGGTTTTCTAAATATTCGAGCAGGATTTCCTCGACGCGGTTGACGGCTCCAAAGTAGAGATCACCGTACACATCAAAAATAGCCATTTGAGGGCAAGGTATTTTTTCAGGTTGATGAGTGAAGTGACGAAAATTACTCGCGGGTAATACAGGAATTACTCTTGGCATGCTGGTACGTACGATATGGATTGCCAGGGATAGTAAGATCCCTGTTAGGACGGCAAATTGAAGGGGCAAGAATAAGGTTGCAAGGAAAGTCGCCACCAGTATTGCCGAGTCGCCGCGCGTTCCTTTAAGGATACGAACGATTTCTTCTTTATCGATCAACCCATAGGCTGTGACTAGCAATACCGCGGCCAGGGCAGTGCGGGGAACATACGCGGCTAAGGGCCCAAAAATCAGCATGCTGATAAGCACAAAAACACCTGCGAAGACCCCCGCGATGGGCGTGCGGGCATTGGCTTCATAGTTCACGCCTGTACGGGTAAATGATCCCGCCGTACTGAAACCGGAGAAGAACCCCGCGGCAATATTTGCCAAACCCTGCCCGACAAATTCCTGGTTGCTGTCTAGTCGTTGTCTCGATTGGCTGGCAATGGATCTCGAAATAGCGATACTTTCTACGAGACCAATCGATCCGACAGCCAGCGCTCCTGAAGATAGGTTTCCGATCCAGTTCACATCGAAGGAGAATTTGGTAAGCGGGGGAAAGCTACGGGGCAATTCACCAATCACGATGAGACCTTGTTTATCCAGGTTTAGGATTGCGACGGCAAGAGCACCCATGACCATGCCTATGAGTGGCGCGGGCCATTTGGGTTTGAATTTGCGAACCAGGATGATCAGAATGAAAACACCAAGCCCAAGGAATAAACTCATCCAATGTGTTTCGCGGATATGGATTCCGATTTCATTTATTGTGGCGACCAGTGAATGATGGCTGGGAAAATCTAACCGTAGAATGTGACGAATTTGATTAGCAGCGATTAGCACACCTGCCCCTGTGGTGAAACCGATGATCACTGAATCGGAGACGAAATTGACCAATATGCCCAATCTTGCCAAGCCTAGGGCTAATTGAAAGATGCCCACCATCACAGCCATCAATCCTGCAATGACGAGATATTCTGTTGAACCTGGTGTCACAATGGGTAAGAGGATAGTTAAAATCAGCAGAGAAAGTGTGTTGGTTGGTCCGGTGCTGAGATGGTTCGATGAACCCCACAAGGAACCGATAATCGCGGCAACGATTGCAGAGTATAGCCCAACTTCAGGGGGCAGCTCGGCGATCAAGGCGTAGGCGATGGCCTGCGGAAGCAGGACGATTGCAACAGTTAAACCTGCAACAATATCTGGGCGCAGATCGCTACGCTGATATCCTTTAATAATCTCAGCAGGACGTAAAAAGTATTGCGATGTTCTTTGCCAGATCTGGTTCATGATTTACTCTTGTATCCGAATCTGGGGGATAAGAACATTATAACGGCATACCTTAGTTACGGATAATCAGCCATACGCCTGCGATTATCATCAGCATGCCAGCCAACATGCTCGAAGTGGTTTGTTCACCAAGAAATATTGCGCCGCAGATCACTGCTACCACAGGGATCACAAAGGTCACCATTGAAGAGATTGTGGCACCAAATCTCTTTATGTTGGAGAAATCGAGCAGCATGGCAAAAAACGTTCCAATGATTGCGGCATATGCCAAAACCGTCCAACCGGTTTTATCCACTTGGGAGACGTCAAGCCCAGACACCCCCCAGGCTAGCGGGATCACTACAATAGCTGAAGAGATCATCCTGATTACGCCGATATCAAAGGTGTTGTCATCGCGCATTTTTTTGCGTATGTAAATGCTCATAATATTGGCGCTGAGGATTCCGCTAAAAACAAAGACATACCCTAAGGGATTTGCACGTGTCAAACCTGCAATGCCACTTTCGCCGCGCGTCGTCAGGAGCAGAGCACCGATAAAAGCCAGGATCACCCCAGTCCCCCGTCTGAGGGTCAGCTTTTCATCAGGCAAGAGAAAATGGGCCAGTATTGAGGTGATTGCTGGGGATGTGGTCATCAGCACCGCAGCCAATCCGCTGGAAATATATTGCAGCGAACTAACAAATGACATCATTGGCAGTGCGGTCCCGAAAATCCCTAGAATGATGCCACGCTGCCAGAGCACTTTGCTGCGCGGCCAGGTTCGGTTGTTGTTGGGGAGCAGATAAATGATTATGAATCCTAGGGCTGCTAAACTAAGCCGTAACCCCACATAGGTTAGCGATGACATTTGCCCCACACTAAAGCGGGAAGCGACTAAGGTTGTTCCGAACAGGGCTCCCAGCAGAATAATGTTTGGAGCGGGTTGCGATTTCAATTTTTTCTCCAGTTTGTTGGGGAAGCGAGAAGCTGGCGGCTTGACAGCCAGACAGGTTGTCTTATGATCATATCGCGAACCCCATGGCAGGTAAAGCGAATTGGTCAAGTTGACCGCTGAACCTCACATGGGCATGCCGAGTAATATATTAGATCGCAGTCTGATCTATAAAATTGCGGGTTCTATAGGAATTGCCCTGAGAAACCCAAATTGTGGGGTTGTTTCTTTATTGAATGTTATGTTTGGCTTTTGGAGAGTATTTTGAGTAGATTCATCTTCCGGCGTGTGATACGCGGGGTCATCGCAATTATTACCTTTCAAACGTTATTGTTCTTTTTGATTCAAGCGCTCCCCTACGACTTTACAGCATTCTTGGTTCTTGAACCAACCAGCCGACGGTTGGCTCAATCTGACCTTGGTTTGAATTTGCCATTATGGCAGCAGTATTTAACCTGGTTGGGCGGTTTCTTCCGCTTGGATTTAGGGCGTTCGTTCCTGGCGTGGCCAACGCCGGTGACGACTGTCTTGATGGGAAGAGCGCCGCGCACCCTGGTGCTCTTCCTGATGGCGGCGGTGCTGGCTTATGTTTTTGGCATTTGGCTGGGGAAGTTAATCGCCTGGAGACGCGGCGGCTTCTTTGAATTCAGCGTGACTTTGGCCGGAGTCGCCAGTTACACATCCTTCGCCCCATTCTTAGGATTTTTGATGATCACCCTCTTTGGTTGGACTTTGCGTTGGTTCCCGTTCCATAGCATGGTCGATCATAATATCTGGTATCGAGAATCGGTGACCATCGATTGGGTGCTGATCCGCATGGTGATTACCATCGTGATCATTTTGCTTTGTTTTTGGATGCTGAGTTGGATTGCAGGGCAATACAAGTATCGCAAGTGGCGGCAATTGCTGAAGTGGGGGGGTGGTTTGTTGATCTTAGGTGGCGCGGCACTTTGGTGGAAACAACTGGGCTACTTACACCTTGCCATTGATGTTTTCGATCATATGATGCTGCCGATGGCTTCGGTGATTTTGTTGTCATTTGGGGAAACCATGCTGTTGATGCGCACAACCATGTTGGAGACCATCGAGGATGAATATGTGCTCACGGCGCGCGCTAAGGGACTCTCTGAGCGGACTATTCGCGATCATCATGTGGCACGCAATGCATTCTTGCCGGTGCTATCTCGCCTGCTGCTTAATTTGCCTTTGGTGCTGACTGGCAGCCTGGCCATCGAGTTGGTCTTTCAGTGGCAGGCGATGGGGGAGCTGATCTTCGTCGCCATCGACTTTCAGGATATCCCTTTGCTGTTGGGGATCCTATCTATTGTGGGTGTGATGGCTTTGATTGGACACATCATTTTGGATATTCTGCACGTTTACTTAGACCCGCGCCAACGCTTCGCTGAGAGGAGTATTTCGTGACCGCTCACATTTCAGAAGACACTCACTTTACTCCTTGGGAACTCTATTGGCAGGGATGGCGCGCCCGTTTGGGACAAGTTCGCTCCATGTGGCGGAAATTTCGCCGGAATCCCTTGGGGGTGATCGGCCTGACCCTGATCATTATCTTTGCCTTGATGGTTATCGCCCATCCCTTGTTGATGGAGACGGCCTGGCGCCCGTCTTTGTATGATCCTTATTTAGGGTTTGACAGCTCGATCCCTATGCATCCCTCGCCGCCTTCCTTCACTCATTTCTTTGGCACCGATGGCATGGGGCGCGATGTCTTCAGCCAACTCCTGTTTGGCGCCCGGATGTCGTTTACGGTGGGTCTCACCGCGGCAATCATCGCCGTTACCCTTTCAACGATCTTAGGTGGTATGGCCGGTTATTTCGGGGGTGTCATCGATTTGCTACTCATGGGGATCACAGATGTATTTGTCTTACTGCCTGCCTTGGTGATCATGCTGATCATCGGCTTGCTCGTGCGTCTAGATTGGTTTCTGATCGCCCTTATCTTCGGAGTGCTGACTGGCCTGGGAAGTCAGGCGATTGTGGTTAAATCTCAAACCCTGAGCATTAGTTCTAAGCCCTATATTGAAGCGGCGCTCACCGCCGGGGGCGGTCATTTGCATGTGCTCTGGAAACACATTTTCCCCAGCCTGATGCCTCTCGCCCTGGTACACGCTGTGATGACCGTTGTCGGCGCCGTACTGACAGAATCACTGCTGTCTTTCTTCAGCCGTACGCACGACTATATGACCTGGGGGTCAATGATCATGCTGGGACAGCGCACTTTCCGTTGGTTTGGCCTTGGCCGTCAATGGAACGCCCTGATCCCACCGGCGATTTCCATCATGTTATTTTGCAGCGCATTTTACTTAGTGGGGCGCGCATTAGACGATATCGTCAATCCTCGTTTACGTAATCGGTAACTCCCCAATCGATACATCTCACGCCTCGAATCTAGGTAGTGTTGACGTTTTAATACATTTCTCGCGAAATTAGCGAAATTTGAAACCGATAATTATGCCTGTCATCCCGAGCCGCCGCAGGCGAGCGAAGGCTCTCCAACTTAAGTAGCAGAGATTCTTCACCCTTGCAAGGCTAAGAATGACACGTGGAAAAGAGATGCTTGCACACGGAGTAACTAGATGATTCTCTATTCCCGAAGATTACTAAGGGTCTCTCACGGCAATTCCCAAAGAACCATTACTAAAATACCTTCCCATCCTTTGATTATATGTTAAGATTATCAGAATGCGTTATCTGATCATCTCTGATGTCCATGCCAATATAGCTGCCTTTGAAGCAGTTCTGGAAGACGCCGATTCATATGATTTGGTGATCTTTTTGGGTGATCTGGTTGGATATGGCCCCGACCCAAATGAGTGTGTTGACCGAATGCGGGATTTGCCAGAGTTAATCGCAATAATGGGGAATCATGATGCGGCAGTCCTAAACCAACTTAGCACAGAAGCTTTTAACGCCGAAGCTCGCCGTACAGTTACCTGGACTCAAGATAACCTAACTCCTGAAAATTTAGATTACCTGAAAGAACTTCCTTCCAAGGCTTTGGTGATTGATGATATTACCCTGGCACATGGAAGCCCGCGTCAACCGATCTGGGAATATGTCTTGAATGCACAAACGGCTACGGAAAATTTCTTCTTTTTTGAGACATCCTATTGTTTCGTTGGCCATACCCATTTGCCCAGTATTTTCCGTATGGGTGATGGCAGATTGCAAGCAGACCTCTTTATTCCCATCGAAAATTCGCAATTTGAATTGCGTCCGCGTCTGATCCTTAATCCAGGTTCTGTTGGCCAGCCGCGCGATCGCGATCCCCGGGCGGCGTATGCGATCTATGATATCGAGAAGAAATTGATGGAATTTCGCCGTGCTGAATATGATGTTTCTGCTGTTCAGCAACGTATGCGAGATGCAGGTCTTCCTGAACGGCATATCAATCGCCTGGAATCAGGTTGGTAAGGGAACTTTTCTACACAAAGGGGCGTCAATACTGCAATCATAATTACAAGGAGATTTTACCCATGACGAAACGAATTCTATTAACCCTTTCTGTGCTTGCTTTATTATTATCTGCGTGTGCTGGACAATACGCATCTGAGCCTATGCTCGTAAGCGATGATTATGGCGGCGGTTTTGCTTCTGGCGAAGCCATGTATGAGATGGAAGAAGCTGCTGTCGCGATGGAACCTGATAGTGAGTTCAGAGCAACTGATAGCACCGTGACTGTCAAGCGCATGGTGATCAAGAACGCCACCCTTTCTATTGTGGTTGTCGACCCGGCCATGATTATGGATGAAATTGTTTCCATGGCGGAAGAAATGGGCGGTTTTGTGGTCTCATCGAATCTTTGGCAAACAACTCTTGGCAACGGTGTGACTGTTGATCAGGCAAACATAAATATCCGCGTTCCAGCAGAACGTCTCGATGAAGCGATGACCCGTATCAAAGCTGGGGCCGGTGAAGTTCGCTCTGAGCAGATCTCTGGTGAAGATGTCACTAGCCAATACACCGATCTGCAATCCCGCCTGCGCAACCTGGAAGCTGCTGAGACGCAGCTTATGCAGATCATGGACGATGCTAATCGAACTGAAGATGTGCTCCAGGTGTATAACAACTTGGTCAGCGTTCGTGAGCAGATCGAGGTCATCAAAGGTCAGATGCAATACTACGAACAGGCTGCGGCACTTTCTTCGATCAGTATCGATATCATCGCCGATGAGGCCGATCAACCCATTCAAATCGGCGGTTGGCAGCCTGCCGGTGTGGCCAAAGATGCCATCGAAGCGCTGATCAACGCTCTGCAAGGCCTGGTCAATTTTGTCATTTGGCTGGTGATCTACATTTTGCCCTTAGCATTGGTGATTGGTTTCCCGCTCACCTTTGTGTGGCGCAGACTCCGCAACTGGCGTCAGAAACGCAAGGAGAAGAAACTGGCTCAACAAAAAGAGTAAGCCGTGTTGAGATCACAGTCAATAATACCAAGTAAATCTCAGGAACCCGCTTTGGAACAAGCGGGTTCTATTTTTTCTGGATCAACCTCGAGGGGGTTCTTCTATCCAGGCCGGATGAACAGGACTACCTCGAGGCTGGTTGCTGACTCTTAAAGCTGAGATTCGCTCCTTAACAAAATCCTTCAAACCGGTATAATCAGCATCATGCAGAAGTTGGCTCAAGAATTGGAAGCGGTGGTTGGAGTCACGCTCAACCCGCAACAGGTGGCAGCCCTGGAAATTTATGCACAGGAGCTGATTGACTGGAATGCACGTTATTCCCTGACCGCCATTGACGATCCCGGAAAAGTCCGTGTAAAGCACTTTTTGGATTCGCTGAGTGCTTACATGGCCATGCGCAATACGCCGGTAGAACGCGTAATCGATGTGGGGACAGGAGCTGGGTTCCCAGGACTTCCGCTGAAAATCCTGTGCCCGCATATAAAAATAACCCTGGTTGAATCAGTCACCAAGAAAGTTAAATTCTGTGAGCATATCGTCGAGAAATTGGCCTTGGAAGATGTTGTAATTGTGCGTGAGCGTGTCGAAGTGCTTGGTAAGGATGAGATCTTTCGCGAAAAATATGATTGGGCGGTGGCGCGTGCTGTAGCACTGATGCCCATATTGATGGAATTTTTGCTGCCTTTGGTGCGAGTGGGGGGGCGGGTGCTGGCAATGAAGGGAGAGAGTGCTCCTGCCGAAGCACATACTGCTGACCGGGCCATTGGCATGTTGGGGGGCAACTTGCAGCGTCTCATCCCGGTGACTCTGCCCGGAGTAGTCGAGCAGCGCTACCTCGTGGTGGTGGATAAAGTGGCCACAACTCCCGAAAAATTTCCTCGCCGAGTGGGGATCCCGGCTAAGCGACCATTGTGATATCCAAACTCATCTTTTAACTTCTCTCTGTGCTCGGCCGAAGGCCCGCCTCCGGCGTGTGGCTCAGTGGTTATTTTGATGTTTTAGAATTTTGAAAAAAGATGACCGAAACACAAATCGCATGGCGTGAATTTCTTGCCGGGGTCAAAGGTGAACTGCCTATCCTCGTAGGTGTGATTCCCTTTGGGATGATCTACGGCATCCTGGCTTTGGGCGCTGGGTTGAAACCCACTGAAGCTCAAGCCATGTCGGCAATTGTCTTTGCAGGATCGGCGCAATTTATGTTGGTGCAAATGGTGAGTGGGGCAACGCCAGCTTTGGTAATGGTCCTGACTGGGTTTGTGATCAATCTGCGCCACGCACTGTACAGCGCTTCTGTGGCGCCATATTTGGGGCATTTACGAGCCCCCTGGAAGGCATTGCTGGCTTACCTGTTGACCGATGAAGCTTATGCTGTCACCATCACACATTACAATAAAGGCGGCGACGACGAAGTCGAGTTTAAACATTGGTATTTCTTGGGGGCAGGCCTGGCTTTGTGGACTTCCTGGCAGATCAGCAGCGCCGTGGGGATATTTTTGGGGACGCGCGTTCCCCCAGAGTGGTCGCTGGATTTCACATTGGCATTGACTTTTATTGCCTTGGTTATTCCTGCTTTGGAGGATCGCGCCAGCGTGTTTGCCGCAGTTGCTGCGGGTGCCACATCAATACTCGCTTTCGGATTGCCTTATAAACTGGGTTTGCTGACTGCCGCGCTGGTGGGCATTATCGTTGGTTTGTGGGGTGAAGAGAGATGAGCAATCCCTGGCTGGTCATGATTTTCATCGGCCTGTTGACTTTCGCAACGCGGGTTTCCTTTATCGTCATACTGGATCGATGGAAGACGCCAACTATCATTCGCCGTGCGCTGCGGTTTGTGCCTGTTTCGGTGTTGACGGCTATATTTGTGCCAGAAGTGTTAATGCCCACAGGGACAATTGATGTCTCTATGAGTAACGCGCGCTTGATTGCCGGGCTTATCGCAATGTTGGTAGCATGGAAAACGAAAAATATTGTTTGGACGATTGTCGTGGGTATGGGGGTTTTACTTTTGACCCAGTGGTACTTATAGCTTTTTGATCATCTGCAAACAAGGATTCTCTTCTCCCCATAATTCTTTGAATTCTTCAAGATGCCGAAAGCCTAGTGCTTCGTAAAAGGTGCGCGTATTTGCATAGTTTGAGTCTGGATGTTCTGGGCTCAAGGTTTTTACTTGTAAATATTCAATTCCCTGTTGCCGTAAATTATCCTCTGCTTTATGAACCAGTCTGCGGCCTAATCCCTGGCGGTGAGCATCAGGCCTGATGCCCATGACATAGATCTCAGCTGCAAAGTCAGTGTGCAATTTGAGGGTGAGGAACCCAATTACTTGATTATTTTCTTGTGTGATAAAGGTGGGAAGGTTTTCTATCTCTTGAAGATAATGAATAATAGCATCTTCGATCCCAAACCATTCTGGCAGTGAACGCAAAATTGGTTCACACTTGGATGCTTGACCAAGCAGAGGGCCGTGAATTCTTGTACTCATCATTGATATTGGTCAGCCAACCCCACACGGGGGTGCTTGGTTATTCCCCTCAAGTGAATTCTTCTCGTTCTGTGTCAGAATTATCTTTGCTAACTTTGAGATGTTCTTCTATGCATTGCACAGCGTTCGCCAAGGGAAAGATTTCTTTGGTCACCAACATGTCCGTGTCGCTGGGGGATACCAAAGGATGCCAGTACACGCCTTTGGCTGTAACAGTGACCTCGGGCACTAAGTTGTTTGTGCCGACATGCACACCTTCTTGAGCAAAACCCCTTTTGGCCATGGGCCGCACAAAATGATCTTCATCGAGAATGCCGAGACTGCGTCGAAAAGCGTGTAATTCATTTAGATGTGAAGTATTGGCAGGAGTCTCAGTTGTACTAATAGAAACTTTGAACCCTTCATCAATGAGAGTCCTGATCCCATCAACCGTCTTGGCCCAAGTTCCATCCCCTCGAAAAGGATCGTGATGTTCTGGGGCACCCCCATCAAGACTCACCTGAATTCTCAAATCATCGTTGGCGATAGCACACAGCTTCTCCAGCCTCTTGCCCTTGAATAACAGCGCATTCGTGAGAACCGTTGTCTCTAATCGCGCAGAGGAATAAGCAATGATCTCAAAAATATCAGTCAGGATGAATGGTTCGCCGCCCGTCAAGAAGACCTTCTCAAATCCAAAAGAGACAGCTTCGTCAACAAGGCGCTGAATAATGGCAAAACTAAGAGAATTTTGAGGGGCTGTAGGGGATGATTCAGCTACACAATAAGAGCATTTCAGATTGCAGTCGAAATTTGTATAAATCCATAGCTTTTTTGACAATGAGTGCATACTGCCTACTCTTTGTTTGATAAGTAGTTTTAGCTAATTAACTTTTGAGAAATTTACCATCATGTCTGTCATTCTGGGCCCAGCATGGGCGAGGAATCTCACTGACCAAAATTCCAGATCCTTCGCTCACCTACGGCGCGCCTTCGGCGGCTCAGGATGACAAAAATATGAATAATGCTTGCGCATAGGGTTAATAGGTGTTCAATCTGCCATCAGCAAACTGCCAGGTACTGGCATTTTGAATAAATTTAGGTTCGAATAAATCGAGATCAGTTGTTGTCAGCAGGGCTTGTTCAATGTCATTTAGGCGTTTGAGTAGGTCCTGGCGCCGGTGGGGGTCTAATTCGGCGAGAACTTCGTCTAAGAGCAAGACGGGCCAATGACCTGTTTTCTCTTTCATCCAGGCGACCTCAGCGATTTTCAGCGCCAGCAGCGTCGTTCGGATTTGGCCGCGTGAGCCATAGGTGCCCAAATCAATGCCGTTGACTAAGAAATGGATTTCGTCACGATGGGGACCGATGGTGGTCATGCCGCGGGCAATCTCTTCCCCTCTGGCAGCGATTAGGGCCTCGTGGAAGCCTCTGGCGATTTCATCTTTGCTGAAACCAGTACGGTCGATGGGTGCATCGAGGGGCAGTGCCATCTGGTTTTTTGGCGCGGGGAAGGGGTCGTAGGATGGCCGGTATATCAGCCGCAAACGTTCAGCCCCGCGAGTTAACTCGTTGTGCACCAAAGCAGCTAAATCTTCGATCTCGACCAGGGCATGAGCGCGCCGCTCAATGACATACGCGCCCGTTTGGATGATCTGTTCATCCCAATAGGCCAGTTGTTCGGGATCGCCACCCCGCTCTCCTAATAATTTGAGTAAGGCGTTGCGTTGTGTGAGTGCCTTATCATAAGCGGAGAGTGAAGCTGTGTACTTGGCATTGGTTTGTGAGATCGAAAGGTTGAGGTATTGACGTCGTTCCGCCGGAGCGCCATCGATGATGCTCAACATGCTGGGCAGAAAGAGCACGGCGTTGAAGTGCCCGATGGTTTCGTTTATCTTTTGCTTGGCCCCATCTAGAAGAACTTCTCTTCGTACACGAGAGTTGTTGACACCATTCTTTTCTTTGATGATGCGCACTTCCAGGTTATGGGTTCTGTCACCACGTTTATAGTCGGCGGTGATCCTTCCCACAGCCAGCGGTTCGCGCGCCGCGATAAAGTTGATTAATTCCCGTTGGCGGCTGGCATGGAAAGAAGTAAAGGTCGAGAGATAGTAAATCGCTTCTAATAAGCTGGTCTTACCCTGGGCGTTGTCACCAACCAGCAGCATCGTTCCCCTGGGCACGTCAATGTCTAAGCGGGTGAAATTGCGGAAGTTGGTTAGCGATAGATGCGTCAGGTACATTGAAAAATCTTATTTCTGTAAGAAATTTACTTTATGAAAATAAAACTAAACGCAGAGCCGCAAAGACGCGAAGGTGCACAGTTCGAAATTTAATATTTCTCCGCGACTTTGCGCCCTAGCGGCTTGGCGTTATTCTTGGTGTTGTAAGTTGTTTCATCAATCAGCTGACGACACCTGGCCGACATCGACCTCGGGTTCCCAAACACTCAGAGCATGGTCGGTAAAGAGCACGCCATGCAAATGATCAGTCTCATGTTGGAAGATGCGCGCCAACCAGCCTTCGGCTTCCATTTTGATCGGATTCCCATCCCTGTCAGAGCCTTCGATGGTGGCCGAATGGGGGCGAATCACATCGCCAACAATCCCAGGAATGGAGAGGCAGCCCTCGACGCCGACTTCAGTCTCCTTGGATGTCTTGGTGATCTTAGGATTAACAAATGTGTACAGCTGCAGAGGCGCTTCTTCATCATTCTCGTCGCCAAACTCAGCGACGAAAAGGCTCAGGGGCTCGTTGACCTGCGGGGAGGCCAGACCCACACCGGGGGCTTCGCGCATGGTTTCAATCATGTCATCAATTAATTGATGCAAGTCAGCATCGAAAATAACAACTTTTTTGGCTTTTCCCCGCAAAACAGGATGGGGCGTGGTGATAATTTTTCTGATGGGCATATTGATAATCTTGAATTTTAGGTGGTCTACCACTTGAGTGTTGCCGTCTTGAAAAAGGTTGATTTGAACCGCGAAGACGCCAAGAGCGCTAAGAAAAAGACAAAATGAGAATGAACTTTGCGTCCTTTGCGGCTTTGCGGTGAAATTTGGCTCTGGTTTTCGGCCAACAACACTTTGCAGGGTGACTACCGAATTATAAGTGTTGATTTAACCCCCGTATTGTACCCGAAATCTTGGTAGTATTGAATTTTCAGGATTTTATAGGCGTATCAATCAGGAGTGGTGATTTGCGTGGTATTCAAAACATCACCTTGGGTAAGACGGGCTTCACTTCGATGAACTCAGTGCAGGCGAGAGCCTCAGCCCTCTATGACCACCGCTGTCTGAGGCTCTCGATGACAGCGCCTTTGCAAGGTAGAAATTCCCAATTGTCAATACGGCCTAGTAGAAATCTGGCTTGTGATCTGCGCTGCGGCCTCCATCAACTTGTTCGTGATAAATTTTCAGCCATTCCACCATGCGATCACGTTCTCTACTGGCTTCTACGGATTCGATCTGCTGTTTTCGGGTGTAATAGCGGTGGAAGATTTCCTGCTGCACCATGGATGGATTGACAACATCATCGAAAGTGAATTTTGCCTCGCCGACGTTGATGATCACCGTGCCATAATTGAAAATCCGCTGCCAGAAGCTTTGGGCAACCTGGGTATTGAGTATCCTTTCCAAGGGGGCTGATTTTCTGAGATCCTGCCCAAAAGGTTTGCGGTCGATATCGAAGATATTCCGGTCAGTTAATTGGAAGATGTCGTTTCCCCAGTCAATAAAGCGGTAAATAAATATTACTGTGGCAATAATGTTTGCCCCGACTATGATTTTACTAAATATATCCCCAAAAGGAAATTTGAAAACAAGCAGTGCAATCAAGAAAACAGTTGTGATGCCGAGAAATAAAACAGCTTTCCAACTATCCATGACCAGGATGAATTTATGTTTGCGGTAAGTGATTGTGCCTTGTTCTTCGTAGCGCGCTTTGAAGAAATTTGCTATTTGTCTTAGAAGTCCGGGTTGCTGGATTGGCCGAGCGGGAGGCCGATCGCTGGAACCATCATCTCTTTCATCTAAACCAATGCTCTCTCGTACCATCCGTACGCGCATTTCGTGTTCTTCTTCCGTATAGCGCTGTTTGGCACGTTGCCAGTATTCCTGGATTACCCCTTCAAGTTGTTTAGGCTTGTTCACATTCTCCATGACAATTCGGCCAGTATAGGTATTGACGATTACATCGCCAGACCTCCAGAGTCGTTGGATGTAGTCCGAATTCATGTGTACGGAAATCACCGCATCCAACGGAGCCTCGTGACGGCTTTCATAAACAAGTACTATTTTTTCGAGCCAGACGACGCGTTTATTGGTGACGATATAGTAATCATTTCTCCAGTCAATCAAAGCCCAAAACGCCCACAAAACTACTAAGCTGCTAAGAAGACCCCCAACTATAGAATAATATTTTGCATCCCCGCCAAGCACGCCAGCGAGCATCATAACTGCGCCGATGATGCCAAGGATCACTATGGGGACGAAAGATTTCAACATAACAAAGAAATGTTTCTGGGCGATCAAATGAATAATTTCATCATCGCCCAGCCATTCGAATTGTCGGGTTTGTCCTAATGAATAGCTTCGAGCCAGGAGTTTAAGCTCTTCCTTGATTTCTGGGTACGCTTTCAGCAACTCGCCAAACTGCTCTCTTTTCAACACTAGCAGTTTGGTGTTGAGTACTGCAGTTGCTGTAGCGGTATGGCCTTTGTTCTCGAGGTACGATTGCTCGCCAAAAAATTCCCCAGACCTTAGATCACCTATTTCATACCTGTTGTCACCTTCTCCACGTGCTAGATGGATTTTTCCGGATGTGATAATATAGAAGTCCCCCCCCGGACTACCTTCATGAAAGAGTTCATCCCCTTCATTAAATGTAATTTCGTCCAAGCGTTGCGAGAGTGATTCGCGCTCCATCTCATCCAGTTTTCTGAAGATACGAATTGTCGCGAGAAATTCGGCAATTTCGTTGGGGTTCATAATCTCATTTTAGCATGAACTTGTTGAAGTTGTCCGGGTAAAAAACCAAAATCTGATAATTCTTTAGGAGCAAGATACATGCCCATTCACTTTGGAACCGACGGCTGGCGAGCTGTCATCTCTGATACCTTTACATTTCACAATCTCCGCTTAGTGACCCAGGCGATTGCCGACGCGATCAATTCGGGCGATTGGCAGATTGCCACGAATTCTGGCCGCAGTGTTGACCCGCACAAGATGGTGGTTGGCTTCGATACGCGTTTCCTGTCTGATCGTTACGCCGCCGATGTGGCGCGAGTTCTGGCTGCTAATGGCTATACCGTCTTCTTGGCGCAAGCCGATGCGCCTACACCGGCGATCTCTTATGCTGTACATCATTTGGGCGCTATTGCTGGGGCAGTGATCACGGCCTCGCACAACGCGCCGCGTTACAACGGCATCAAACTCAAAGCTGCCTATGGAGGCGCGGCTCTGCCTGAGCAATCCCATCGGGTGGAAGTATATCTGAATGACAATGAAGAACGCGGTCGCGGACCCAATATGATGGACTGGGATCAGGCGCGTAAGTTGGGGTTGATCGAGCGCTTCAACCCAATTCCTGCATATTATGATCATCTACGTACTTTGATCAACTTCGATATCATTGCCGAGCGACCTCCGCGTGTGGTGGTCGATTCGATGCACGGTTCTGGTCGAGAAGTGATCAAGGGAATCTTGAAAGGAACCGGATGTGAGGTGCATGAAATTCGGGGTGAGATGAACCCTGGTTTTGGTGGCACGCATCCCGAGCCGATTGCCCGCAACTTGGGCGCCCTGGCGACGGCTATTGGGACAGGATTTGGTGATTTGGGTCTGGCAACCGATGGCGACGCGGATCGCATCGGCGCCATGGATGGCCATGGACGCTTTGTCGATCCGCACAAAATTATGGCCTTGGCACTGCGTTATCTGGTCGAAAAACGCGAGTGGCGCGGCCCCGTGGTGCGCACGGTTTCCACCACGCGCATGATCGACCGTTTAGCCAAGAAATATGATTTGCCCATTTATGAGACTCCCGTAGGCTTCAACCATATTGCCGATTATATGCTCAAAGAAGATGTCCTGATCGGTGGCGAAGAGTCAGGCGGCATCTCTTTCAGGGGCAATATCCCTGAGGGCGATGGCATTCTGATGGGGTTGCTGTTAGTGGAAATGGTTGCTGCCCAAAGGGCACCGCTACATGAATTGGTCGATGATTTACTGGAAGATGTTGGCCCCGCATTCTATGAACGTAAGGATCAGCGACTTAGCCATCCGGTTGTCAAAGATAAGATGACTTTAAAGTTGTTGAATGAAGCCCCTGATAAGATCGGCGGCGAAGCCGTTCAGGATGTATTGACCATTGATGGCGTGAAGTACATTATGTCGGATGATTCCTGGCTCTTGATCCGCCCTTCAGGTACCGAACCAGTGTTGAGAGTGTATGCTGAAGGGCGTACCCCCGAAATGGTGCAGGCTTTGCTGCGCTTTGGCGAGGACGTGGCGACCAGTGTGACGTAAGCAATCCAAGTACTAGATTTCGATATAACCAAAAGGAGATGGGCATTTTGTTGCTCCCATCTCCTTTATATTTTGGATTCTTCGGAAATCGCTATTTATTGGAAAGCTAGATTATCCTGAAGTGCGCAAGCGCCTAGCCAGGAAAATCACCAGGATCATAGCCCCAGCAAGAGCTAATAATCCAGGCAGGCCCACATCATCTGCAAAGCCAGCCGACGGCAATTGAGTCGATATGGGAGTCACAGTTAACAAATTCGAAGCTTGCTGTGTGAACAAAGCTCCCATCGTTGCGGTTAGTTGTGAATCTCGATCACTATCTTGTGCCAGCCCAGCCGCGGGCGTGTCGGTAGGTGCGATCACCGGAGTCGGGCTGGATGTGGCTGTCATTGGAGGCTGGGTGCTGGTAGCCGTGGGTGTGGCAGTCCACGATTGGGCTTCTGCGGTAAGGCCGCTGGCCATGGCGACCTGCGTGTTTTGAGCGTTGATCTGAGCTACCTGAGTATTTTGAGCAGAGCGCCGGTTTGGCACAACCACCATAGCATAAACTGCCATGAGAATTAACGATAGGATCAGGATAGCGCCCAGGATTCCGGCTACCAACAAGAAGGTACGATTGCTGGCTTCCTCGGGAGGCGGGGAATCATCGAATTCATCGTCATCAAAAAATTCAAAAGGTTCTTCAGTCATTGCGATCTCCTCAAATTAGAAGGGTGCTAGGCAATTTTTTCCAGGTTGACCAGTGGAATTGTTGTGCGTTCATTGTCCGAGAGAACGACTTCGGCGCCAAGAGCACGCACTCCACTGGGAAATTTTATGGGTTGGCTGTATATGGTTTCAATCTTGCCCGATTTCCCTTGATGGGGCGCCCTAACAATTCGTACACTTTGACCCTTAGCAAAATCTTCAATGGCCAGGGATGCATCTTCGGGCGCTTGAGACGCATCTAATGGGATCACAATTTCAGGGCGAGTGCCGTTGTAATGATCCCGAGCTTCCGCATTCAATGATACTTCACGACCGTTATTTGATGTAAGTAAATTATAGCCTATTGCGCTCAGTGGGTGGAATCCAAATCCCTCCAAAATCAGAACAGGGATTTGAGCCTTTCTTGCAAGGCGGACAAGAGAAGAATCCATACTGGTGAAGATCAAACCTCGCAGGGGAATGTCCGCCGCTTTTTGGAAAATTTGGGGATCAGCACAATAGCCACCCAATACGATGGCTCCACGTAGGCTCACATCGAGGTCATCAGCAGTGAGTTTGTCATCAGGGGAATCTATGCGAACCTGCATCATACCAAATTCCGTTTGGTCATTTCCCCAAACACCCTGAATGAGTGCTCCCGTAGCTTCGATTACAGCACCTCGATCTGGAATTAGATCTGTAACTGTACCAGGCATACCCGCATGTACTTCGTAGGGAGTGCTGTTAACCTGTAATAACACCAACCCATCCCCAGCAACAACGATCCTCCCAGAGCGAGGCGCGCGAACAACTCGCTGGGTGATCCCCACGGGCCCTGCAATTAGATCGTCCTTTTGGATCATCTCTCCAGCCGCATGTTGTATGAGATCATCTGCTTTCTCTGTAGATACATACAAACTGCTGGCAATATCTAACATGAGATGCTCAGGGGCTAAGATTGTCTCTGCAACTGTATCCAGAGCCTCTACTTTTTGACTCTGGCGTACGAGCACTTTCCCGGGAACAGGCAGTTCGCGGTGGCGGCGTATCTTCGTAAGTGGAGAGATTTGTATAATAGGAGCTAACATAATTCCTAGATAAATTGATGCAAGTTCAATGCCAGTTAGTTGCCAAGGGTCCAAAGCCAGCGTTTGAGCTGTTCACGCCTAAGGTCATGATCAGATGGCAGTTGAAGTGGGCGACCTCTGGCGTCGATGACGATTCCTAAACTTCCGCCAACCACACGCACTCGACCACCTTTCCCGGGTCCACCCATGCCTACATCGAAGCGATGCAGGGGGCGTAATTGGATTTGTGCAGATTGCCCAGTTGGTAAGGGGATTACCTCGATTGAGCCAAATTTTACTTCGAGTTGGCTCTCTGAAGTATCTTCGAGTGTAGTCCGAATTCTCAAGACAGGTGTTCCCTTGCGGGCTGATCCTACGGGGGCGATGATAGTGCCCAGGTTTTGGAAGGCATGCGATTCGAGTACCTGAACCGCCATCAAAGGGTTGATTTCAGCTGCGGCCCCCAGAGAAGCCAGGAGTTTGTTCTTGTCGAGAACAATCGTTGTGATCCCTGTCGGTTGGAGGCCGTCCAATATCATCAGCATACTCTGACCAGGTGTTGGCGCGTTACTCAAAATGCTGCCTGAAGCCAAAATCGGCTCAACCCAAGGCAATAGATCACCTTCGGGCCCGGAAAGTGTGAAAGGAAGCGAAGGGATCATTTGAGAAACTGCTGAGCGCATCATTTGGCGCCCTAATGCCTGTTCGATGGCCATTTCTTCTACTGTTGCGGGTATACTGGCTGGATGAGCAGCTTTGTTGAACAGGTAATCTCTCACCGATGATTTAGGTATTTCTTCCGACAGCCAAAAGGTAATGTGATCGGTGGAAATATAGTGGGATAAATTTTCAAGGTTGCTGCCTAAACCCAGTTGAGGAAATACCCGTATGCCAAGTTTTCCTTTGAGGGCGGCTGCGATTGTCGTTGCAGATGCTCCAATATCCACACCCAAAACACCCTTATTCGGATCATAGATATGGCTCAAGAAGCGCACCACGCGCCCAAATGCTGTTGAGGTTGGCAACAGGCGACCATTGGCCCATTGATCTAAATCAGAAACACCGAAGATTTGCTGGGCGCGCACATTCTTGAAGATTTTCGACATGGAAATTTGTGCGGGGGCCAACTGTTCTGAATGGATACCTGGGCGAATGTTGGGCGCCAGATGAAGATCTGTGAGCGGCGCAATAGTTTCTTTGATTTCTTCATGAATGTTGTTGTTGCCTGCAAACAGCACTTGAGGGCGCTGGTCACGAGGTAACAGGAAACATGCCAGGCCAACTGCTTCGAGCAATTGGTTAACTGACCGGGTTGCACCCCCATCGATCCCACCCGCAACGATCACTAGATCGGGACGAGCGCGTAGAATGGCATCGATACGCTCATCTTGCTTGCGCCGATCATTCAAACTGATGGTTTCCGAAACTTTGGCATATGTCGTAATTGCTAGATTGCGGGCACTCTCCATAGAGACATCTTCTAAAAGCCCCACGGCAACTACTTTTATTTCTGGTCCTGCTGAGAGTGTTGCTGTGACTGCATCGATCCCTGTTCCATCAGGGTGACTGGGGATAAGAATATTGCCATCTGAGCCGATAAGGAGACGGCCAGTGGTCTCTTGTAATAAATTGATGGCGCGTGAGATGCCTTCTCTGACATCGCTGAAAGGTGGAGCAATGGTTGTAGGCGCTGTGCCAGATGCAACAAAACGATAACGCGACCCAACCACATCAAAAAGGGACGCGCGTGTGTTGATAGTGCCTACATCGATGGCGAGGATAGAGTCAGCGGATACAACAGATGAAGTCATAAGGCATGGTTACCCGAGAGCCGCGGGAAGCACAAGCTCTTTGATGAAGGTCCATAAAAACGAAAAACGTTCGATAAGCGCAGTCAGTGCTGCGACGTAAACACCCGCAAATAGCGCTCCAAAAGTGATTGCGATGAAGGCCTTTCCAATCCATCTGATCAACTTGGTTGCCTGGACAATTGCTGGGCGTTGATTTTTACTCTGCTTGGAGTTGAATTGAAAGTACAACAGCGTCGTAAAGGTACCGATCAGCAATATGGCGCCTTCGAGGAAGTTGTTTGTTTCAAAAACATTGACAGCCGCGGATACCTGGGGAAAAATAGTTCCAAAGATTCCCCCACCAATGGCCACAGCAGCACCGATACCTACTAAAATTGCCATAGCAGGGTTGCCAATCTTGCTCAAGCGAGGCGATATTTTGGCCAGTAATAAGAGGCTGGGGATCAATAAGCTGATAGTTAAAATCATCTCGCCTTGTCCACCGTTCATAAGCGGAAAGATCAATTGGGGCAAGATAACATTGTAAATGGTGACAACGCTTGCATATCCTGCTGCTGCCCCAATGAAAATATGCGTAGCAAAACGGAAGAGGAAATTATCTCCCAAAATGTAGCTGAGGATAAAGATCGTGAACGAAAACCCTATCAGCAATCCAATCAGGTCAGCCAGGTTCATGTTAGCAGCAGTCATCAGGCCTCCCCTCGGTTTCTGCTTCGAAGCAAGATTGAAAAGACATTTACAATCCCACCAATCAATATCGCCGCGATGGCTGTCATCAGGCTGAAGTTTAAGGCATCCCAATAGGTGCGACCCAAGTTATCTTTGCCAGTGACTTGCTCGTATGCTGTGCCGCCGATCACACCAGACACCATCCCACGCACTTGAGCCCCTTCTCCGCCAACAAAAGGTCGCAAGATCGGTTCTACTTGTGCACTGACCACAGTGATCAAGGGTGTGTCTTGAATTCTGGGTTCAACTTGTTCGATCCATGACTGGGCAATATCGGGGTTATCGGTGATCACCAATACCATTTTGAAATCGGAAAGGGCGTAGATGCCATCGAGTGGTGCCGTAATCCAAGGATCAAAACCGTCAAAGGAGAGCGGTTTGATTCTTTGAGGCATCTGCACAAAACCCAAAAGCCCGGATGCGCCGCCAGGGATATATCCCAAATTTACATACTGACTACCACTGGTGTACTGATGCTCTCTTTGCACTGTAGAAATGAAATACTCCGCTAGGGCAGGTCCTGTTGGGGACGTGGAAATAAGCGTTAGATAGGCACCCCTAATCATCAAGTGGTCGACTACGGCTGCAGCGGCAGCGTTCATTTCACCAGATGTGCCAGGTTCGAAATCGAAGGAAACCAATACTGGATCTTTAGGTGCCAGCGAATTGATCAGCGAGCTGGTGTTGAGAACTTCGACTGGCACTGATGCCTGTGGGGGAGCCGGTACAAATTGTGTTTCCCCAATGATAACCAGCCCAATGACAAAGATGAGGAAAAATGCGCTCAACCAACGCAGCAACCCTTGTGATGAAACCACAATTGGCTTTGCTTGTTTTTCGGCTTGCCCCTCTGTTTCTAGTAACTCTCTGAATACCCTGACATGCTCTTGTTGCGTTTCAGAAACCTGTAATCTGGATGAGAGTTTGGGGGCTTGTTTCAGGCGAGCGATTTCCGGCTCTGCCATAAGCACGCCGCTCAAGCCAGCCAGGGGACCAGTTTGTTCTGTCTGGCCTTGTTCTGCAGTGCTGTCCCCATCAGCGGATGATTCAACTGGACGCATGGCTTCCAGCCAGCCAGGAAGTTCAGCTGGTGCTAAACCATCATCAATAGCTCCTTCAGGTTCCGGAATTTGCAGATCATCTTCGTCCCTTAGTAGCTCAGTCAACTGGTCGATCTTGAATATATCTTCGCCAGTTGGGGAGAGATCATCGGATGCTAATTCGGGGATAGCATCATCGCCAATCTTTTCCAACCAATCAGGCGTTTCGGGGTCAGGTTCTGCGGGGATGGTGGAAACTTGTGGTTCAGCCTCTTCCCCAGACATCCAATCGGGGATTTCGCCTTCAGTGGATTCAGCCGCTGGTTGAGCGTCCACATCCTCAGCTGACTCCAGCATCCAGGCTGGAAGTTCTATGTCTGGATCCGGGGTTGATTCTGGTATGCTCGTTGCTGGTTCTGCCTCCACACCTGAAGGTTCTGTCATCCAATCGGGCAGTTCGTCATCAGCAGGTTCACTTGATGGAGGTGAATCATCTGAGCTTTCCGCCTTGGTGCTGAACCAATCGGGGAGTTCATCATCAGATGGCTCTGCTGAGGCAAGCTCTTCACTGGCTGGCGCAGCCGCTTCTTGCAAATCAGGAAACAAGATCGGTGTTTCTTCTGGGGTTGGTTCGGGTTCTGCTTGATCAGAGCCTGCTAACCACTCAGGTAATTCACTTTCATCGACCTCGACTTCTTTATCGAGTTCAGCGGCTTGTTCTTCAGATGCGGCCAGCCAATCGGGGATGCTAGCGCCCGGTTCTGGCGACGGGGCCTCATCTTGCGGAATGACTTCGTCAGTAGTAGGTTCTTCTTCTTTCTCGCTCATCCACGAAGGTAAAGCCCCATCGAATATCGATGAGTCTTCTTCGGCAGGACTCTCTTCAAGAGCAGGTTCCTCACCCCCCTCAGACATCCAGGAGGGCAGTGCGCCATCAAAAAGCGATGATGAATCATCTTCTTCGGGAGGTTCTTCATCGGTATCACGCAATTCTTTGATGCGATCAAGCCAATCCCCCTCCTCGGAATCTTCGTAGACAGGCGATTCATCCAGGGCGGAGTTATCAATGGGTGCAGAATCACCCTCTTCGCGGAGTTTGTTCATCCAGTCATCGTCAGCGGGATCATCCTCAGGCGTGGATTCGGCCTCGGATTCGGCCTCGGACGGCGCTTCATCCTGCTGATCAGATCGCAACCAATCGGGCAGCCCGGCATCATTGTTATCAGGTTCCGCTGGCAAGCTCTCATCCGACGAGATGATCAACGGCTTCAATCTCGCCTGGCAATGCTGACAGGTTTCTAAATGATCGGGGTTGGGTTTGCCACACATGGGGCAGCGAATTTCTTCCATGAATTAGCCCGTGTATGGTCGGTCGCTACCCGTGAGGATGCGAACCCCGGTTGCGATAGTGCCCAATGCGATACCTAATAAGATGCCGCGTGCGCCTGCTAAAGTAGGAACCCGCAGTATCCATTGACGAATTTCGGCCAAGATTGGCGCTTGCGCTGCGACTTGAGGCATAGCACCAATAAGCAGCATTAAAACAACTCCCACAAATACGACAGAGATCAAATTCAATCTGCGTGCTAGGAGGCGTGCCGCTGCATAAGTAAGGCTGATTGCTAAGACTGCCATTAAGCTGGTTTCGATGGGGAGTTGAATGTAGTTGAAAATCCAGCTCGTGCGTTGAAAGTTTATTTCCTGCTGCGTAAATGTTTCCACGATATCGTATAGACCGATACCTAATGTGATGATGAGTGTGATCAGCAGAATAAAACTGTATGATGCTTCTTCGTTGGCGCGAATCTTTGCCAGGTGAACAGAAGCCAGATTAAAAATACCCACCAGCATGGCTACGCCGGCCCAAACGATAGCGCCTTGCAACAAAAAGGCTCTCAGCAGCCCTAAGGTTGTGGCTTCACCGCTTGGGTCGTTGCCGAAAAAGTACCCCAAGAGCACCACGATTCCGACTCCGATTGCAAGCGCAGTAGAGACGGGTGATTTCAGTTTCAGGTTCAGGTTCACAATAATCCCCCAAAGATATCGGTAAATATCTGATCGATGCCTGCCAGTTTAAACAACACGCCAAGGATGATCACAACGATCAGCACCCAACGGAAAATATCTTGTGCTCTCAGGCTGGCAATATGCATCGGGCCGGCGTTCAGATAGGCTCCGCTAGCGTATACTTCTTCGCCGATGAGCGGTTCTTCGGATGTGGCATATAAGATGGCTTGCGCGGGAAGGTTGTCTGTTCCAGTAAGGGTCAGGTCACCATTGCGCTCACTCGCATCTGTGATTAAGGCGACTTCATTGCCGAAATGACCGATCAAAATATGAGCAGTGGTTTTTTCGTCTTGAATGATGGGCAATGTTCCTGCAGCATACGAGAACGGGGTAAATCCTGCTAATTGACCTGTGGTGGGGTCATAGTGTTCGATATTGCCAATATCACGATAAGTGCTGCTGAGGGTGTCCCGGGTAAGGATTGCCAGGGAAGGGTCGCCAGCCGTGGCCACGGGTGGATTATCCCCCGTGGAAGCCGAACGGATCATGCCTTCCAGCGCGCTCAACCCGACGAAAGCTACTGCGCTTTCTGGCCCAGTCAGGTTGCCCCGTCCAATGCTGAGATGCAAACGAGAACCTGCTTCTACGGCTAATCCAATCGCCCGGCGAAGTCTGCTGAACGCGGGAATTTTCCGCAGACCAGATTCGGGCTGCTCGCGCTTTGCTGCCGTGAAGAGGATGATGAGCCCAGAGAAGGCTATAATGAAAGCCAGGCCAATGAGACCAGATATGGTCACGGCGAGCTACCTCCGTATTCCTTCGGTGTGGATGGATTAAATGCTCTGATCTGTCTGGCGCAAAAAGGTACTAAACGCCTTGGTTTGTGCGGGATTTTCCAGTACGTTTGCCAGAGCATCCCAATGGCCCTCCGGCAATACTTTTCCCAAGAAGGGCTGACTAAAATAAACAACCTGCGCACCCAGTAAGTTGAGTGGTCCTAGCGCATCGAGGATCAAAGCGGTGAGATCATCTAGCCTCCATTGCTGGAGGGTTTCATGCCAAACTTGCCAGATTTGCTGGTCGTTATTCACACGATAAGTATAGCATAAATCCAATTCGCGGGCATTTTGGGTGAAGGGTGATTTATGGGAAAACAAGCATCCCCGGATGTATCCTCCGGGGATGAAGCTTTGAAAAGAGAAGGCCAACTGACGCGCTGTCAGACTGCTCTGATCGTTTGTATATGTTCGGGGGTTATTTTTCAGCGAAGGGATCGTAGCTTGGATTGGTCCCGGCGTATATGCAGCTTGGGCGTCCGTCTAAGTTGCAGGATGTGCCCTCGGAACAGCGGTGTCCAACTACGCGCGGGGGTTGGTCGGGGAGCCATTCGGCGGGGTGTACAACTTGCGCCTCAAGGCTGACTTCTTTACCAACATGATGGCAAAAACGCACTTTTTCAACTTCCCAAATTCTTTCAGTCATCGCGATACCTCCAAAATGCATCCTCTAGCTTATGTAGAGTATATCTAAGTTGATGAAATATGCAACAGTGACAGGCATCGCAAATTAGTATGACAATATTCTGGGTAAGATTTATCCTAATATGATTCCCCCATTGTGAGTTTTCCAATTGGTCTGAACCCTGCAAGAGCGAAGCATGCCCTGAGCATGTCGAAGGGAATCTCTCCAAACAGTGATCCAGATCCTTCGCTCTGCTCAGGATGACATAAATTAGGGAATTTTTTGCACATAGGGTTAATTATTGCCCGCAGATAAACGCGGATAAATGGGATGGTTTCTAAATCAGCGTTTATCTGTGTTTATCTGCGGTTACAAAATAAGAGGGTTCTATGGGAATTGCCGTGAGAAACCTCACATTTGGGGGCAGGGAGCGTGCTCCTCACGCTCCCTGCCCCCAAATGTGGCCCCTTACCAAGGGCCCTTACCACGGCGATTCCTAGAGACCTAATAAGAGTAGGGGTATATGTTACTTCGCCAGTGGTAGAATCGTTTTCATGAAACGTTGGCAATTTTGGCTCGGCGTTGTTATTAGCGTTTTGCTCATGTATCTGGCCTTGCGCGGCTTGCAGCTAGGTGACGTTGGTACGGCCTTACTTGAAGCCAGCTATTGGTGGTTGATCCCTGGGGTGGCTGTGTATTTTATCGGCGTTTGGGTGCGTGCCTGGCGCTGGCATTATCTGCTGCGCCCGGTGAAAGCGATTCCTACGAAAACCATGTTTCCCATCGTGGCAATTGGCTATATGGGCAACAATATCTACCCGGCCCGCGCGGGTGAGCTTTTGCGATCTGTGGTGCTTAAACGGCGAGAACAGGTGCCTGTTTCTGCTTCCCTAGCGACAATTATCGTGGAGCGTGTTTTCGATGGTGTGGTCATGCTGGCTTTCGTATTTTTGAATCTGCCCGAATTGGCACGCCTGACAGTTGATTCTGGCTTTGTAGGGAATATCCAAACTCTGGCTCTTTGGGGGGCAGCCGCCTTCATTGGTGTCTTAGCAATATTCTTATTAGCCGCCATGTTCCCGAAAATCACCGAACGCCTGATCCGATGGTTTACGCAGCGTCTTGTTCCCGAGCGATTCCGCGAGAAGATTCTGGCGATCGCTTTGCGTTTTCTCGGGGGTTTAGAGTCTCTCCGATCACCGCGCGAGGCTTTGATGGTTTTCCTCACCTCGGTTGTGATCTGGCTTTTAGAGACGGGTAAATACTGGTTTGTGATGCATGCCTTCAACTTCCAGGTCAGCTTCTTTGCACTGATGCTGATGAATGGCATTGTTAATCTGGCAACGACCATCCCTTCAGCCCCGGGCTATGTGGGCACCTTTGACGCCCCTGGTATCGCCGTGCTGAAAGCCTATGGCGTAAGTAGCGCTGTCGCAGCAAGTTATACTTTGGTATTACATGTTGCCCTTTGGCTGCCTATTACGGTGTTGGGTGCAATTTACATGGCGAAAGAAGGCATCAAATGGGGGGATGATTTGGATACAATGCAAGGAAGTAATAATCAAGAATCTTATGGAGTGAATCCCCATGACTAGACGAATTCCCATAGTGTTGATCATTTGTGTTATGTTGGGTTTAGCTGCTTGTGCTGAGAGTCCTGCAGAAACACCCGCACCAATTAGTGAGCCTACGGCTCAATTAACTGATGAAGTCGTTGAGACGCCAGAGGTAGATGCAGTTGCGCCGCAAGTATATATCAGTGAAGTACTTGGTGGAATAAAGGGTAATAATAATTTTGAATTCATCGAGTTATACAATGTGGGTAGTGCGGCACCCTACGATCTCAGGGGTATATCCCTTTGGTACAAGTTGGCAGATGGGGAAGAAGAGCAACTGGTTTTTGAGTGGAACGACCATGCCTTGATTCCACCCCAGAGACATTATTTGCTGGGAAGGTCGGGTGAAGATTATAAAGTTGAAGTTGATGCTGTTATTGAACTCCCCTTAGTGCCTCAGCGTGGGGGTTTGCAGTTACGCGCGGTGGACGGCACCGTACTGGACAGTTTGGCCTGGGGTAGCGGAGATAGTGAATTCACCGAAGGTGCGCCCGCGGTAGGTATGAGCAATGGAGTCTCCATAGAACGCGCGCCTGCAGGGGTTGCCGGTAATGGCACAGATACGAATAACAATGAAGCTGATTTCGCTCAAAAACAGTACCCCAATCCGCAAAATACGGGCAGCCCTGCTGCGCCTAAAACGGATACGGTATTAAAAATCTCTTTGGAAGCTCCTGAAGACGTAGAACCTGGAGAAGAATTTTCGTACTCAATTTCAGTGTTCAACCAGACCGGAAAAGCAGTGAGCGATTTGGTTGTTCAATTGCCTATCCCCAAGGTGTTTGAAATCCTTGAGGTCGCTGATGGCATGCAAGTCAGTGAGAAAGCTACCTTCTGGGATTTAGCCACGATTGGTGAGAATAACCATGTTGTTTTGTGGTCGCTGACTAGTTTGGCTGCCGATGAGACTAAAACAGCATCAATTCAGGTAAAGGCACCGTGGACATATCTATCCGCTGAGGTTTCGAATTACTCTGTTCAAGCCTCCGATTGGCCTCAGGCTGGTTTCGGGGGTACTGTGCGCACCGAGTTTGCCGGGGGTGCTATTCCTATCGGGATCGCCCGCTCTTTCGTCAATGAAGAGATAATCGTCGAGGGCATTGCCACTATGTACACCGGTGGCTATTATGCCGGCAGCGGCAACACCAAATTCTATATGGAAGATGAGACCGGTGGTATCCAAGTTTGGGTGGACGATGGCGAAGGGGAAGTTGAAGTGTCCTTGGGGGATCGCGTGCGCGTCAGAGGCATACTGCTGGCGTATCGCGGCGCTATGGAATTGGCTCCCCCAGTGGATGGTGTCGAAGTCATCGAGAAGGGCATTGATACATCCCTTTGGGCGGCAACCCTGGCCAGTGTAGAAGAAGTTGATAATGATAACTTGAACCTGCCTGGGAAATTGGTCCAGGCCGAGGGCACAGTAGCACGCGTGGAGGAGTTCTCATACAGCTATGAGATCGATCTGGTGGACGATGCCGGTCATCTAGCCAGCATCTATGTTGACAAATTGACCAATATCAGCGTGGAAGCCATTGAAAGCGGCGAGAAATACCGTATCTCTGGCGTTATAGAAGTGCTTGATTCCAGTCAGCGGATGTATCCCCGCATCCAAGGTGACTTGGTGAAAGTTTACCCGCCGGGATTGTATCTCGATCTGGCCGCACCAAATAACGTTTCAGCTGGAGAAAATTTCTCTGTCTCACTGACCGTTACCAATCACACTACTGATGTGCTCAGCGATGTAGTCATCACCGCTCCGCTGCCTTTATATGATTTCACGGTCGAGTACATAACAGATGGCGGTGTAAAAGAGAACGATGCGATCATTTGGACGATCTCAGAGTTGGCAGGAGATGGCGGCTCCGTTTTAGTTTCATTTGAAGCCAACAGCATCACCGCGGATGCTTCTCTTCGGTTAGATCAAGCCCAGGCTGTAGCTGCTGATTGGCCCGAAACTGGGAGCAGTCAAACGCACTACATCTTCTTAGGAGAGACGGTGCCTGTTTGGGCTATTCAGGGTGAAGGGTCCCGCTCACCGTATATTTTCAACACGGCTACAAGCACGGGTGTTGTCACGGGCGTCTTCCCAGAATTAGAAGGATTCTGGATCCAAGCCCTCGATGACGATGATAATCCACAGACTTCTGAGGGTTTGTACATCTACACAGGTGAAATGGAAATTCCTGTGCTGCCCGGTGATTGGGTTCAGGTGACCGGCGCGGTACGCGAGTCGTATCAACAAACCCAATTGCAAGTCGCTGCACCGGAAGATATCCTTGTGCTAAGTTCGGGTCACTCGCTACCGCTCCCCGTTGAGCTTGATCCGCCTGCCAGTATGGCCGAGTCTGAAATTTATAATGAAGCACTGGAAGGCATGTTTGTGCAAGTTACTGGTCCTGCGCTGGCTGTCGCGCCGACCAATCGCTATGGGGAATATGCCTTAGTACGCTCTGAACATGAAGTAGAACGGTTGTGGCAGGGCGGGGAGAACGGCATTGCCATCCTGGTTGACGATGGCAGTGCCGCATCGCACGACGATAGCTCAATGTTGGAATACACCATCAATACTGGCGACCAGGTCAGCGGTCTGGCGGGCCCGCTGGCCTACACATTTGGCAGCTATAAGATCGAGCCTGTAACAGTTCAAAAAGTTATACCCGCTGGATCTGAATTACCCAGCCTGTCCCCTTTAGCGAGTGATGAATTTAGTCTGATGAGTTGGAATGTCGAGAACCTCTTCGACTTTCAGAGTCCCAATCCATCCAGCCCTCCCATGCCAACCATAGACGAGTACAAACTGTATATTGAAAAAGTTGCTAATACCATTGTGGCATCGGGTTTGCCAACAGTAATCGGTTTGCAGGAAGTGGAAAATATCGGCGTTCTCGAAGATATAGCTGAGCATGAAGCTCTGGCAGGTTATGGCTATCAGCCCGTGTTGATTGAAGGTACGGATAGCCGCGGCATCGATGTCGGCTATCTTGTCCGCAGCGATCAGGCAACTGTGCTGTCAGAGTATCAGTATGTCGCTCCCGAAGGGCTCACCAGCCGGCCGCCGCTGCTTGTTGAAGTTGAAGTGACTACCGCTGCCGGATCAGCGACGGTGTTTGTGCTCAACAATCATTTCACCTCGATGAGTGGTGGCGAAGCAGCTACTGAGCCGCGCCGCAATGCGCAGGCGGCCTGGAATGTGACCGTGATGGAAGAAATTTTGGCTGAAAATCCGGGTGCTTATTTAAGTGTGATGGGCGATCTGAACTCGTACTATGATGCGCTGCCCATCGATACCTTACGGGAGGCTGGGTTGGCACACGTGTTTGAAGTTCTTCCTGCCTCCGAGCGGTATACCTATATTTACCAGGGTGCTTCCCAGGTGTTGGATCACATCCTCGTGACTCCTGATTTGATGAATTTGCTGCGCCGCGTGGACGTGCTGCATGTCAACGCCGATTTCGCCCCCGCACTGCCCGGCGACGGTTCCCCCCAGCGCAAATCGGATCACGACCCTGTGATTGCGGTCTTTTCTTTGACACCATAATTTACAGGGAACTTTCACTTTCGCAAAGAAATTCTCATTCGATATCTTTGCGTTATACTCTATGTAGCTAAAAGAGTTTTTCTGGTCACCGGGATGTTTTAATCACGAATGGTATCGAATGACACAAATTGCACGAATAAACATAACTCATGTTACGCAACCAAAAGAGAAATATCCCTAAAAATAGGGGGTGGGGGCGAAGCCCAAACCCCCTATTTTTAGGACTTTCCCGCTACGCGTGCGTAACATGAGTAAACATTCGTGACATTCGGAAAATCCGTGCCCATTCGTGATTAGTTGCTAAGAAAGTTGGTGTGCTGATGAGTAAAGAAGACACCATTCCCCATGAAAAGCTGCGAGTGTTGATTGCCGATGATGTGCAAGCGACACGCCGTAGCACGCGCTTGATGTTGGCAGAACACCCCATGGTCGAAGTGGTCGCTATTGCCCGTGATGGTGAAGAAGCTGTCAAACTTGCCCGCAAGCACATGCCGGATATCGCCATCATGGATATCAATATGCCCAAGATGGATGGCCTCTCAGCCATTCAAGCCATGGCGGAATTCCACCCCAGTATTGCCAATATCATTATCTCCTCAGAGAAAGATGAAAAAACCTTGCGCGACGCAATGACCATTGGCGCGCGCGAATATCTGCTCAAACCTTTCACTATCGAAGAGATTATCATGGCCGTCAATCGGGTGAGCAAGATAGTTCTGGAAAATCGCAAACGTCTTGCCTCTGATGACCAGGCCCGTAAGGATCGCGAAAAATACCTAAAACAGTTAGCTCATGAGTATGCTAAAACCCGACGCGTCGACAATGAAGCCCTGGAAGTTTTCGAGAAACTGGCAACCAATCCGAAATGTGAGCTGCACTGGTTGATGAACCTGGCATTGATCTATCTAATCCGTAGAAAGTGGGGACAGTTGAAAAACCTTGCCGCACGCTTAGAAAAGCAAACCCGTAATCCCATTTCACCCAACCAAAAGTTGTAATAGAAACTGTTCATTACTCTTGTAATCCCTTATCATGGCGGTAAAATTTGGGGCGTGTTTCGATTTCTTAAATCAACGAATGGAATCTGAGTTGCGCTAAGCCTTATTTATCGTTGAGCGGAGGCGAAGTCGTGGTCAAAACGCTGATGCATTCCCTTCGACTTTGCTCTGCTCCGCTTAGTACCTTAACAGTGAAAAGTTTGCACAAAAAACAAGAAAATCAGACCTGATCAAGATGAGCAAGGGCTAATTCAGGGATGACCACCATCTCACGCAGTTTCAACGCCATCACGAGCGCCTGACGGCCAAACTCAG
>JADHTJ010000209.1 GCA_016785015.1 Anaerolineales bacterium
ATCTATCAGGCCAGAGTTGGAAACTGTGGTTCTGAAGTGCCTGCAAAAAGACCCTGCAGATCGCTATCAAACTCCGTTAGCCCTTTTGAATATTCTACAGCATACCTTGAATGAAATGGGTGTAGTAGCTACTAAGATCACTCTTTCCGCTGCAGACAATGAACCTCCAAGTGAGTTAGAGCCGCCACCGTTGTCATCAAAAGCACCGCCACAAATCACTTCATTGGGGACTCGATTGAGGCCAATTGTAAAGCGGACTTGGTTTTGGAGCATTGTGGGAGTTCTTGTAGTAGGTTTTGGAGTTATCTTTGTCTATGGAATTGGCGGGAGCCCACCTTCTACCGAGCATTTGTTGGCTACTGAAATCTCTGTTTCTGAAGTGACGCATCACCTTACACAAGTGAGTACGACAACGCCTTCAGTGAAACCTACAATGACCTTGCCTACACAAATGCAGGCGCCATCTCATACACTTCCTGCTCCAACACCTACAGTTGAAACCATTGTGTTGCCTGAAACTGTCATGCTAAATGGCATTCAACAGGAATACCAAATTGCTGAAAATAGCGCTCCGGCAACTTTATCAATGACGCTTTCCTATTGGAAGTGGAGCGGCGACCAACACGACACAGCGGCTTTCCTGAAACCGAATTCGCGCGATAAAAATGTCATGCCCTATGAAATGGTGTTTTTCGTCAGTGAAGAGACGGAGCTCGGCGCGCTCTGGCGGGTAGGTGGCGATGTGGAGTTGCTCAAACGCTTGATTGCCGCGGATTTCCCCGTGCTAATCGAGAAGGGCGTTGAAGGCATCGGTTTTGAAGGCTGGATGGGGCATTATGAAATCATCATTGGATACAATGACGCCGAACAGTACTTTATGGTGCAAGATTCGTTTATCGGGAAGAATATTATCTTCTATGAAGATATTCATCAGTATTGGCAGCATTTCAATTATACATACATTGTGATTTACTACCCAGCCCGCGAGGCTGAGGTGCTGGCGATCCTTGGGCCTCATGTTGATGAAACCTACAACTACCAGAACGCCGCTCAAATAGCCTCCGAAGAGATATTCGCCAAAGAAGGTCGCGAAGAAGCCTTTGCCTGGTTCAACCGTGGCACCAATCTGGTGTATCTGGATGATTACGCCGGGGCTGCCGCGGCCTACGATGAATATTTCGCCCTTTATGCAGGCCTCAATCCCGAAGAAACCAATATTCCCTGGCGCATGATCTGGTACCAGACCGGTCCGTACTGGGCTTATTTCTATTCAGGGCGCTTTCACGATGTGCTTAACTTGGCTACCTATACCATCAACGCGGCCAGCGACCCGGCTCTTGAAGAGACATGGTATTGGCGTGCTCTGGCCAAGGAGGCCTTGGGTGACATCGACGGCGCGCTCGCTGATTTGCGCGAAGCTGTGAAACTGAATGAGAATTTCGATATCGGCTGGTATCAGTTAGAACGCATACAGGGGGGAGACTAGATGACGCCGTTTTGCTTGGTTGATAATTACCTTAGAAGAAAGTGAAAGAGAATTTCATGGTCAATCTTTCTGGAAGTATACTTGCAAATCGCTATCACATTCAGGCCTTCATCGGCCGTGGCGGTATGGCCGAGGTCTATAAAGTGTGGGATCAGCAGCGCAGCGCTTATCTAGCGATGAAGGTATTGAATGAAGACCTTGCAATAGACCGTGTCTTCATGCGCCGTTTTCGTCGCGAAGCCCAAACCCTGGCGCAGTTGCAGCACCCTCACGTTGTGCGTTTCTATGGCCTGGAACAGGACGGTCCCCAAGCTTTCATCTTGCTTGACTTTATTGATGGCAAATCTCTGAAACGGGTGATCTTTGATCAGGGCGGTCCACTTCATTTGGTGTATGTTGGTACCATCTTACACCCAATTTGTTCGGCTTTGCAGTATGCGCATGCAGAGGGTTTGATCCACTGTGATATGAAGCCAGGCAATGTGATGATTGACTGCAAAGGCGACGTGTTGGTAATGGACTTCGGCATTGCCCGTATGGCGGATGCTGCTACAGCAACCATGGTGGGGATGGGAACCCCGGCTTATATGGCCCCCGAACAGGCCCGCGGGTTGGATCCTGTGCCCCAAACCGATATTTACGCCCTGGGGGTTATTCTCTACGAGATGCTTACTGGAGGTGAACGCCCCTTCACCGGCGAAAATGCTAATACCACTGGCAGTACCAGTGAGCGTGTTCGCTGGGAACAGATCAATCTTGAACCTCCCTCCCCGCGCAAATGGAATTCAAAGATCGCGTTGGAGACAGAAGCTATCGTGCTGAAGTGTTTAGCCAAGAATCCCAAAGATCGTTATCAATCTCCCCTCGAGTTGTTGAATACTCTTGAACGAACACTGGCTGCATCAGGTGTTGCCGCATCGGCGGGGGCTTATATTCCAATCATCGATGCGGGTGAAGTAGAAACCCCCATTGAGTTGGAGCCATCACCTATTCCTGTGGAACAATCATCTGAGCCAGCTCAAGCAAAGCCCGATGTGAAATCTGCTATTAGGCAACCCTGGCTGTGGCTGGTAATCGGTGTATTCGTGATCGGCCTGGCGCTGATCTTCTCGAATAGGCAATCCTGGCAAACTGCGGATGTGTCTGTAATTACAGTTATTAGTAGTGGCTCTGCAGAAGGCACTTCATCAAGTTCATCGAGAAACAGCAATGTTTTACCTACCTACACATCCGCCCCTACCTACACCCCATTGCCAACATATACGGCCTTGTCTCCTACGAATACCCCCAGACCTACTAGTAGACCGACTAACACAGCCAAACCGTCAACAAAAACGCCGGAACCAACAACTGAACGCCCCCTAATTACGCCTACAGCCAGCAACCCATCTGCACGTATTTCATCAGAAATGATCGAAGTAAATCTTAGAAAATCTCCAGGGTATGTATCAAAGAATGATGCAGTAGATGTGGTTACAAAAATCCCGGCTGGAGCCTATCTCGAAATTCTTGAAGGGCCGCGTCCTGCCGACAATTTGCAATGGTGGCGCGTTTCTTGGAATGGTTACGAAGGTTGGATTGCTGAGAAAACAGGCAGTGGACGAATAATTCTGGAATTCGAACCATAAAACTCAAAAATGGATCAATGTGAATCTCATAGGTAATAAACTCGTCAATCGATATCGGGTCGATTCTTTTATTGGTCGTGGAAGTATGGCCGAGGTCTATAAAGTGTGGGATCAGCAGCGCGCTGTTTTTTTAGCGGCAAAAGTACTGCATGATGAATTATCCAAGAACCAGGCGTTTATGAAGCGTTTCAAGCGCGAAGCACAAACCCTGGCACAATTAGAGCATCCCAGTATTGTGCGTTTCTACAGCATGGAACAGGATGGTCGCCTGATATTTATATTACTCGACTATATATCTGGCAAGACACTCAAATATTGGATCACTCGTGAGGGTGGTCGGTTGATAATGGATAAAATCCGTTCAACCATGCGACCTATCTGCGGAGCATTGCAATTTGCGCATAGTAAAGGATTGGTGCATTGCGATGTGAAGCCAAATAATATTCTGATTGACGAGCGCGGCCGCCCCTTGGTGACGGATTTCGGCATTGCCAGGATGGCAGATACATCCATCATGGATCTGGTGGGCACAGGTACCCCGGCTTATATGGCCCCCGAACAGGCCCGCGGGTTGGATCCTGTGCCTCAAACCGACATCTATGCCCTGGGGATTATTTTATTTGAAATGCTCACCGGAGGTAGGCGCCCCTTTACCGGAGCAAGGTCCCAAGCTGCAGGAACCACCGGTGAGCGCGTCCGCTGGGAACAAATCAATCTGCCCCCACCTTCTCCGCGCCGCTGGAATGCAGATATTTCTCCTGAGCTAGAAGCCGTTGTTATAAAGTGTTTGGCGAAAGATCCGGTCAGGCGTTATCAAACACCGCTTGAGTTCTTTTATGCATTGGAGAGATGTCTATCTGCAAGCCCTGATTCATTGACAACCGTACGAACTGCAGAACGGACGGCAGCGACACGACAAACGAAAAGCGCATGGCTTGGTGTTGTTATTAGCGCGGCTGTGCTTATGGCTGCATTGTTATTGGTTTTGTTCTCTCACCCTTCACGAATGCCTGTGACGCATCCGATATCAGAACCTGTGGGGGAAAGCGCTCCCGCAGAACCGGTGAGTACCAGCTTTGCATGGTCAACGAGCACGCCAACGCCAGCGAACACACAATTGCCGACGAGTACATTTTGGTCAACCATCACATCTCCACCCCAGTTGCTCACGCAGATATTATTTCAGGATAATTTCTCTGACCCCTCCAGCGGTTGGGATCGAGTCACTGTCGCCGAAGGCATCACCGATTACGAAAATGGTTACTATCGCATATTTGTGAACACGAACAACACTGACATTTGGGCCAATCCTGGCTTAAATTTCGCTGATGTAAGGATTGAAGTTGATGCCATTAAAGTGGGCGGCTCAGACGATAATGACTTTGGCATTATTTGTCGTTATCAGGATGCAGAAAACTTTTATCTCTTCATTATCAGCAGCGATGGTTATTACGGCATTGGCAAAGTCATCGGGGGTAAGCAGATATTGCTTGATATGCCTCAAATGCAATTTAGTTCTGGCATCAGGCAAGGTTCTGTGTCTGCGCAGATAAGGGCCGATTGTATTGGTAAGCAATTAGCGCTGTATGTTGACGGTAAACATATCCATTCAGTTGAAGATGGCACCTTTATATCGGGAGATGTAGGATTGATTGCAGGGACTTTTTCAGAGACTGGCACAGATATTTATTTCGATAATTTTGTCGTTCGAAATCCATAATATAACCTGAGTTTTGTTTAGCAGACGACTGCGGGCAAGGCATTTGCCAAATTCAGAGCCGGTTTGCTTGGTCGCAGGGCATAAGCGATCAAGCCAGAGATGAGATTGATCAAGAAGTTAGTGAAACATCGATGTCTTGAGTGCTCGATCTGAGATATATTCTTCAATTGGTCATTGATCGTTTCAATGATAGAGCGCTTTCGAAGTAGAAGCTTGTCCTGCAAATCCATGAGTTGGTTCTTCATATTTTTGCGCAAGCCGGTAATCAATTGGATGTTCTCCTGCAAGAGTTTCTCAAACAGATCTTTCGAAATGTAGCCTTTATCGCCAAAAACTTTGCCAAAAAGTCCTTCGAAAAGAGCAGGAACGGGTTTTCGATCATCAACATTACCTGGCGTCAATTGGAAAGACAGAATTTCACCATGCTCATTGACAACTAAATGGAGTTTGAAACCATAAAACCAGCCCATGGTCGTCTTGCCACGAGCAGCAATGCCTGCAAAAACTTTGTTTCGCTCAATACGTTTGTTGTGGCAGACCTTGAGTGGGGTGGAATCCACAAATGAAACCCCGGTGCAACTTCCCCGTTTGGATAGCAGATAGAAGGTCAATGGCACCAAGGCTCGAGCCATGAGTGTCACAAAACGATTGTAACTGACCACACGTGGAAAATCTTCCACCAGATGTTCTTGAACGTAGTTCTCGTAATAGGTTTTGAAATAGCGGTAGCCAGATTGATGAAAGTAGATCATGATCGTCATTATCTCGCTCAATTTCAATTGTGTAGCTCGATTCCGTTGGCGTAATCCATTTGCTAATTGAAAACTTGTCCAACGAGGTTCAAATATCTTGCAAAAATCATCGACATCTATGAATAGTTCGAATAAACTCATGTCAGGGTTCCTTTTTGGTATGTTGGTGTGGTGCCAATAGTTTATACCAATCTGGAACCCTTTCTTATCCAAAGTTCAGGTTAATATAGAAAAAATACGCTTTGCTTGATACGCCCCAGCTCGCTCATACGATATAATACATAAAATGTACTACTGAACCCAGGTTTGATAATAAAGAGAGGGAAAGGCTATGCCAAACCTTGTTGGAAAAACACTTGCCACTCGATATAAAGTAGAAGATTTCATCGGACGCGGAGGGATGGCCGAAGTTTACCGCGTCTGGGATTTGCAGCGCAGCACACGCTTGGCGATGAAGGTGTTACATGAAGACCTGGCAATCGATCGGGTATTCATCCGCCGATTTCGACGCGAGGCCCAAACGCTGGCAAAGTTGCAGCACCCCCATATTGTGCGCTTCTACGGCCTGGAGCAAGAAGGTCCGCATGCTTTCATGCTGTTGGATTATATTGAAGGCAAGACATTGAAGCGCATGATCTTCGACCAGGGCGGACCTGTTCCCCTGGAGCATGTTGAAACCATCTTTCATTCGATCTGTACAGCCTTGCAATATGCGCATACAGAGGGCTTGATCCACTGTGATATGAAGCCAGGCAATGTGATGATCAATCGCAAGGGTGATGTGCTGGTGATGGATTTTGGCATTGCCCGTATG
>JADHTJ010000210.1 GCA_016785015.1 Anaerolineales bacterium
GAGAGCACGGGAAGGATTTATATGCTTCGTGGCGCACTTTCATTCGACCTGTGCTCAATACCATTGTGCTTTGGATCATCGGGGGAATATCATTATTCCTCGGAGTAATGAGTTCCAGCACGTCGCGAAACCCTGGAGAAGCTTTTTTTGGAGGTTTGTTTGGCGGTGTTATTTTGATATCTTTATTGATGCTGTTGGCTGGCCACTATATCAAGGGGGACCTGCTTGCTTTTTTCTTGATTGAACCAAACTATTTCGATGTGGACGACATTATCGCAATGAGTGTGTCGGTGCATTACTCCGTTCAGCGTGCATTAGACAAAGCCGGGATTGATACTGCCAAACTACGATTGAAGAGAGATTTCAAAGGGAGCCGCAAAGGGAATAAAGTTTAGACCCCTAGACAAAAGTAGTCCGCCTGACAATTTTGTCAGACGGACTATTCATTTAACTTTACTCGATCAGCAACATTTTCGCCAGTTCACCCACAGCATCCTTAAAATCCACATCCTTCAACTTTATCCAAAAATCAATCAGACTGCCACCACCGCAACCAGAAAAGCAATGCCAGTAGTTCTTTTCGGTGTTGACCGAAAAGCTTGCGTTATGGTCGTCATGGAAGGGGCATAACCCGCGTCCGTTGGGGGCCAACTCCACGTACTCTCCCACAAAATCCAGAACGCGCATACTGCGCTTGATCTGTACGGACAAAGCTTCCCCATTCACATCTACCTTGACCAGAACAGGCTCCCGCTTTGGCACCTGGTTCCAGTTGATCACTTTCTCAATTGCAGCTTTGTCCACAACTCTTGGACTAGCCATGACGCGGATCTGCCCCGCGTAAGTCGATGCCAGCGCTTCGCCCCGGATGGTGACGAAACCATAACGCTGGCCGTCTTTGCGGTGCACACCAAAAGGCAGGCGGATCAATGAGCCTGGCCCATCCCCCAGCTTGTCCTGCTTGGGGAAGAGTTCAATGTCGTTCAAATCCACAGATTTGAGAATGCTCTTCCCAAAGGATCGGGCGGTTTTGCCTGAAATCGGCTCATCGAAAAAGAACCATAAGTGACCCCCTCGGCGGCTGGCTTCCAGGTAAGAAGGGACGCCCTCTCTGGCCAGGCTCAACCTCATATCCGCCAGTCGCGCCAACTGGTGATCGTCATCGGCATCGATGACGGCAAAGCGCGCCCGACTATCCGTATCTAGTACATAAGCCCCTAAAGTGATCCCGCCCTTCAGATGAGCAAGCAGGTGTTTTTCTGTAAGCGCTTTGCGGACGCAACAATAGCGTCCATCATCCAATTGGCGTGCATATAAATCGTCCCGCTGGATGAAAGTACGCCACAGGGTTTCCGCAAGGGCATGGATCTCAGGATTTCTTTCGAATTCAGTTCTCATTTCACACCTCCAGGTTTACCTTAGCACGGGGCATTTGAAATGTCATTGCACGAGTTAGCAATGAGTAAGCTTTAGTAAAACCCTGGAGGGGGAACAAAACGCTGCGCCGCAGGCGCTTCCGCTTCTAAAGACCGCCAGGAGGTCCAGGAGGATGGCGGTCTGCCCGTGTCGTCGGCGAGAACGCCGACTGCCAACGCGATAGCAAGGCGAGAGTCTCACGCAGTGAGTCTCTTGCCGAGCGTGGCGCTGAGGTGACACGAACGCAGTATCGTGGCGACGAAGGCACCCTGGAAATGACCAGAGGGAGAGACAGGGCGCAGCGTTGGCAGTCGGGGTTCGTTCGCGAAGCGGCGACACCACGACACGGATGACCCGACGACCGGGGGTCTGGACAATCGGTCTGTTTTTACAGGGGAAAATCAGTCCGTTGAACATGGCCTCTGTAGAGGAGGGGCATATTACTCCTGGCTCAATTCAATCCTTGAATTGAGAAAAACCCCAGGCAAGTCAACCGGAGCTCCGCTCGGGACTTCGCATGGGGTTGCAGCCCTGTTCTCATGAATGAGTACAATGCTTGTTCATTTGTACAATCCATCGATATTAGGTGGATGACAGGGTGAAATCGCTATCCCAAATAAAAAATCTAATATATACTTATACTGTATCTTAGTTCTCTGATTATTCTTAGCTGCTTATTATTAGTGTCAAAAGATTGGACTTCTAGAAGGGTAAATCTTTTACATCTAGATGTCAAAATATTTGACATCAGCCTGGGGTCAGCGATGCTTTCTCCAAAACGAAGCTTTGACATAAACTGTATATAAGTTGGATCGTCCCTGTCCGCGTCGTTCTGCGGAGATCAATCCAACCTCTTTTAATTCTTTGATATATGTGTTAGCGCTCTGGCGGGAGGTACCCATGTCTTTTGCTAATCGATCCTGGCCGGGGAAGCACTCATCATCTTCACGTGCGTATTTGAGCAACATGGCATAAGTTAGTTTTGCACCGATGGAGATCTTGTCACTCTCGAGAATGAAGTTGGGGACGCCTGTCCAGCCACGTTGCGTGGCGATGTCTGCACCCTTCAAACGCAGGTTGCGATCTTTGAATTGGTTGGTTTCCCCTAGGCGTTGCATAGATTTGGCTTTCGCTAATGTAATTTCATGCTATAGATTTTGGAAGAGCTTGTCAAACAGATTCATCTATGTTGATAATGAGCCATAACACAAGCAATAAGAATTTGGGTATTCCAGTTATCACCTGGTAGACTACCTCATACAAGGACATTACATTGACTAAAGCAATTACAGATCAAGAATTGGAACATTTATTAAACTTCGTTGGGTATGGAGAATTAGATGCTGAAGTTTGGTTTCTTGGGATGGAAGAAGCTGGTGGGGGGGAGAATAATATTCGTTCACGCTTAAAATTTCGTACCATTGAAGATTGCGCAGAAGCACATAAAATTCTTGGGATTACTAAACATCATTCAGGGAAAAAAATAATCCAAAGAACTTGGCGTGGAATGTGTTACATCATGCTTCGCCTTGAAGGGATGGGTGTGGATACAGAAAGCATTCGCAATTACCAGGCTGATTCTCTTGGTCGTTTTCAAGGAAAATCTCTTTTATGTGAATTATTGCCAATTCCAAAACCAAGTATTAATGACTGGCAGTACGAAAACCTTATTCCTCAATATGCTTCCCGGGATGAATATTACCGAACAGTGAAGCCGCGGAGAGTTAAATACCTGCAGAAGATGGTTTATGATCATCGCCCTAAAGCAGTGGTTGGCTATGGTAAGAAATATTGGGAAGATTACCAGGAATTATTTCCAAACTCAAAGTTTTCAAAATGCGGTCAATTCTTAGTTGCTAGAGATACAGATTTAGTTGTTGTGCTTACAGATCACCTCACGGCTCGAACTATGAATGGAAAGTTAGACGAGGTTGTTTCTATTATTAATAGCAGAACATAATAAACTTATTGCAGTAAGAGCGAAAACTCTAATTCAGCGGTTAAAGTTCCGCTCTTATTGATAACTGATTGGAAATAATCTAATGCCCCATGCCCTCACTCCTCGACAGCGCGAGTACCTTGAGTTCTTGCGCGAATATATCAAAGAGAACGAATCTTCTCCTCGGTTAGAGGAGATTGCTGATAATTTCGGTGTCAAGCCCCCCACTGCTCATAAGGCATTACTAGCTCTGCACAACAAGGGTTTCATCTACTTCGCCCGCGATAGCATCTCTGGCTTCTTCATACGTCTGATTGAGCGAGCGGGAACTGCGGAAACTCTGATTGAAGTAGCAATTGTTGGGAAAGTCAATCGCTATGGCGAACTAGTTGAATTTCCAGAAAAACACGGGCATTTTGCCAGTGTAGTGCAAGGCGCAGATCCCGAAGATATTTTTGCTTTGGCCTTAGATGAAGATATTCCCGAAGCGAATTTGTTGTTCGGGGATTGGCTGATCTGTGACCGTAGTAAGCGACCCCAACCTGGGGATATTGCCATACTTCCAATTTCTAAAGAAGGGAGACGTTTTTTGCTTTGTCGAATCCATAGCCTGACAAGCGATAAAGACCTTGAAAGTTTTGAAGTCTCCAATCAATATCCCATCCCCGAAGATTTACTAGATACCTCTCTTGGGCAACGCTTCAACTGGGCACCACTGGCTCATAATAATGAAACCGAAGAATATTTTGAGAATGAACTAGAAAAAGAAGGCTGGCCTGCTCGGGCCATTCCGCCAGAACTCGTGATGGGTACTGTGCTGCGGCTGACAAGACATTTGGCTTTTTAAATATATAGCACGATCAATGAGGGGATAAGACAAAAGGTAATTCAAGGCTAACTTAGCTACTTACAAATCATGCTCCATCTTTTAGGATATAGACAGGATAGGTTCTATTGAGGATACCTATCGAATATCTTGAGAGAGTGAAATGAATTCTTCAGTAGTCGATCAAAAGGCACAAGCCCAGACAGTAACAGTTGAAGATGTAAACCGACTGCTTGATCTGGGTCGTTTGTTGTTTTCTGTGCTCACCCCTGAAGAAATCGGAGCTCTGCAATCAGAATTTTCTATGTGTTCTATCCATAAAAAATTAGGTAACGCTGGCGATTCTTGACGCGTTTTCATGACCATGAGATGATTCGTGGCCACGTAACCCTGGAGTTGACTTCTTGGCACTACAACAGATCACCCCCGGTTGGGCAACCTACCTCAGAGTAAGCGATGAAGATAAGCAAACCCCTGAACGCTCGTTTGCCATGCAAAGGCAGCGCATACAGGAGCAATTGCTTAGTTCTTCAAGCACGCCACAATACCGAGAATACACAGATTTGCTTTCTGGCACCACCTCAAACCGCAAAGATTATCAGCAAATGCTGGCCGATGCCGAGGCTGGGAAATTCTCCCATGTTGGTCTCTACCGAGCAGATCGATTTGGGCGTAATACCGTGGAAGGGCTTCAAGCCGCAACGAAATTGATCAGCCTGGGAGTAAAAATCAGAATTGCTAACATGCCTGGTCTTCAGCCCGAGAACCCAGATGGCTTTTTCCTCTTCCTACTCCAAATGGGACTTGCTCAGAGAGAAGTAGATGTTCTCGCCCAACGTACAGCTGGTGGGATGGAAGCCAAGATGCGTGCTGGTGGTTGGCCGCATAAAGCACCAGAGGGTTATGTCAATAAAGAGCGCCAAATCAGTAGTAACAAGTATGAACGTTGGGTAGAAGCCGATCCAAAACAAATCAAAGCACTCAAAGATGCCTGGGAAATGCTCCTAACAGATCGATATACACTAGTCGCGATTTGCGAAGAGCTAAATCGTAGATGCTATGTTCGAGCTAGTGGACATCCCTGGGCTTGGGAGGATCCCCAAACTGGTACACGAAAAAATGCTGGAAATATCTTGCAGAAACTTTTCCATAATCCATTTTATGCCGGTTGGGCTGTTTCAGAACGATTTGGCATTCAGATGGGAGATGTGAGGGGGCAATGGGAACCAATAGTAACTTCTAAGCAATTTGAGCGCGGCAAAGCCATCTTGCTAAAGCATGGCAACAATAAAAGAAACTTTCAAAAACAGATTTACCTTCTTCGTAACTTGCTCTGGGTGGATATAGAGGGGAAAGAATACAAGATGTTTGGCTCAACTCCCTCAGGAAAAAACAAAAGCTATTCTTACTATCTAACACATTCCAAAGTTGAGGGGCGGAAATTTCGGATACAAGCCAAATTAGTGGATACTCATATCCCTGATTGGCTAAATGGGATCACCATTGACCCTGAAATCATTCCTGAGATTCGGAAAATCTATCAAAATGAAATCCGTAAGGTCACTTCGGATAACAAGGAGGAAACCATTGAGCAATTGAAAAGAAAGTTACTTCTTCTCAACGAGGAAGAGACCAATTTGGGCAGGCTACTCATCACGAGCAAGATCAGTGAAAAAGCATATAACAAATTACGTGCTGAGTGGCAAGAGAAAACTCTTCATCTTCGAATGAAAATTGAAGAGATGGAATTTGATGCCAGCAAATACTTGGATGATTTGGAGATCGCTCTTGTTCTATTAGCCAATGCCTCAACCTTTTATGAGCGTCTTGATGAGAAGCAAAAAAACAATCTGCTCCAAATACTTGTAAAACGAATTATAATTAATCAAGAAGGTGAGATCATTTCACACAAGCTACATTCACCTTTCTCGTATCTTTCTACCCTCGTTTCAGCCTTTTCAGGGCAAAATGGGGAAGGGTGGTGTTCGGAGTTTGTCGCCTTAGGGGTACACCAACCCCGCTCCATACCTTTTTGGAGTAGGGTTTTTTCTTTCCAATCCAATTAAAAAAACTAAGTACACTATAATTTATTGATGAAAAACATTGAAAAAACTGAATTGAGTATCCATTCTATCGGGAA
>JADHTJ010000211.1 GCA_016785015.1 Anaerolineales bacterium
CGAACATTATTCAAGCGACTTATTACTCCCCACTTCGGAGGTGCTGACCACTCAGCGTTTTTTTCTTTGCCATATGTTCACTTTCATTCTGCCATTGGGCATTTTTGTTTCCAAAAACCCACCATATTTAGAATTGCTGGGAAACACCGGCGTTACTTGACGATTTTTGATGTGAGAATTATCATTCTTAAAAGCAATATTGATGTGACTCATTACCCCCGCAAACCGACTTCTTAGGCCAAAATCGGGGAAGGGTGCGGTTCGAGTTACGTCCGGTTAGGGTCACAACTCGAACCGATCACTGATGTTGATCGGTTTTTATCTATGTTGCGATTTGATTCTCGAGAGAAATTGAAAGATTTCCCATTGGAGTAAGGGGGAATTACTTGCTTTTTTTATAAAAAGTGGTTCGAGTCCGGTTTGTAGTTTTACTGAAACAGCGAAGAATGCCCCGACCTGTGGTCGGAGATGAATTCGCCTAAAGAGATAGAGTTGGTATACTGATGAGATGGAGCTAAAGCGAACCAGTCATACAGTATATGAGACAAAATATCATTTGGTATGGGCGCCAAAGTATCGGAAATGGATATTGCGTGATGATGTCCGCGAGAGAGTGGAAGAGCTATTCTACGAGATAGCAGAGAATCATGAAATTGAGATAGATGCGCTAGAAATAGCCGAAGATCATGTGCACTTGTTCGTGTCATTTCCACCGCGAATGTCGATATCAAACGTAGTAGGGAAGCTAAAAAGCATAACAGCGAGTGTAATATTTCGAGAGCATCCCGAAGTGAAACGAGAGTTATGGGGTGGGCACTTTTGGCAAGTAGGATACTTCGTAAGGACATCAGGCGACCAAGTGACAACGGAAATGATTAGGAATTACATTGAATACCACAAGAAAGAAGAAAAATCACTAAAGCAGTTGAAGTTGTTTTAGAAGCCCCGGGCTGTGGCCGGGGAGATTCACTTAGTTTTGCGGTTGTTGGATCGAGTCCAATACCCAGTTAATTAGGTTTCTAAATCCAAATTAGGTTCGATTCCCATCTGGGGCACAAATATTGGATATAACTTCTCCCGATCATTCCGTGGAGAAGTTTCTGTATTTGATACAGTTCGTTTCGTGGGAAATATTGAATTCCCCAACAATATTTCCAAACCTTACTTTCAGCACTCTGGGCAAACCCCAAACACGATTAAATGATCCATTTCAACTTCATAGTAGTATGTGGTTTGAAGATTTTGATAAAACTCCTCGATCACTTGATTATCGATTTCAGTATCCTCTCCACACAGTTTGCAAACGAGATGGTGATGAGGCTGTTCCTTTACCAACTCATATACCCTGTTACCATTCAGATCCTCGGAACAATTAACAATTCCTAATTCCACCAATACATCCAAAACCCGATATATTGTTGATCGATCAATCTTGCCATCAAGCTTTTTTGCTCGATAATAAATCTCAGCCAAAGTCGCATGTCCATCTGCCTCACAGATTGCATCCAGGATAACTTGCCGCTGATTAGTTATTCGGTAGCCGTTTTTGTGGAATATCTCAAGGTAATTAATTTCAGTAAATCACAGATTTGATTGACAAAAGGGGCAACTTTGGTAAAAGGTTAGGAAGCAACCAAAACCAATAACCAAAGGAGCCCCAAATATGATACACCAATATGAGCTAAAAGCAGAAGACATTCGTACCTTTACATCCCAAGTCATGAAAAAGCATCTTGCCATTGAGGCGAATGGATATTGTTGTAATACAGACATGATCTTTGACCTTCTGATGAAAGCTAGCGCCGAATGCAGCAGCCTAGAAGCGGTATGTTCAGACCTAGAAAATGTAGCTGACAGTAATACGGTGCGTGAATACGTCAACAAGGCCCTACCCATTGAAGAACTGGCTGAACAAGAAATAACCGCCAATCGCGCCTTGGCGGAGTGCATTCCGGCCAGCATGGCTCACATAGGCATCGAAATAGCGATTGATTTTCATGACGAACCTTTCTATGGCAAACAAGAAGCGATCAGAGCAGTGACTTGCTCCGGGCGCGCCAAGAAAGGAACGACGCATTTTATTCGCGTCGCAACGGCATACGTGATTTGGCGGCAAGTGCGGCTCACTCTGGCGGTGCATTACGTTTTGCCTGGCGAAAAAGCGCTGGATGTACTCAAAATCCTGCTTATTTGCCTGAAGAACCTTGATTTTGAGGCCAAAGTGTTATATTTAGACAAAGGATTCGCTTCCACTTCGATTGCCACACACCTGGCCACAGAGCAACAACCTGCCATCATCGCCAATCCCATTCGCGGCAAGACCGGCGGAACCCGGGCGCTGTGTTGCGGACGGAAAAGCTACACGACATCCTATACATTCAGCGACGGAACCCAGGCCACGATCGCAATGAAAGCCTCGTTGGTGCCTGACAAAACGGGCAAACGCCGCCGCAAGTGGTTGTCTTTTATCGTCATCCTGTTGGACTGGTCAGCAGATAAGGTTTACCAGCAATATCGCCGACGCTTTGGCGTGGAGTGTAGTTATCGCCTGCTCCGGCGGGTGCGGGCCACCACCACTTCCCGCAACCCAGCCATGCGTTTCTTCTTGCTGAGCATCGGTCTAATCCTGACCAATGCCTGGGTCTTTTTGAAATGGGAGTTCGCCCGTTTGCTTGCGGCTGGCCCTCGCCGTATTGACGAAACTCGCCTCCGTCTGCACCGTTTTTGCAGGTTGTTGATCCGTGCGATTGAGAACCACTATGGCGCCATTTACGCCATTCCCACGCACAAGTCACCTCAATCTGTGATTTACTGAATTTTGTTGTGTGTCATTGATCAAAATTCTTGTTGCATATTTTTGCAGCAATAAATATTTACTTGTCGGCATATTATACTCCGTGACACTAATAGGAGAGATATCTGAATGCAAACTGAACATCACCACGAGCATGATCACCATCACCTCCATCATCATGGAGATACTTGGTGGGAAAAAATTGCCATGGCCTTGCACTTGCCAGGTTATGGTCATAGTCATGATCTGCCAGGCAAACAAGATGCTATCTACAATAATGAATTAGGGATTCGTACTCTAAAACAAGCTTTGTTGTTGCTTGGAATAACTACAATCCTTCAGGCAGCAATATATTTCTTTAGTGGTAGTGTGGCCTTATTGGCAGATACCGTCCACAACTTAGGGGATGCACTGAATTCCATACCTCTTTGGATTGCTTTCGTTTTAGCTAGGCGCGCGGCAACAAAACGATACACATACGGTTTTGGCCGAGCCGAAGATATTGCAGGATTACTCATTGTACTGTCAATTGGCTTTAGTGCTGGATACATTCTCTTTGAAGCGGTGTCGAAATTACTCAACCCTCAATCAATTGCTTATGGTGGATGGGTCATTGTTGCTGCCCTGATTGGATTTGTTGGCAATGAAGCAGTGGCTGTATTTCAGATTCGAGTTGGAAAGAAGATTGGATCAGAAGCCATGATCACGGATGGCCGACACGCCCGTGTTGATGGGCTGACGTCATTGGCTGTGCTTCCCGCCGTAATCGGTAGTTGGCTGAATATACCAATACTCGATCCGATCTTCGGGTTGCTTATAGGGATTGCAATTGTATTTATCACTTGGGATGCTATCGTCGCAATGTGGTACCGTTTGATGGATGCTGTTGACCCCCATTTGATGGAACATGCGGAATCTGCGATCCGTAAATTGCCATTTGTTAGGGAGATCAATTATTTGCGCATGCGATGGGTTGGACACTGCCTGCATTTAGAGAGTTGTATTTCTATCGACCCGCAATATGAATTTGCGCACGTACACAAGCTAAGGAAACGCATTGACCAGGTATTGTTGCAGGAATTACCGAATTTGACAGAAATTACAGTATCAATTTCGCCTCTGGTAAACTGATCTATGGGATTTTTATTCTTTTTATGGTGCACCTTCCCGAAGGCCCATAATTTTTTTCTGGATTTTCAATCTATCAATTGTAAATACTATAATTCAATTGCTCGGACTACAAACCGACCATCAAGCCGCTCATCTTCGAGCGGTTTTTTGTTTAACGATTTTCAGTAAAGGTATGCCAAGGATTAAAGACAACTTACACCAGCCAGAGCAGTACCTAACGCAATAGGAACCATCACTGGAATTAGTTTGCCTTTACTTTGATCTTTGTATTGTTGGCATGGGTAATTTGGTCAGTGATATTTCGATTAATTCTTGGTAACTGCAAACCGTTACCGGTGATGGTGCCAATTGCCGTGGGTACTTTCCTTGCTGGTATAAGTAGTGATTATCTCTCTTAATATTGTTTGTCTATAACCCAGACGATGCGATGCTGATCATTGAAGTCAAAGCTTTGTCCGACGAACGAAACAATAACCAGACTGGTATTTATTGGCGCTTCTGAACCAAAGATGCTTTTATCAAGTTGAAAAGGCTTTACCTATCTATTCAGAGTTACTGAAACGAGTTCTCATCCATTTGTGCCAGGAGTATAGCGCACACCACCGCCTGAACCACGCATCATGGCGACCTGTCCAGTGCACACCATTTCCAAGATGCCATTAGGTCGCAATAATTCCATCAAGCCTTCAATCTTATCTTCTGTCCCTGTAATCTCAACAACCACAGATTCAGGTGCCACATCCACAACCCTGGCTCGGAAAATGGAAGCCAGATTGGCAACTTCATCTCGCTTTTCTGGCGAGCACTTGACTTTAATCAACGCCAAGTCACGTGTGATGGAATGCTGATTGGTGACATCCTGAACATCAATCACGTTGACTAATTTATATAAATTGGCTTCTACCCGACGTGCATCTACATCCTGACTATCCATGACAATGGTCATGCATGAGACATCAGGCTTCTCCGTCCGCCCGACATTCAGAGACTCAATATTGAAATTGCGGTGATGAAAGAGAGATACTACCCGGCTGAGTACACCCGGTTTATTTTCTACCAGAGCGATTAGTGTATTCTGCATGATCTATTCATCCTAATCTTCCAATCTGCAACCGCAGCCTTATTAATGACCGGACGTCTCGTCATAGCACCCAGATCAGCTCCCGTTGGAACCATCGGAGAGATGGAATCTTCCTTTCAACCACAAACTCTAACAATACCTTGCCAGGAGTCTGAACGGCGAACTCAATAGCTTACAGAGCCTCAGAAAATTCTGTTACCCTCCTGTCCGGGAGTCCATGAGCCTCAGCTAAATCTATAAATCCGGACCTGTAATCGGTGTGGCAACATAACTTCGGTCAAAGAAATTTCTTGCCATTGCCGCACCATCCCCAAGAAGGAGTTATTCATAGTACAAACCTTGACGTTACCCCCAGGGTGCAAAATGGCCGAACATTTCCCTTTTTCGTAACAAATGATTCAACTCAAAGAATTTGCTTGTTGATGTAGTCAACAATTAGCGTTGACCGTAATTCTTGATAAAGCGGTAGGGATAACCTTCATCCAATGCGCTGACTTGGTTGAGCTTGCTGACTTCATCAACGCTTAAATTTATTTCAGTAGCGCCCAGGTTATCTTCGAGTTGTTCTAGAGTACGCACACCGACGATGACTGAAACGACTGCGGGTTGAGTTAACAACCATGCCACAGCAACCTGGGAGAGACTAGCATCTTCGTGTGCATGAGCAATCGTTTGCATAGCATCCAAAATTCTCCAGTTGCGCTCGACGTTCCTGCGAAGCCATGCTTCCTCTGTGTCATCGGACATCACCGCTATGCGACCTTCTGAAGCATCCATAGGTTGTCTGTCACGCTGATATTTCCCTGTCAAGAATCCACCTCCCAGCGGCCCCCATGGGGTGAGACCTACCCCTTCACTAATGCAAAGATCGGTGAACTCTCGCTCGATGTCGCGCGTGACTAAACTGTATTGATACTGGGCAGCAACAAAGCGCGCCCATCTATTGGAATCACTTACTCCCAGGGCTTTCATCAATTGCCAAGCTTTAAAGTTAGAAACACCAATGTAGCGCACTTTTCCTGCGGTGACCAAATCATCAAAGGCACTCAGGGACTCTTCGATGGGAGTGAGAGGATCCCAACAATGCATATAGAGTAAATCTATGGTTTCAGTATTCATGCGACGCAAGCTGTCTTCGACGCTGCGTTGGATATGATAACGTGAAAGCCCCTGATCGTTAGGACCTTCGCCCATGGGGAAGCGTACTTTTGTGGCCAAAACAACTTTATCCCGGCGATCGTTGATAGCTTCCCCAACAATTTCTTCCGACCGACCCCCAGCATA
>JADHTJ010000212.1 GCA_016785015.1 Anaerolineales bacterium
AGAAAGCAGTCAGGAAGGCGGCAATCGCCAGGGTGACCAAAACCCAGATATGCCCATGCGCAAAGGCATCAGCAAAAATTTCATCTTTGGACCAAAAACCCGCCGTGACCAATGGGAAACCAGAGAGTGCGAAACCGCCGATTAAGAATGTCCAAAAAGTAACTGGCATCTTCTTGCGCAGACCGCCCATATTGAACATATCCTGTGGATCGACGCTGTGATCGCCGGTATGCAGAACGCCATGCTCTACCCCATGGATCACCGATCCGGAGCCGAGGAACAATAGCGCTTTGAAGAAGGCGTGCGTCACCAGGTGGAAAGCCGCTGCAACATAAGCGCCGATGCCTAAAGCAGCAATCATAAAGCCAAGCTGAGAGATGGTCGAATAGGCCAGCACGCGTTTGATATCATTCTGAGCCAGGGCGATGGTCGCAGCAAATAGAGCCGTGAACGCACCGATGAAGGCCATTGCCTTCATTGGATCAGTCAAATGACCATGCTCCATGCCCGCTGAGAGCAATGGGAACATGCGGATGACCATGTAGACGCCCGCAGAAACCATCGTGGCAGCATGGATCATTGCTGAGACCGGTGTTGGGCCTTCCATAGCATCAGGCAGCCAGACATGCAGCGGGAACTGAGCAGATTTTCCGACAGTACCAATAAATAGCAAAATGCCGATCAGTCCAGCCACTGAGAGGCCGAAGAACCCAGAGGGTTCTGCTGCCAGATGATGCAAAACTTCTTCCGTGAATATCGCTCGGAAATTTAACGTCCCAGTGATCGTGTAGAGATAGGCGATGCCCAGAAGCATAAAAACATCACCAACGCGAGTGGTAATGAACGCTTTGATCATTGCCGCACGAGCGGACTTCTTGCCGTACCAGAAACCAATCAAAAGATACGAACAAAGGCCCATGATCTCCCAACCCACGAAAAGTGTCAGCAGGTTGTCGGAGACCACCAAGGTGTACATCCCAAAAGCAAACAAACCGATAAATGCAAAGAAACGGGAGTACATCGGCTCGATGGAGGGGACTGTATGCTTATGCCCATGTTCATCTTCGACTGTGGCTCCGTGCGGTGGCAAACCCTTTCGATCGTGATCACCTTTGGGTTGGCCAAAATTATGATAGCCAACACTATAAAGGAAGATCATCAAGACCGTCCAGCCAACGAAGAAGAGCACCGCCGCGCTAAGAGGGTCGATTAGGATACCTATTTGGAGCCAGGAATCCCCTGTCGGCAGCCAGTTGATTGACGATTCAAAGGGATGTGCGCCTAAGTGGTGCGCACCTTCTTGTAGGGCATTCCAAAAAACGACCATACTCCCGCCCCACGAGAGCAGCGCTGCACCCACAGCAATTGTGTGGCTCAATACCTTATTGCGATTAGTGAAAAGAACAATCACGAAAAAGGCCAACAACGGAGGCAGTGGGATTAGCCAGATTAATGTTTCAATGGTCATAAAAAATCCTCACATACAACGTTCAATGATCTAAGTATTACCACTTCATCAAATCAATTTCTTCGGCGACAATTGTATTGCGACGACGATAGAGAGATATCACAAGTGCCAAACCAACAGCTACTTCTGCAGCGGCAACAGCGAAAACAATCACTGCAAAGGCTTGTCCGGCAATGTTTGCCAGATCTCCATAGCGCCAGAAGGCCACCAAGTTAATATTGACAGCATTGAGCATCAGCTCGATACCCATCAAGATTGCAATAGCATTTTTACGAGCCAAGACGCCATATAACCCAATGGAAAATAGGGCTGCGGCGAAGATTAGATACCAGGTCAGAGAAATCATAGTATTCATCTACCCTTTATTTCTTCCAGGCTATGACGATAGAACCGATCATTGCCGCCAAGAGCAACACCGATGCCAACTCGAACGGGATTACATAGGCATTAGGAGAAACCAATTCTTTCCCCAATTGCTCCACGGGGTCAACTACCAAGTCTGACAGAGATGCATTCGCCGCGCCTGAATTGATCAATACAAACGTCAGACCAACGAAAAGCACCAGACCAAGCAGAGCAGCCAAAATCCAATTTGAATTGATTTGAGGTCCGCTGTCTTCCATCACTCTTCGCGTGAGCATGATTGCGAAGATCATCAATACTGCAATGGCGCCGATATACACCACCACTTGCACCACGGCCAGGAAGGTTGCATTGAGCAACACAAAAGTCGCCGCAACACCGAACAGGGCCAGAATCAGCCATAGGGCGGCATGCACCAAATTTGGTGTTGTGACCACAAAGAGGGCAGCTAACAAGGTCACAATTGCGACAATGATAAAAATAATTTCAACTCCACTCATGAATACTCTCCAGTTTCTAACTTCCAGTATCCAATACTAGCTATCCGTAGATTTAGGAGCCACAGCTACAGGACGGTGCTCAAATTCTACGCGTTGTCGTTTCCGGTTGGGTTCAACCGCTTTTAGGATGAGAACAACAATCCAACCGATGAGCAAATTAGCAGCCAGCATTATCAATGCATAAGCCCAGCGTTCCACGCCTGCCATCTCCAGCGCCTTATCTACAACTGCTGTGACAATCAATACAACTAAAGATAACGGGGTTAGGAATTTCCAATTGAAAGCCAACATCTGATCGATGCGGATGCGGGGCAAAGATAAACGGATCCAAGTCACCAAGAAATACCCAATAAACGTCTTCATATAAAAATAGAGAATTCCAAGAATTGGGAAATTCTCGGCTCCAGGACCACTCCAACCCCCAAAGAAGAATGTAGCGATCAAAGCGCCAACCGTCCAAACATGCAAGAATTCGCTCACATAGAACATACCAAATCCCATGCCAGAATATTCGGTATGGAAACCCGCCACAATCTCCGATTCAGCTTCGAGCAAGTCAAAGGGAGCGCGTCCCACCTCGGCCATCGAGGTGATCAAAAAGATCAGCGCAGCCAGGGGGGCTATGATAATGAACCAGGGTGTCTGAGCAGCAACGATATCGTTCATTCCCATGGATCGTGCCAGCAAAACCGGCACCAATAATGCGATCACCATGGGAACTTCATAAGAAACCATCTGAGCAACGGCACGAAAAGCGCCCAAAAGGGCAAATTTATTATTTGACGACCAGCCGGCCATCAAAACCGCAACAATTCCGAATGATCCAACAGCCACAATGTATAAGACACCCACATTGATGTTCGCACCAACTACTGTACCAGCAAAGGGAACCACAGCCCAAATCATCAGAACCGAAGCCATCGCCAATATTGGAGCGATATTAAATGCAACTTTGTCGGCACCATCTGGTGTAGTGATCTCTTTTGTAAAGATCTTGATCATATCAGCAAATGGTTGGAACAGACCAAATGGGCCGGCCCGATTGGGTCCTGGGCGATCTTGCAGACGTCCTGCGATCTTGCGCTCAACCCAAATCAAGGCGATCACTGTCACCAAGCCTAAGGTGGCAACGATAGCCGCCCCAATCGCCAAGGAAATTACCTTCACAAGGCCTTCTGCCAGCCCCCAACCTAAGAGCAGGTTATTAAACCACTGAGAAATCAGATTAATCGGATCACCCATTCGTTATCTCCTGAAACGCGGTTTCAACATCGCGAATATTTCCTAACAAACAAAAGGGCTGAAGAATACTCCATCAGCCGCTTTTACGCCCAATCCAGCGCACCTTTGCGCCAAGCATACATTAATCCGGCCAGTAAGATCAAGATGAATAGTACCCCCTCCATCACAGCAAAGAGCGGCAGCTTATCAAATGCCACTGCCCAAGGGAACAAGAAAACGGTTTCAATATCAAATATCAGGAAGATCAGAGCAAAGATGTAATACTGAACTTTGAACTGTACCCAGGCATCACCAACGGTTTCCATGCCACATTCATATATTTCTTGTTTGATCGCATTGGGTTTTCGAGGGCCAATCAGCCTTGGTAAGGACACTGCAACCGCTGGAATAAATAAAGCAACGATGATAAAGAGACCGATATAAAGCCAGTTATCAAGCATAAGTACTCCTTCAAAAGCTAGGCTGCCCTCTATGCTGAGCAGCAATACCAGAAATTCAAGAACGTGCTAAAGCTCCTCGACTCAGCGCGGCAGATTGTACCATAGAAGTTTGACGTAAAAAGGCACTTTAAACATAAGTTCCAGTGATATTTATCTATAATTTACACTATCAAAACTTCACGTAAATCCAAACCGTAATTGGAAGAATTGTTTTGGAAAAGGGCTAATTCTTAGGGTACACTATGAATAGAAACAAATTATACCTGTGGCGCCTATTCAAGTATCCTACTCAATGGGATTGGTTCATCAATCCTCCGTTTGGTTGAATAGCCCCAACGATGACTAAACTGTCCCCAAACGCCGCTAGGAGATTTTCATGCAAGATGAAACCACCACCCTGACGTTGCTTCCCGATCAACAATTGCTTCAGATCAGTAACCAAATAGACCTTATCCGGGAGGCGCTCGAAGAGCAAGGACATGAGGGGGTCGCGCGCGCCGCAGATAATTTGACCCGCCTGGCCGGCCACATAACCCGTATTGGACGTCAGGTTTCCGAACACGGAGAAGAACTCAAAGATCTGCGCGCCCTCGCTGACATTGGACAGGTAGTCAATTCATCTCTTGATCTCCCCGAAGTGCTGCGCATTGTAATGGATACCATAATTCGCCTAACAGGGGCTGAGCGCGGCTTTTTAATGCTACGGGACGAAAACGGTTCACTCGAAATCCGCATCGCCCGTAACTGGGAGCAAGAATCCATTCAAGAATCTGATTTTGAAATCAGCCGAACCGTCATCGACCGCGTTGTCGAAGATGTTCAGCCCATCGTGACAACCAATGCTATCGAAGACCCGCGCTTTGGTGGCCAAGATAGCATCGTTGCCTATAACCTGCGCTCTATCCTTTGCGTACCCCTCAAAGTAAAGGAAGAACTCACTGGCGTAATCTACGCCGATAATCGTATCCGTACCGGTTTATTTACCAACTCGGAACGCGATTTACTTTCTGCCTTTGCCAATCAGGCAGCAGTCGCTATCGAAAATGCGCGTTTGTTTGAATCTGTCCGTCAAACCCTGGCTGAAGTCACTGAGCTAAAAAACCTGATGGATAATGTCTTCGCATCCATCGCCAGTGGCGTAATCACCACAGACATTCAAAATAGGATTACCCTTTGCAACCGCGCCGCAGAACAAATTTTGGCCCGTACATCCATAGACTTGCTGCAACATGACCTCTTAGACAGCCTGCCAGAATTGGCCTCGATACTCGCGAAGCCCATCATCAAAGTTCAAAAAACAGATGAATCCCTCGTAGGGATGGAACTAAACCCCACCCTACCGCAGCGTGGTCCGGTAAACTTACAATTGAACCTCTCTCCATTAAAAGATGCCCAAGCCACAACGCAAGGTGTGGCCATTGTGCTGAATGATGTCACCGAAAGGAGACGTCTCGAAGCACAGCGGCGTTTGTTCGCCCGCATGGTTTCTCCTGCAGTCATCGATCAACTCGACCCCGATAAAATCCAATTGGGCGGCGAACGCGCCAACATCACCACCCTCTTTGCAGATATCCGCGGGTTTACCAGTTTCAGTGAAAACCTGACACCTGAAGAACTGGTTTCTGTACTCAACCAATATCTGGCAGCTGCAACAGACGCTATTCTCGAGCAAGAAGGCACCGTCGATAAGTTTATGGGAGATGCGGTTATGGCCTGGTTCAACGCCCCCATCCCCCAAGCTGATCATACGTTGCGAGCCGTTCGAGCAGCCATAGGGATGCGGCAGGCTGTTTACGAACTACACAATTTGCTTCCCAAAAAGGCTCAACTTGATTTCGGCTTGGGCATTCACTACGGAGAAGCTGTGCTTGGGCTGATCGGCACGGAGGAGCGCATCGATTACACTGCCATTGGGGATAGTGTCAACACCGCCAAACGCATTCAAGAAAATTCTAGATCCAACCAAATCCTGATTAGCGCCGCAGCCTATCAGTTCGTGAAAGATCAAATCGAAGTTCAGCCAGCCGAGCCTATACTCGCAAAAGGCAAAAGTCACCCCCTAGAACTCATTATTCGCTGAAATGAAATTGACTTTTCTCAATTTTCTACCAACCTTGTATAAATATCGGGAGACAATCCACAAAGTTGCAGAATGCGGGTTTGTACAGGGGTAAGCGGAGTGATGTGGCGGATTATGCGATCA
>JADHTJ010000213.1 GCA_016785015.1 Anaerolineales bacterium
AGAGTCTCAAGTTCTGTATCTTGGGTCCCCCAACCAATGTCTTAAATTCCTGGATTCGGATGTGCCAAATCTTGGAATTGGATTATGTACACGCTATTCCCAAGGGGTTTGATTCCGTTGAAGGGGCGAAATTGACCCACTCCAAATTGGAAGGGCTCAAGGATGCGGATGTCATCCTTACCGATGCCTGGCCAGAAAGTTTTGTGGATAAATCTTTCCAGTTGGCGCTTGAAGATTTGAGGATCGCTAAACCAGATGCCTGGGTGATACCTTGCCCGCCATTCAATATTGAAAATGAAGTTCACCAGGAAGTGATCGACTCCGCCTATTTCGCAGGATATGCCCAAAAACGCTACCTTTATGAGGTGCAGAAGGCGTTGATATATTATTTGATCAACTAACGCCATGTTAACGGCATGTGCGAGTAAGCTCTCTCCAATGTGTCATCCTGAGCGAAGCGAAGGATCTGGTTCTTGTTTTGAGAGATTCCCTTCGACACTTCCTTCGGTCGCAGGACAGGTACTTCGACAGGCTCAGTACAAGTCTGAGGGAGCGGTGTACCCGACCGAAGAGTCTCTGCAGAGATGCTTCGCTGCGCTCAGCATGACAATCAAAAGTTTATCAACATCTGTATAGGTCAATAATAGATAATTCGTTCCAGTTGTGTTATTCGTCTATATTCGTGATCCAAGATTTAGGTTTTGTGCGGAGAAGGTCATAGACCACAACAAGATTGTTCGTCAAGAATTTTCAAAGCAGGCTGCATATTTCGACGGTCGCGGCCTGACTCTCTCAGCCCATGAAATTCTTGATTGGATTATTGCAGGATTGGTTCTTGAAGTGGGCGATCGCGTCCTCGATGTCGCCGCGGGGACCGGGCTTCTCAGCCGAGCGATGGCCCCATTTGTGCGCGAAGTTGTAGCTATTGACATCACGCCGGAAATGTTGGCAATTGCCCAAGATGAAACAGCCAAACGCGGTCTGAAAAATATCGTCATTGATGAAGGCGATGCCGCGAATTTGCCTTATGAAAATAATGAATTTGATATGGTCGCATCTCGTTTAGCAATCCATCATTTTGAGCAGCCCGCTGTCCAGCTATCTGAGATGGCGCGTGTGTGCAAGCCTGGGGGCCGAGTTGCCATTGTTGATTTTTTATCTCCCGACGATCCGGATCTTGCTGAGATCTGCAATCATTTGGAAAGGCTTCGAGACCCAGCGCATACCCTGGCACTTTCGGAATAGCAAATGATTGGTAATATGGAAGCTGCTGGCTTGAAGGTAGAAAATGTGAGCAAGCGCGCTGTCAAAGTGGATTTCGAGCGTTGGGTGCGGATGACGGACACTGCCAATGTCACAAAGCAAATTATAAAAACCAAACTGCTTGCTGAACTCAACGGTGGTATCTTAACGGGTATGCGACCGTTCATTGAGACTGATACCCTTAAATTCACCCAGGTCTGGGCGATATTTATTGGCCTTAAGTAAAGCTGAAAACAGTATAAAGAAAGTTAGTGAAAATCTTCGCTGTGACCGGTCTGGCACCCCAAGGGTATGCTTCGCGAAGACCGGCCTTAACTATCTAGGAAAATTAGTCATTATTTAGTTTACAATATACTAACTATGTTCAAAAATGCCATTGTTAGAACCCCAGGAAGAAGCATTGTTGATGGATTGTCTTCGGCGAATCTTGGGAAACCAATTTATGAAGTCGTTCTCGAACAGCACGCTGCTTATGTCGCTGCCATAGAAAAATGTGGAGTTCAGGTCACTGTCTTGGATGCCGATGAACGCTTCCCTGATTCAACTTTTATTGAAGACACTGCGCTGCTGACTCCCCACTGTGCCATCGCCATGAACCTGGGCGCGGAATCACGCAAGGGTGAAACGACGGACATTGAGCAAGTATTGCGCCAAAGATTTGAGATCGTGGAAGAAGTTCGTGAGCCAGGTACCGTTGAAGGGGGCGATATCATGATGGTCGGCTCTCATTTCTATATTGGTCTTTCTGAACGCACCAATCTAGTTGGAGCACAACAGGTAATCGACATCCTGGAGAAATATGGCTTGTCCGGCTCCATGGTGGAGATGAACGACATGCTGCACTTGAAAACGGGAGTCGCATATTTAGAGAATGAGAGCCTGGTTGCCTGCGGAGAATTCCTGACACATCCTGCGTTTCAGGATTTCAACATCTTGCCTATCTCCGATGATGAAAGTTATGCAGCTAACAGTGTCTGGATCAACGGTAAAGTTATGATCCCCATGGGCTATCCAAATTCGAAAGCCTTGATCGAACGATCTGGTTATGAGACCATTGAAGTAGATGTCTCCGAATTTCGCAAACTCGATGGGGGATTAAGTTGTCTATCTTTAAGATTTTGAGTAAAATCGTACCAAAATAGTCATAATTGAGTTATCTATATCGGTCTCTAGGATTCGACGTGGTAAGTGGCCACATTTCTACCCCCATCGGTGCCTTATTGCTCGCCCAAATCGCCTTGCGCAATGCCATGCCAGGTACGCCCAAAGTTGGCACCTTAGGCGACTCAATCTCGTACTTTTGGGTCTTAGGGATTATCACCATCTCGATGCTGACATTGGTCGGCGTGTGGAGTTTCCATGGCGAATAATGGAAAGGAAAGAGTATGCAGAGCAAAGCCAAAGAAGTTGAGCTATATTTGGAAGAAGTACCCCAGGAACGAAAAGAAGCCTTGAAGCAACTTCGTCAATTGTGTCGAGAATTACTCACGGGCTACGAAGAAAATATGGAATATGGTATGCCCAGCTACTCCAAAGATGGCGTTGTCGAAGTCGCCTTTGCCAGCCAGAAAAACTATATTTCGTTTTACGTCCTCAAAGAACCAGTAATGGACAAGCACAGACCGGCATTGGAGGGCCTCAACCTGGGCAAAGGCTGTATTCGTTACACAAAACCCGAGAAAATTGATTTTGAAATTGTCGAGAAGCTGCTGCGCGATACAGTAAACTCGGCTGCGGAGATTTGTTAGCACCTGCACTTGCAATGACAGAATGTATATTACTAGCTACCCGACAGTTTCAATTTTGTACACGGATTTCACGGAAAAACACCGATGTTTTTATGAATCTTTACAAAAAATCCGTGAAAATCAGAGTCCCAGAAAGTTTTTTTCTCAAACTGTCAGGTGGCTAGGGTATATTATTGATGTTCAGATAAATTGATTACGCCTGCCACGCCTTCGACACTTCCTTCGGTCGCAGTACAAGCACTTCGACAGGCTCAGTACAAGCACTTCGACAGGCTCAGTACAAGCACTTCGACAGGCTCAGTACAAGCACTTCGACAGGCTCAGTACAAGTCTGAGGGAGCGGTGTACCCGACCGAAGAGTCTCTGCAGAGATTCTTGGCTGCGCTCAGCATGACAATCAAAAGTTTATCATCATATGTAAATGTCAATAGGAGAAAACCATGGCCGTCAAATTCGAAGTCACAGGAATTATTCCCGCAGCGCCAGAAGACGTTTACCAAGCCTGGTTAGACACAGACCAACACACCAAAATGACAGGTAGTCCTGCCCGGGTATCGGATCAGGTTGGGGATGAGTTCGAGGCCTGGGATGGCTATATCCAAGGAATGAATCTGAAGTTGGAACTCCACCATCGAATTATCCAAAGCTGGCGAACTACAGAATTCGAAACCATTGACACGGATTCGCTCTTAGAGATCAATTTTGAAGCGCACGAGGAAGGTACTCACATTACTATCCGACATTCCAAATTGCCTGGACATGGCATGCAGTATCAACAGGGCTGGATCGATGCATATTTCATCCCGATGCAGACATTTTTTGGTTCCTAGCGAGAGGGTACAATGCCAAATGACACAATCGCCATTCTGGGAATCCCCTTTGACTTGAACTCTTCATTTTTGCGCGGCCCATCGCTGGCACCGCCGCGCATTCGTGAGGCGCTGTACAGCCAGTCTGCCAATATGTGGACGGAAAACGGCATCGACTTGGGCTTGTCTCAAGGATGGGAAATAGTCGCTGACCTGGATTTCTCTAAAAGCCAGAATGCATTCGAAATGATTGAAAGTGGCATGGGGGAATTGTTGGAAACAACGTCTGAAGTTATTTCCCTCGGCGGTGACCATTCGATAACCTTTCCGATCATGCGTGCCTATGCCAAAAAATATTCCGGGCTCAACATCTTGCAGTTCGATGCCCACCCTGACCTGTATGATGAACTGGATGGCGATCGCCACTCCCATGCCTGTCCATTTGCTCGTATTATGGAAGATGGCTTAGTCCAGCGTTTGGTACAGGTGGGCATTCGCACTATTACGGGCCATCAACGAGAACTGGCTGAACGCTTCGGCGTTGAGGTCATCGAAATGCGCGATCTGGGAGAAGTCGAGCAGCTTTCCTTTGATAGTCCGATATATATATCCTTTGATATGGACTGTCTGGATCCAGCCTTTGCGCCCGGCGTTTCGCATCATGAACCTGGGGGCATGAGCACACGTGAAGCGTTGACAATCATTCAGAATCTAAAAGCCGAAATCGTTGGTGCCGACATCGTCGAATACAACCCCAGGCGCGATCCATTAGGCATCACAGGAATGGTTGCGGCGAAAATGTTGAAAGAAATCATTGCTGTAATTATTGCGCAGCATTCTTGAATGCTTATCACGAATGTTGGCGAATGAGCCGTGCGAAGCACGCCGCTGGCGATGTCACGAATTATTTAAACTTGCAGGAGTTCCGTAGATGGGCAGCAATCTCTCGAAGAACGCCCCCAACCCCCAATCCCTTCGACGAGTTCAGGACAAGTCTGAGGGAGTTTCCTAAATATTCCCCCCAAGGTTGGGGGGCTAGGGGGGCAACTACTTAACCCCTGACATTGTATTCGTACCCATTCGTGATAAAAATATTTGGAGTAAGAAATTTGGCTGATCCTGATCCCTATCCCGATGTCAAAGACCCGGCTGTTGATCTGATCTATTTCGCTGCAGAAGCGTGGGCAGATGCTGCCGGTTGGCTGCCAGGACCGAGTGATATGTAGCAGCTTGGGTTGTTTGACGTAGTATTCGGCTCCGTTCAAGTTGATTTCTAAGGTTTAGGGGAGAATTTATACGCCCATTATTGTTGACTAGGTAACATTTACTCTCTATAATTGAATATGAAATCACAATAGCTGTCGAATACTGTACTGCCTCCCATTAATTTGAGGAGACTAGCTTGACAAAAGGATGCATGAGGAAGTCCCTGGTTACATATTCTGTTATTGAAAATTTGATCAACTATTTTCACCCAAGCCAATCCCGCTGATGAGCTGCCCGGATTGGCGTTTTTGATTCAACCCAGGAAGGAAAATGCTTCAAGGGCCAATACATACAAACACAGGTCTCCAAACCAATCACACCTGAGATCTTTGATTGCGGAGAAATCATCATGAAGAAAAGATTGAACAATAAGGGCCTAAACAGTTTTGCGATATTCATAATCGTAACCCTGCTGAGCGCAACGATTGCCTTTGCCGCCCCAGGGGATTTCTTGCTCAAGTGGGGGTCTGCTGGCACCGGCAATGGGCAGTTCGACCAGCCGATGGGTGTGGCGGTTGACGGTAGCAATTCCGTCTACGTGGTAGATTCGGGTAACGCTGTTTCTGCGCCCGCTCCCGATCTGGAAGCTGAGAAGCAAAATGATATTCTCGAGCTGGGCATAGCCCCAGTGGGCGTGCCTTTCGATTGGCAGATCATCGTCAAAAATTCAGGTCCGATCGATGCCACCATCACAGATGGCCAGACCATCTTTAGAGACGACCTGCCCAACGGTGACACTGCCTACGGCGCGGTAAATGTGGGGGGCGATACCAACATTACCAACCTTGCCAATGTGGACTGCAATATCACCGGCAGCACGCTGACCTGCACGGCCAATGGTGCCGATGTGACCATCGGGGCCAATACCGGGCAGTTCAAGATCGATTTCGGTGTCATGCCCGCCGCCGCGGGTTACCTGGTCAACCCATCTGAGGGCGGTATCTGTCAGGTAGATCCCGACGGTAACGTAGTTGAAGAAGACGAGAGGCTCTTTAGGAATTGGCGGGGGAACCGGCAGATATGGGGGTATAACAGGGGGAAACCAAAAGGAAGGTACCCCATGCAAATGACGAAAGCCGAACCCCGGATAACAATTCCATTGAATATCAAGAAAATAACAGTAG
>JADHTJ010000045.1 GCA_016785015.1 Anaerolineales bacterium
AACATTGCATATCCAGAGTTGGGCTGTAACTGGTTAGGAGTGGCGGGACAAGTTTTCGATCAAAAAGATTCTCCAATTGTTAATTTAGGAGTACGCCTCACAGGCATCATCGGTGATTCAGAAATCAATGAATTGGTATTATCCGGTTCAGCACAGCTATACGGCGAAAGCGGTTTTGAGTTTAAGCTGGCGGACATGCCCATTGCTTCAACGGGGACCCTTTCGATCGAGTTATTGGGTGATGACGGACAATTGCTCAGTGATCCAATTATTTTTGATACAACTGAAGATTGTGATCAGAACCTGGTGCTGATCAACATGCTGCAGACATCCATTGTTACTCTGGCTGTTGAGAGTGAAATAACCGGCAAAGGAATGTTCATTTGGAAACTCCAGGATGTAGAGGGTGGTGATCCCGACGCCATCGCAGAGGCAGCTGTTAAAGCGGATTTATCCTTCGTAATCATCAAAATTGCTGACGGCAATCAATACTACCGCCATTTTTCAGATGATGGCATAGACTTACTGCCTCAAACGATCGATGCCTTACACATCAAAGGTGTTCAGGTTTGGGGCTGGCAATATATCTACGGAAATGACCCCAAAGAAGAAGCGCTAGTGGGAAGCTACCGGGTTCAAGAATTAGGACTTGATGGATTTGTAGTCAATGCTGAAGCGGAATTCAAGCAAGACGGAAAAGCAGAGGCTGCCCGTTTATATATGAGTACCTTGTTGACCAATATCCCAGATGTGCCGGTTGGTTTGAGTTCGTATCGTTTCCCCAATTTCCATGCCCCATTCCCCTTCGAAGAATTTCTAGAGGGTGCTGATTATATGATGCCGCAAGTATTCTGGGTGCAGGCAAACAACCCTCAAGAACAATTATTACGTTCGATCCTAGAATTTGAAGAGCTTGATCCCGAAATTGAAATCATACCCATCGGCCCCGCACATGTTGATGGTGATTGGAAGCCATCATCTAGTGAATTGCGAGAATTCTTGGATGCTGCTTTAGAAGCAGGCGTTCCTGCTGTGGCGTTTTGGGAATGGAGTTCTGCCAGGGGTGATCTGCCTCCGAGCATATGGATCACGATCAGCCAATATGAATGGAAATGATTGACACGTAAGAAAACAGGAGTATCTTTCCGGATCTATGGGAATTACCGTGAGATACCTCACATTTGGGGGTAGGGTGCGTGCGGAGCACGTACCCTACCCCCAAATGTGGCCCTTTACCACGGCGATTCCTAGAGACCCATCTTTCCTGTAACCTGGGGTGATACTGCCCCTTGGGTGGGAGTTGTTTCCAAAGAGAAACGGACGATACGCAGCCTGATTTTTTTCAGCAGCTCACTGAGTTGGTCGCGAACTCTATCATCCCCAAATTCAAAGCCGATTGCTGATCTTGTGCCGGTGTTTAGCAACGAGGGTGTAAACAGGATTAGCTAACCACACAAAGGGTGGAAGTGATAGTATTCGTCCAGCAGCACCCCAAAATCCAGGTAATTGTTTCATAACCTCGAATACGGCACGCGCCCCTCGGGATTGAATCCCCCTATCAGAAATAGCATAGAGTGCTTGACTGGTCTGTTCTTGTGTTAAGCCAGGCGCGTGTTTGGCGAGGTTCTTAGCCTGATAAGGGATGAATTTTATACTCTCCCGGTCATTCCGTTTCTCAGCGAATTCCTTTAGTGAGGCACAAACCGGGCAATCCCCATCGTAAATAACTTTCATTCGGTATGCCCCCAGGGGTGAATGAAATCCTCGGGTTCTACACCCAGCGATTCTGCCACGCGATTGATATAGTTGAAATAACCTACTACTTGAATTGCATCGTGGATGGCGCGGTCATCATATCCATGATCCCTCAACTTATCAAGATCTGCTGGGGACATTTGATCTAAGTGGTGGGTGAGTTTTGCAGCGATCTCACATAGGGCGCGATCACTGTCTGTAAGTGGGGCTGAGCGCCAATCTCTGGCAACGGCATGGACAAAGTCATCCGCTTCTTTCGTTTCAGAATAAATTTTGGTGACCTCTTCACGGAGATCGTGTGCATGTGATTGTCTTCAGTAATGGCAGCCGTTTTCATAAGATACAACCACGGCTAACATCTCACGCTGCACCCGAGAAAGTGGAGATTCGCCTTTCATCAAGGTTTGGTAAAAGCGGATACTGTCCTTCATCAAATGAGGGTTCAGACTCATAATTTGGACGATGTGCCAAACGCGTCCAGCCCGCCTAATAGCAGCGTCGAACTGGCGTTTTAGTAAACCTGTAGCTTCTACGAGGGGGATTTGTTTTATCCAGGGCATTCGATACTCTTGACGACTAATAATCTGAAAATTTTACCTGCTTAACAATTCAGATAGCACGGCAGTAAACCGTGGAGCGTCCCAAAGTGTCATGGCCGGAGGCCCGCCTGTGGCGTGAGCGACAATAGGAGCGAAGAATCTCTGTATTTGTCACTTAAAGAGTAAGATTCTTCGTCGCTGCTCTCCTCAGAATGACAGTTCTGCGGCTGATTTCAATGTCCACGGTTAAGTACCGTCCTACCACAATTCAGATAGCACGGCAGCAAACCGGGTTCTATGGGAATTGCCGTGAGAGAAATCACATTTGCATTTAGAAATAGCAACTATGGATGAGAACACACAATACAACTTTTCGGGTAGTGAGCCAACCGAGTTGGCGGCGGAATTTGACTTTATCGAAATACATCCCTTGCCTCCGTCGATGGATAATACCTCACCAATAGGGCTTGATGAGCGGGTTTTGTAGATATTCATCGGCGGCAGCAGCCACACTGATCTCTCCGGCCAACACCAAATCCATGTAACGATTCATCCATTGATAAAGCTGGGAAAGAGAATGTTCAAGTTCTAATCGAATTAATCTGGCAAGCGGGCCAGCATCATCGACGAAACCTGTTTCCACGTAATCCTGTTTTGTTTGCGCGATATCATAGGGAAGGCGAATGATCTTTGCAGTCCAATCTCCGTTTGAAGACTGAATCTGGGCATAGGCTGCCCGATGGTTGCCATCAAATGGCAAGCCCACAGAACCAGCATTCACAACCAGGGTCTCATCTATCTTTCGGACCAATGGGCGATGTGTGTGGCCTACGGCCAGAACCGCGGGGGGAGGGGCGATCAACTTTTTCAGGGTACTATCTGCCATTTCGGGATAGATTCCCCGGCGGTTACCACGCATCGAGGCATGAACTCCGCGAAATTCACCGTCGTTGGCCACAGTTTGACTAAATTCTTCAGGCAATCCCTCGAGGTCAGTTGTGTCGCAACCCAGTTTTTCATAGGTCCAATAGCTGTAATAAAACAGGTCGAATAGAGGGCCTTCCCTTGGAGCATCATCTTGTGAGTGGACGATGACATAATCTTCATGGTTGCCGCGAATGACTTTCCAACCCTCATTGCGAACCTTTTCCTGCACGAGGCGAAGACATTCCGCCGGGCGCGGCCCGCGGTTGACAGTATCCCCTGCGACAAAAACTAAGTCTGGCCCCCAACCTTGGAGATGCTCAGCAACTTCCAGCAATGCCGGATAGTTGGCATGGATATCGGCGAGTACGGCAATTTTCATCTACAAGGAGTGATCATGCTTCGGCGACGAACTCAATATAATCCTGAGCGACAAATTCTTCTGTTTCTGCACCTAAAAATGTGATCAATTGTTCAGCGATTTCAGCTTTGTTCTCCGCATCCCGTTGACTCCAGGTACGGCTCTTGACTTCTAAGAAAGTCCCCAGGTTGGGTTGATCAATGCGGTCCAGGTTGATATAGAATTCGATGCTTTGGAAGAGAACGCGCCAGCGCAACCGATCTTTCTCTATGAAAGTTTCAGAAGTCGGCTTAAAGTATTCTTTGTAGAAGCGCAAACTGTGGGTTGCGGGTGCAATAAAGCGGCTGCGCGATAGCAACACATCACTGGGGAAATGCCGCTCGCGAGTTCTGCCGATCATCGTCAGTCGATAACGAACTTTGTTGCACTCGCCATTCTCATCGATAAACTCATCTTCTCGATAGCGGAGCTGGCCTTGGGTTGGGTCCTCGAAATGAAAATAAGTGTCATATTCGTGGTAATGGCGGTAGTGGAGGATATCCAACTCAGAATGTTCAATTTTGTCTACGATGGCATCCGGGTCAGTCACGCGTACTTTTACCTGAACCTCGAAGCTCTCCTGCTCTAAGGCGCCTCCAATAGCGATCAGCTTGGAGAGCACAGATTGTTCTCTTTCGATAAGGAAAGCGTCAATTTTCTTGGCATATGTATCAGCGCGTTGGAGCAACTCTTCTTCAGCAACAGTTAGCAATTCTTGCTCACGCATCAGCCACTGCCCGTTTACCATCACATCGGTGACATCAGTGCCCTTGGATGCGTAAACGAGTTGCGCATAGACTCCATCTGTGTCACGCCGGAACCGAGGCGCGTTATGCAGTGGGGAAATATCCACCAGAATTAAATCGGCGCGTTTGCCTATCTCTAGCGAGCCGGTTATGTCACCCATGTGCAAGGCTTTCGCTCCAAGTCGAGTTGCCATAGCTAAGGCCGTCTTAGCAGGAACTACCGTAGGATCACCGGTAAAACCTTTGGCAACTAACGCGGCCAAGCGAACTTCCTCGAACATATCCAAGTCATTATTAGATGCCGGACCATCCGTGCCAATGCCGACATCCAGGCCCGCATTTAGCATATCTGTTACTGGGGCAACACCTGAAGCCAGTTTCAGGTTTGAAGATGGGTTGTGCGCAACACCCGCTTTATGTTTTAACAAAGTGTGGATCTCACTGATGTCAACATGCACACAATGGGCAGCCAAAACTTTAGCATCGAAAAGATTGTGTTTTTCCACATAGGGTATCACCAACATGCCATGCTCTTCTTGTGAGTTTTCGACCTCGACGAGAGTTTCGGCCAAGTGTGTGTGAAGAGGTACATCATTAGATGATGCGATTTGTGCGGTGGCTTGTAAGATATCCTCAGTGCATGTGTAGGGCGCGTGAGGGGCAACCGAGGGTACTATCAGGGGATGTCCCTTCCAACGTTTGATATATTCTTCGGCTGCTTCCAGCGCCTTTTCATATGAGTCCGCATCGGGTGTGGGGAATTTGAGTACAGTTTGTGAACAAAGGGCTCTCAAACCTATCTCGGCAGTTGCTTTGGCGGCTTCTTCTTCAAAGTAGTACATATCTGCGAAACATGTGATTCCTGAGCGAATAAATTCGATACATGCCAATGATGTCCCCAAGTGTACGAATTCGGGGGAGACAAATTCGCGTTCAACCGGCATCATGAATCCCAATAGCCATACATCTAGCCGTAAGTCATCGGCCAGGCCGCGCAATAGAGTCATGGCGGCGTGGGTGTGGGCATTGACTAATCCGGGCATGAGCACTTTGCCGCCACAGTCGGTAATTTCCTTGGCCTTGAATTTGGCCTTAAGATCATCTTCTAGGCCAACAGCTACGATGCTATCTCCATCCACGGCGACCGCGCCGGGTTCGTATTGATGGAATTCTTCGTCCATGGTCAGGACAATGGCATTGGTGAGTAAGTGATCAATGTTTTTGGACATAAAAATACCTTCCAAGTATTGTAGGACAGCCAGCCCTCAATGGGCTGGCTGTGTGAATGCTAGGTGTAAAACGAAATAAGTCGCTCACTTATCGATGAACAATTTCCGCAAATAATCTAAGCTTAGATTTACAGTCCAAAGTGGTGCCATTTGGGGAGGACCACCATATGTTCGTTTGAGTTGCTTCTCTTCATTTGGAGTGGTTACAGCCAAGTGCATGGTTTGCTGTGTTTCTCCAGGAACCAGTATGACCCCTAAGCATACATCAGCATGATGGGCTTGGCAAGTGTTTTTTGTGGCCTGCATCAATTCATCTGCTGAGAAAGTTGAAGAAGAGATTTCACCCCCGGCGAAAGCGTCACCTTTGCCAGCCAATCGCCGCAACAGTCGGCCATCTAAATTTGTTTCCATCGCCGCCATTTTCATACCTCGTGTTTCAAGATCATCTAAAACGACCCCTTCAAGGGTTTCTTGATCTGCGCCATATATCCAATGTCCTAGCCGCTCACGGAGTTGCGCTTCTACAATAGCAATGAGTTCGTCTGCTTCAGCTTCAGATTGGGCTTTAGCGGTAATGCGAATATCAACCTGGCCAGCATGAGCAGCCATACCGACAGTGGGATTGCTCAATTCTTCCAAATCTCCGATGCGGGTGTCGATAGCCGATTCCCCGACCCCGGAGGTATGAATCAGCCTTGACTTGATGATCTCCTTCAGTTCAAAGCGATCTCTTAGAAAGGGCATTACCTTTCTTTTCATTAAGAATTCCATTTCGCGTGGAACACCGGGCAGAGCGATAATCACTGAATTCTCTGATTCGCAAACAAATGCAGGGGCTGTACCAACCCTATTCTCGAAGGCTTTGGCCCCCTGGGGAACATAAGCCTGCCGTTTATTATTTTCTGTTGGAGTACGCCCATAGCGCTGAAATCGTTCCTGGATCTGCTCCCAAAGCTCTGGGCGGAATTCTGTTTCGACACCCACCGCCAGCGCAACTGCCTCGCGCGTCGGGTCATCTACTGTGGGGCCAAGCCCGCCTGTTGTGATGATGATCTCGGCGCGCTGTATCCCCTCGCGGATAATTTGGGCGATGCGTTCATGATTGTCGCCCACCGTCGATGCGCGATAAAGATCCACTCCGGCATCGCGCAGTGTGCGAGCAATGTAGCGGGTGTTGGTGTCAACAGTTTCACCGAGCAGCAATTCGGTACCGATGGTTATGATTTCTGCAGAAGACATTGAGACTCCGTTTAACGTTTAGATTGGATCAAATTACATTGTATTCGTGGATCAATCGGCCCTCATCAAAGCGTGCCAGATCGAGCATAGACACATCGACGGTGGATGATTTGCCATCCAAGATGATCTCAGCCATGAGTAAGCCCGAGATCGGTCCGTGCATAAAGCCATGGCCCGAAAAACCGGTGACGATAAAGAAACCTTCGATATGAGTCTCGCCATAGATAGGGTGAGCGTCGGGAGTGTTTTCGTATAAGCCAGCCACACGTGATGCCAAGCCAGCCTTTTCTAACAAGGGCAATCGTTTGATGGCCGCTTCCAAATGAACAAGTTCCCATTCCATGTCCACGTTTTGGCTGAACCCGGGCTGCTCGTTTGGGCTGGATTTGCCAGTCAGCAGACCTTTACCTTCAGGATGGAAATATAATGATTGTGCGAAGTCGATCACAAATGGAAAATCTGGCGAAAGATCAGGGAGTGGAGTGGTGGTAAGCCACTGTCGTCTTAGGGGCGTAACCGGAATTGGAATGCCTGCCATTTGGCCGATGACGCTTGCCCAGGGTCCAGCCGCATTGACAACAACAGGAGTGGACACCTTTCCAGCGGATGTCTGCACCCCCGTGATTTTGCCGTTCTCGATGTTGATCCCAGTTACGGCAACCTCGTTGATTGCCTTAACTCCCAAACCTTGTGCAGCAGAGATGTAGCCCATCACAACCCCATTGGGATCGACTACACCATCTTTAGGGTAATTTGTGGCTGCAATAACATCATCGGAGTTCAGTACGGGAACACGTCGACGGACTTCTGCTTGATCCAGCCATTCCGTCATCACGCCCAGGCTGTGTTGTAGTTCGACGTTGTGCCGAAAAGTCTTAATATCTTTTTCATTGGTCAGCAGCATGAGATAGCCCAGTTGGCGGTAATCGATGGCCTGACCGAATTCATCTTCAAAGCGCTCCAACATAGGCAAGCTGGCTAATGAAAGACGGATATTGACCTCGGTGGAGAACTGATAGCGCACGCCGCCTGCACAACGCCCCGTTGCGCCTGTACCAAAGAATTCATCTTTTTCGAGTAGTAGAATATCTTTGACCCCTCGCGCCGCTAAGTGGTAAGCAGTACTGGCACCCATTACCCCGCCGCCGATGATGACAATGTTCGCTGTATCTGGAAATGACATAAATAATCCTATTGAAAAGGTTTTTCAACGTCCAACGATTAACGTTTGAACGTTACCATTCGACTTCCTGTCCGAGCCCCAGTTTTCTTGCATTGGAGAGGGCAAGTTGCGCTGCCATTGCATCCTGAACGGCAACGCCGACAGATTTGAAGAAAGTGATTTTATCAGCATCCTCTCGCCCAGGGGTTACTCCATTGATCACATCCCCAAGTTCAATGAAGGCATCTTGGTTGATAAAACCCTGCTTGATGGCTGCGACCAGTTCACCGGCTTCATCCATGATGGCTTGGCGCGAATCCACGAAAACGTGGGCGCGTTGAGTGATTTCGGGGGGTACTTCGATCATCTCTAAGGTATATGAACCAACTCCGCTGATATGGGTCCCAGCTCTGACAGCTTGCTCGGGAAAGACGGGTGATGTCGAAGTTGTGGCTGTGCAGATGATATCTGCCTCGGCAATGGCCTCTTCAGGTGTAGGAGCAACCCTGAGGTCGTCAGGAATCGATCCCTGTCCGCTCATTTCTTCGACAAACTTTGCTGCCTGGTTAGAATCTAAATCAAATATCCATGCAGTTTCTATGGATCTCGCAGTACAAACTGCCTCGAGCTGCGTGCGCCCTTGTACACCTGCTCCGAAAATGGCGGCTGTTTTGCTATCGGGCCGAGACAATATATCTATGGATGCGCCAGAAGCAGCACCAGTACGAATAGCTGTCAACATACCACCTTCGAGAAGAGCTTGAGGTACGCCTGTTTTGGCATCAAGCACCAGCACCGCGGCATTGATCCTGGGGAGATTGCGTTCATGATTATTGGGGAATACGGACACCACTTTAACTGCTAGGGCATTTTCCTTGGCTTGAACATACGCAGGCATGATAAGGCTGACAGCTTCCTCGGAAATTATGGAAAGGTGAGCGCGCAAGGGCATCTCAACCACTCCTGAGGAAAGAGCTGCGTAGGCTGACTTTATTGCCTGAATGGCGGCATCCATGGGGAGTGCCTTGCGCACTTCTTCGGAATTAAGAATTAGCATGGTATATCCCTTGAGTGATGAAATCAAAAAGCGCAGTGAAGGGTTATTCTACCACCACTGCGCTTTGGAAATCCCTATGATGGGCAGGGATTAATCGATACCCAAATAAGCTTTCTGCACCATTTCGTTCTTCTGTAAGTTCTCTGCGGTATCGTCCAGGACAATTTCCCCGGTCTGCAGCACATAACCTCGATTGGCTACTTGCAGCGCCATGGTGGCGTTTTGCTCTACCAAAAGAATAGTTGTTCCTTCGGCGTTGATCTCTTTGATGGTATCGAAAATGCCCTCAACCAGGATAGGTGCCAAACCCATGGAAGGCTCATCCATCAGCATCAGACTGGGGCGAGCCATGAGCGCGCGCCCGGTAGCCAGCATTTGCTGTTCTCCTCCGGATAGGGTTCCCGCTACCTGGTTGCGGCGTTCTTTGAGGCGCTCAAACAAACTGAAAACACGGTCAAGATCATTATCAATTCCATCTTGATCGTCTCGTGAGAAGGCACCCATTTCAAGGTTTTCTTCGACTGTTAGTTTGGCGAAAACACCACGTCCTTCGGGGACCATAGCAATGCCCTTATAAACCAATTCGTGAGCTTTGGATTTGGAAAGATCTTCACCATCCAAGGTGATCGAGCCTTCTCTGAGGCCAACCAACCTGCTAATGCAGCGCAGGATAGTAGTTTTTCCAGCTCCGTTTGCGCCAATGAGTGAAACAATCTCGCCTTTTTCTACGGTTAGGGAAATGCCTCTCAGCGCCTGGATATTTCCATAGTATGCGTGTATGTTGTTGACTTCAAGCAATGCCATAGTTTTTCTCCATCAAGCCTGAGCGGCTGCACCGCGGCCCAAATAAGCCTCAATTACGCGAGGGTTGCGTTGAATTTCAGCGGGAGTTCCTTCGGCAATTTTCATGCCGAAGTCCATCACCGAGATATCTTCACTGATGCCCATAACGACCTTCATGTCGTGTTCGATGAGCAGTATAGTAATGCCAAGCTCATCTCGCAAATGCAGAATAAAGCGCATCATCTCGGCAGTTTCATGGGGGTTCATGCCCGCTGTGGGTTCGTCTAAGAGTAAAAGCGTTGGTTCATTGGCTAATGCTCTAGCAATCTCTAGCCGACGCTGTGCACCATAAGGTAGGTTGGTGGCTAATTGATCGCCTAATCCCTGGAGACCAACGAAGTTCAAGATGCGGATGGCCTCTTCGGTTGATTCGGCTTCTTCATCTTTGACTCGTTTTGTCTGGAAAATTGATTCTACCCAAAAAGTCTTGTAGTGGCGTTCACGCCCGACCAATATATTTTCAATGGCTGTCATGTTGGAAAAAAGACGGATATTTTGGTACGTACGCGAAATTCCCAAGCGAGTGATCTGGTCGGGGGATTTTCCATTCACGATGGTTCCATCGAATTCAATCGTCCCTTGGTCGAATTCGTAGAAACCTGTGATGCAGTTGAAAAAAGTAGTTTTTCCAGCGCCATTGGGACCGATAATGCTGACGATTTTGCCTTCGGGCAGCTCGAAATCAAATTGATTGACCGCCACCAGGCCGCCAAACTGTTTTGTTACACCTTTTGAAGATAGGACAAGCATAGTGATATCCTCTCAATGAATGCTAATCGCTGCTGCCTGCTTCAAACTCTTTATGAGCATGAAGTTCGCGTTTTATGGTTTCAGATGGCCAGAACCCTTCAGGCTTTGCCAACATCATTACGATCAACAGGGCTCCGTACATGAGTAGGCGGTGTTCAGCGAATTCTCTAAGTAATTCAGGGAGACCCACGAGAATTAGAGCACCAACAACAACTCCTGGTAAACTGCCAATACCACCCACGATGATCAGCGAGAGCACGTTGATCGAAACAATCAGGTTGAAGCTGTGGGGGAAGATGGAAGTCAGCTTGCTTGCAAAAATCGCACCAGCAAGACCTGAAAATGCAGCACCCGTAGCGAAAGCTAATAGCTTTGTATTTACAAGGTTGATGCCCATTGCCTCGGCAACCGTTTCATCCTCGCGCAAGGCCATCCATTGCCGTCCCAGGCGTGAATCTCGCAGCCTCCAAGAAACGAAAGCTGCTATGAGCACTCCAATGAGAATAATATAATATAGCGCTTCGGGCTTTGTCAGATCATAACCAAAAATACTTGGTTTTGGTATCTGTAGCACTCCTTGCGCACCACCAATAAATTGCTTCAGCATATCAGAGAGAGCTAAGATGCGGATGATCTCTCCAAATCCCAGCGTAACGATAGCAAGGTAATCACCGCGCATGCGCAGAACCGGAATACCTAGAAGGATGCCAAAAAGAGTGGATGCAAGCACACTGAACGGCAGGGCTGTCCAAAAAGTAAAACCGAGCCCAAGGTGCCCCTCAGATGTCAAAATGCCCATGACATAGGCTCCAATAGCAAAGAACGCTACGTAACCCAAGTCGAGAAGACCTGCAAACCCTACCACAATATTGAGACCCAGCCCCATTAGTACATAAATGCCAACATTGTTCATCACCTCAGAGAGGTAAGTTCCCAACAGTAAGGGCAAGATCAACAAAGAAATAATGCCAACAACAACTCGAATTCTTTGCGATTTCTGTTGTTTTTCTGGTGATACCTCTACCTCTTTTTGTTCGGATTTGGATCTCTTGGTTACATTCCAGTAAGCAATTGCAGCTGCGATTATAAGAATAAGCAACGCCGTAATAGGATTTAGTGCTTTGCCAGAGAAGACGAGTTTTGCTACGCCTCGTCCGAAAAATGCTCGAACTCTGCTGAGCAAAATTTCCGAAAATGTACCAAAAAGGAGTGTCCAGGCTAAACCACTGGTGATTGGTCTCCGCCATATTTCAGGGAGTAGACGTAATCCAGCAGCGAGCAGGCTTAAGATGCCAGTGATCACCACAAGCATTATGCTGCCAACAACCAGATTTTGCCCAAAAGTGAGCAAGTGGATGAGTTCTGGGGAAACATTTACCAGGAATTGACGAATGTCAAATGAAGTTGCTAAAATGATCAATACGATAAGCGGCAGAGCTGTTATTACTCCGATCAGAAAACCAAACCCCAAAACTTTACCAGTATTTTCATGTTTGATTTTTTCCGCTAATACAGAGGCAATTCCAACGGGCGCTGCGAACAGAAATACATGTCCCATGGTAAAGATGCCGGCAATCATCTCACGTTCGCCAAGCAAGGAAATAAAACCGATTACGCTGAGGCTTAGAGCAACCAGACCAGCCAGAAGCCCTTGATTGATAACCTCACGAATGTCGATGCGTTTTTTGTCAGTCATGGAAGTTACCTCACGCTTTCTCTTCGGCCAGTCGTTCGCCTAAAATGCCTTGCGGTCGGAAGATCAGGATCAAGACGAGCATAGTAAATGCGATGACATCTTTAAGCTGATGAGGTGCAGGAATTCCTAAGCCTTCCAGGAAAAGACCAGGACCTACAGACTCGAACATCCCTAAGAAAAGACCACCCAAGGCTGCGCCGGGAATACTTCCAATTCCGCCGAGTACTGCTGCGGTGAAAGCTTTGATGCCCGGAATGAATCCCATGTAGAAGTGCACTTGCCGAAAGACAAAAGCATATAGAATGCCGGCAATGCCAGCCATGGCAGAACCTAAGGCAAAGGTTGTGCTGACTGCTCGATCGACGTCGATGCCCATGAGAGCAGCAACATCTTTGTTTTCAGCTACGGCTCGGATCGATTTGCCAGTCTTGGTTTTCATCACGAAGACGTACAAACCAATCAGCATCAAGATTGTAGCAACGATGACAACAATGTGAGACTTTAGGATAGGAAATCCAGCAATACTTACTTTGCCTGCCATGATTGCCATCTGTGGGAATGGTTTTACTTCAGAGCCATACAAGCCTCTAATGAAGTTTTGCCAAAAGAAAGAAGCCCCAATTGCTGTGATCAATGGAACCAAGCGGGGGGCTTTTCGTAAGGGGCGGTATGCGACTCGCTCGGTTAGCAGGGCAATGCCAACGGATACGAGTACTGTAACGACGGTTATTAGCAGGATACTGATAAAGGGGTATGTATCCAGAAAACCAGATTCGCCCATAGGTTGAGCCAGGAAAATAGTGGCTGTCATGATGCCTGACATGAAGAATTCACCATGAGCAAAATTGATCATAAACAGAACACCATAAACTAGCGTGTAGCCGATGGCGATGAGGGCATATAAACTGCCCTGAGCAATTCCAGCGATGATCGTTTCTGTCCAGGTGACTGCGGGGTAAGGGTTTTCAATAATCGTTGCGATCGTTCCCCAAACAACAACGATAATGATAACTGCTCGGAAAACCCACAGGACGAGATCAAGAACGTTTATATCTTGAAGGCGTCGAAGCATGGATTATCTCCTCTTCTCTCACATAAAGGGATGGGTTCGCTGATTTTATCATGAACCCATCCCTAATTTATTGGTTACTTATTCGCGATTGACCTAATTGGAATTAGGGCCAGATGCGCTCGTAAGCTCCACCGTTGAGCTGCGACACAGAAATCTTCGGGTCGGCGCAGTCACCGTATTCGTTGCAAGTCAGCTCGCCGGTAATGCCCTCGAAACCAGAGGTAGCATAGAGGCAGGTGCGCAGAGCCTGGCGGCCAATGTGAATTGAGTCGCCATCTTGCATGGCAACTTCCTCGATGCAGGCGAAGATCATGTTCGCGGCATCAAAGGCATGTGCGTGGAAAACCGAGATTGGCTTGGCGCCATATTTCTCTTCGTACTTGGCAATGAAGTCTTCGTACAGACCACCGGAGAATGACAGATCCGGACCGGAGAAGTACATGCCTTCACCAGCTTCACCAACGGCCTCGATGGCCGCATCGGAGATCATGCCGTCAGCGGCAGACAGAACGGTACCTTCTAAGCCAGAAACCTCTTTGGCCTGCTTGGTCAAGAAACCACCCTCAGCGGTGAAGACGGGGTAGTAAAGCAGTTCGGGAGGTCCTGCAGCGGCAACCGCAGAGAGAACCGGTCGCATATCGGTGTCACCCTTGTTGACAGCGGTGAACTCGACGATGGTTCCGCCCAGCTCTTCAAAGGATGCAGCAAACACAGCGGCCAGACCCTCGGTGTAGGGGTCACCATCATGAATGGCGGCAGCACTGGTTACGCCCAAGACATTATAGGCGAAATCAGCCATGGCCTTACCCTGCACCTTGTCGTTGTGTGCAGTGCGCAGGTAGCCAGGATTCCAGGCGCTTTCGGGGTCGGTCAGGGCAGGTGACGTGTTGGAGGGGGATACCATCGCGTAACCAGCTTCAGAAACGACCTCGGACATGGGGACGCCAGCACCGGAGCAGCTTGTGCCAACGACAGCCACAATTGTGGGGTCGGAGACAATCTTCTGACCAGCAGACTGACCACCCTCAGCGGAGCAGCCATCGTCCTCGGCCTGAAGTTCAATTGCATGACCCATAATTTCGCCCTTGAAATCGATTGCGATTTCAACGCCGTACTGTGAGTCAGTGCCCAAGTCCGTGTTAGGACCGGAAATTACCAGCGCGGATGCGATGCGAATGGGCTCATCGGCGCCATAAGTGACACAGCCAATGGGGTCTTCACATTCGAAGGTCGGCCCACCACATGCTGCCAGAGCCATGCTGGCAATAACCAGCAGACCTACAATAATAAAACTTCGCTTTAACATACTTCTTCCTCCTCGGAAGTGAAAAAATTTGGATAGGAAACTTTACTGGGGAACAGGGAACAAATTAGATTTAATTTTATCGCTGCTGCCTCCTTTCGTAGCTGAACATACAATAACCTAGAGTAGTCTTTGGAAGCTAACATCCGCAATCCATTAAAGCAATTTCGTTGCTCACTTCTTGCAACCACCCCATTTTTGGATACAAAGATTCTACAAGCACGAAAATATATGGTCAAGACACCCTAAATGGCTTTTATGAATTATTTATTCTTCCGACTATAGAGCAATTCTTCCCTGATTCGAAGGTCGGTATTGCGGATTTTCATGGAAAGATCAGCAGCTAGATTGAACATTAGTTGATAGCCTAGCTGGGGATAAACGTCACATAGTTTTCTGAGCTCACTGCTACGGATAACAAGCAATTTGGTTTTGTTTTGCGCCGCTTGCGCAGTAGCAGACCTTAATCCCTGGTCGACAAGTGCAATTTCACCGAATGATTGCCCCCGCTGCAGCATCGCAATTGATAATAAATTCGTATTATTACCAGAATTTCTACCAGCCAGATTTGGATTGATAAAAATATCAACCTTTCCCTGCGTAATTATATATAGTTCGTCACTGTTGGTGTGTTCGTAAAATATGATATCGCCATTATCGAAAGTGCGCTCCTGGCATAAATTGGCGACAAGTTCCAGTTGAGTTTGAGAGAAATCAAAAAAGATGTCAGCCTGCTTGAGTAAGTTCGTTTTTATACTCATTTGGATCCTCCTGTAAAAAGAATAGCATAATTTGATGGAAAGTCAATTAAGGTAGATCTGACTAAAAAATTTCCCTGCTGGGCGTGAGGAGAGGCTGTTTTATGGTACAATTGTTCTTTTGATGGAGACTAACAATACACACGCGGCACCGGCTCCCCCGGGAATATTTACCACCTTGATCGCCGGTTTTGACGCTATCACGAAACATATTGCGCTGATCCTCTTTCCAGTAGGGCTGGATTTAATCATCTGGTTGGCTCCCCATTTACGGCTGAAATCACTCATAGAAGCCTGGATGGCATCGGTTTTGCCTTCCGTCAGTGATTTGCCAGAATTTGCTGAAATGGCGGAAACCGCTCAGACCTTATATACTCTGATGGCAGAGCGTTTCAATTTGCTGATCACACTTCGATCATACCCTGTGGGGATCCCCAGCCTTATTGCATCAAATCTTCCCTTAGAGATTCCTGTTGGTGAGCCCACTCTTGTTGATGTTTCTTCTCTAGGATTAGCATTTCTTCTGGCAGGATTATTCACCTTGGCGGGCCTGATTGTAGGAGCGCTTTATTTTTCTATGGTAGGTAAGGCTGCCATTTATGACGAAGTAAGACCGATGAAAGCGCTCATGCAATGGCCGCGAACGGGTGGGCAGGTGATATTGCTCGCTTTTGTATGGTTAGGGTTGCTAATTGGTATCAGCATACCGGTTAGTTGCGGCATTTCGCTCTTTGCCCTTGTGGGACTTCCTATTGGCCCACTAGCTGTGCTGGTATTTGGCAGTTTGCTGCTTTGGATTGCATTTCCATTACTATTTTCCCCCCATGGCATCTTTATTAATCAGAATGCTGCCTGGGCTTCAATCCGAAGGAGTTTGCAGATTACCAGGATGACACTGCCTAATACTGCAACATTTTTCTTAGCCGTAATGCTTTTGAGCCAGGGACTCGATATGTTGTGGAGAATTCCTCCAGAAGACTCTTGGCTCACCCTTATTGGTGTGCTTGGCCACGCATTCGTGGCTACGGGCTTACTATCAGCAAGCTTCATTTACTATAATCAGGCTGATCAGTGGCTCAAAAGTTTAGAAAAGAAAAGTTAATCATTTATGTTACGTAACCTAATGAGAATCTCCCTGAAATAGGGGGTCGGGGGCGAAGCCCCCACCCCCTATTTACAGGGAAACCTTGCTACGTGTGCGTAACGTAAGTTAATCAATCTAATCGTGTATTAGAACATTTTAGACAAGGAAACTGGAGGCTTTCGTGGCAGACAAAAATAACCTGTCTTACGAGGCAAAAGATATTCAAGTATTAGAAGGTTTGGAGGCAGTGCGCCGGCGTCCAGGTATGTACGTTGGCGGTACTGATATCCGAGCTTTGCATCACTTAGTTTATGAGGTTGTAGACAATTCGATCGATGAAGCGCTAGCTGGATTTTGCGATTCCATCGATGTGATTATTCATCCAGATAGTAGCGTGACTGTAACTGATAACGGCCGTGGCATTCCTGTGGATATTCATCCCGAGCGAGGCAAGTCCGCACTCGAGTTGGTGATGACTGTTCTGCATGCTGGCGGTAAATTCGGCGATGGTAGCTACAAAGTATCTGGTGGTCTTCATGGTGTTGGTCTCTCCGCGGTGAATGCCCTCTCGGAATGGTTTGAGGTCGAAGTTAAACGTGATGGTAAGGTATATCACCAACGCTACGAACGTGGGAAACCTGTGAAAGAACTAGATGTCATTGGCAAAGCCCCCAAGACTGAAACCGGTACGCGGCAAACCTTCAAATTCGACGAAACTATCTTTGTGGGCGATTTTGATTACAAATACTCCACGCTGATGCAACGTTTCAGAGAAATGGCTTTTGTCACCAAGGGTGTCAATATCTATTTGAATGATGAGAGAGCAGATCGTGAGATGACCTTCTATTTTGAGGGCGGAATCAGCTCCTTTGTGAGGTATCTGAATCGAAATCGTAAAACTTTGCATCCAGTGGTGCACATAGAAAAAGAAGTCGACGATATTACGGTAGATGTCGCTTTCCAGTATACAGATGCCTACGCTGAATCAATCTATGCTTTCGCAAATACCATCAACACCATCGATGGTGGCACACATCTAACGGGATTGCGCTCGGCAATTACGCGCACGATCAATGATTACGCCAAAAAGCAAAAACTACTCAAAGATGAGGATCCCAACTTCAAGGGTGATGATACGCGCGAGGGCTTGACAGCCATTGTGAGCATCAAGCACCCCGACCCCCAGTTCGAGAGTCAGACAAAAGTGAAGCTCATGAACGCCGAGGTTCAGTCAATCACTACTCAGGTGGTCAATGATGCCTTTGGTATGTTCTTGGAGCAAGATTCCAGGGCGGGCAAAACCATTGTAGAAAAATGTCTAACATCGGCTCGGGCTCGTCGGGCGGCACGCAAAGCCCGTGACCTGGTTATCAGAAAATCTGCTCTGGAAAGCCTGACACTCCCGGGCAAATTGGCCGACTGTTCAGAGCGAGACCCTCAGAAAACTGAGTTGTATATCGTTGAGGGTGATTCGGCGGGTGGCTCCGCCAAGCAGGGCCGCGACCGACACTTCCAGGCCATTCTGCCGCTGAGAGGAAAAATTCTCAATACGGAACGCGCCCGTTTGAATAAGATTCTAAATAATAACGAAGTCAAGGCGCTGATCTCAGCATTGGGTACAGGGATTGGGGAAGGTTTTAATTTAGAAGGATTGCGTTATGGCCGCATCATCATCATGACAGATGCAGATGTTGATGGATCCCATATCCGCACTTTGTTGCTGACCTTCTTCTTCCGCTACATGCAGCCATTGATTGAGTCGGGGCATCTATATATCGCACAACCTCCTCTTTATCGCATCAACTATCGCAAAAAATCTCAGTATGCGTATACTGAAGAAGAGAAAGATGCTGTGCTCAAAGAAATGGGTGTAACGGACTCCAAAGTTACGTTGTCCCGATACAAGGGTTTGGGTGAGATGAATCCCATACAACTGTGGGACACGACTATGAATCCCGAAGAGAGAACGCTGTTGCAAGTTTCGATCGAGGATGCAACTGAAGCTGATCGAACTTTTGATATGCTCATGGGTGCTGCCGTTCCGCCACGTCGCCGCTTCATTCAGACTCATGCCCGTGAGGTGCGCAACCTCGATATATAATGGTTGCGGTTGCAGTGCAAGTCAGCCATCGTTTATGAACAAACCTCCTGTTGGATGGAAATGATTGCGTCCGCAAGAGGTTTGTTGTATTATTCTTTCAACAGCAAGTGATGTCACTCTTGGGATTGGCTGAGATTATTGGCAGATCAATTCTTGTTTTCAAACTGACAAAGATGTAGGTTATTGATTTGTTGGAGGGTAGTAAAATCTACCCAGCAACTTTTTTTTTGTGGAAACTAATCCTTCTATGACACTCGAACGTGGAACATTATTACACAACCGATATCGCATCTTAGAAATTCTCGGCCAGGGGGGAATGGGTTCGATTTATCGAGCAGTCGATGACAATTTAGGGGTTGAGGTTGCTGTAAAAGAAAATCTATTTACCACCGACGAATATGCGCGCCAATTCCGTCGCGAAGCTACAATTTTGGCTGGGCTGCGCCATACAAATTTGCCGCGCGTTTCTGACCATTTTGTTTTTGAGGATCAGGGACAATATTTGGTTATGGATTATATTGAGGGGGAAGATCTACGCGAACGTATGGATCGTATCGGGGTCATTCCGGAAGCTGAAGCACTTATTATTGGTGTGGCGATGTGTGATGCGCTTACGTATATGCATACTCAAAATCCCCCAATTTTGCATCGTGATATTAAGCCGGGGAATGTGAAAATTACGTCGGAAGGCAAAGTGTTTTTGGTTGATTTCGGGCTGGCAAAAGTTGCCTTCAGAGGGCAACGCACAGTTACGGGTGCGCGGGCAATGACGCCGGGTTATTCTCCTCCTGAACAATACGGCGGTGCGCGTACCGACCATCGATCAGATATCTATTCATTAGCGGCGACTCTTTATGCCAGTATGGCCGGTGTGGTTCCTGAAGATAGTTTGGCACGTACAATGGAGCAAGCCAAATTAACGCCATTGCGGAATCGCAATCCAGATATTACTCGCCGATTTTCGAAGGTAATTGAAAAAGCTTTAGCAGTTCATCCTGATGACCGTTACCAAACTGCGGATGAATTTAAGCAATCACTGTTAGGTTCTAGCTCTACATCGAAACGTCGGTTCATAGAGGGCGGCACAGTCGATCCACTGACATCGGATGCTAGCGTTTGGGATGGAGTTGTGCAACCGTCAGAGCGCATGGAGCAACTCACATCCGATCCTTCATCGCCTAGCCCCTTATCGAGCAGTTTGCCAATTCAGGATTATGAAACACCTCCTATGCCGAAACCACTCAAAAAACGGCGTGGGTGTTTAACTACGATATTGCTAGTTGTACTATTGTTGGTAGTTGGCGGTGGAGTTGCTTACTATCTCAACCCAGATTTGCCACAGCAGATCATTGATTTATTGCCGATAGAAGTTGCTATTTGGGCAAAGCCTACGGAAACTTCTACCCTTGAACCTTCACCAACGACAATCGAGCCATCTGCGACGTTCACATGGACGAGTACTGATATTCCGCCAACGTCAACGATACTTCCAACTATGACGGCGATAATTTCAGCGACATTAGATAACACACCGACATCGACGCCGACACCGGCTCCGACTCCGACACATACGGTGACAATTACTGAAACATCCATTCCAACGGAGACAAATACTCTGGTACCGTCAGCTACTCTAACTGAAACTCCTACGATCACATCGACTACCGAATTGTCATCAGTAGCTACTCCCAGAGGGGGAGGTCATGGCCAGATTGCTTTCGCCTCTTTCCGGACAGGGTTACCACAAATTTATGTTATCGATATTGATGGCACAGACTTAAGTCAACTAACCGACGCCCAATTAGGAGCTTGTCAACCTGATTGGTCTCCGGACGGAGCCAAATTGGTTTTTATCTCACCCTGTGAAGAAAACCAGGAACTGTACGACACATCCAGTTTGTTTATTATCAATGCGGACGGCAGCGGACTTGAACAATTACCCACTACTGGAAAAGGTGATTTCGATCCGGCTTGGTCTCCTGATGGCAAACAAATTGCTTTCACATCTTTAAGGAATGCATTCCGCCCACAGGTTCACATTATCGATTTGGAAAGCAAAGAAGTGATCAGCTTGTCTGAAGCTGACAATAAGGATTATCAGCCAGAATGGTCCCCCGATGGCTCTAATATTCTATTTGTCAGCACTCGCAATGGGCCATATCAGATTTGGACGATGAAAGTTGATGGAACCGAACAGCTGCGTTTCACTGCCAGCCGTGATTTGTGGAATACTTATCCCGTTTGGTCTCCCGACAGTCAGATGATTCTTTATACTCAGAGGGCGCAAGGAGGCGTTCCTAGGCTGTATGCTGCGCGCTATCCCGATGGTGCTACTGCTGAATTTTATATTTATCCGTATCCAGGGGCAATTCCAATGAGAGAGGCTAATTATTCACCTGATGGCAACTGGTTGGTCTTTGAGAGTTGGCCGGATGGCGCCCTTCATGATATTTATATTATGCGACAAAATGGAAATGATCTCACCCAAATGACTTTTGATCCCGAAGACGATTTTGATCCTGACTGGCGTCCCGTTGGGCCATAGGGTCTCTCAAAATTTAGATTCAACTCTCCATAAGTCTGAGACTCCTTGTTTTCTGAGGAGTCTTTTTTAACAAGATTCGAAATTCGGCTTGAATCTTTTTGAAAATATCATTATTATATATATGCGAACTCATGTCGTCATGTTGTAAGGAGGCTGAGATGTCAATCGGTAGTAAGGGAAATGGTTCAGCGAAAGTTGTCGCGCCTGGAACAAAAAAAGAAAAGGTATCCAAGAAGCTGTATTATGAAGAACTCGCACGTCTCCAAGTTGAACTAGTCAAACTTCAAGAGTGGATCAAACAGAAGGGCATGCGAGTGGTTGTTCTCTTCGAGGGGAGAGATGCTGCAGGAAAAGGGGGGGTAATTAAACGAATAACTCAGCGCCTTAATCCCCGCATTGCGAAGGTCATTGCACTAGGTACGGCAACTGAGCGCGAGAAGACACAGTGGTGGTTCCAACGCTACGTTGCAGAACTCCCAGCCGCGGGCGAAATGGTAATGTTCGATCGAAGTTGGTACAACAAAGCTTTGGTTGAACCTGTGATGGGATTCTGTACAGAACAGGAATATCGGGAGTTTTTGCGATCCTGCCCTGAATTTGAACGCATGTTGGTGCGCTCGGGAATCATCTTGATCAAGTATTGGTTCTCGGTCAGTGACGAGGAACAGGAACGACGGTTCAAGGCCCGCAACACCGATCCAGTAAAACGTTGGAAACTGAGCCCCATGGATCTTGAATCGCGCAGGCGATGGATCGAGTATTCGATTGCGAAGGATCGCATGTTTGCTGCCACAGATATTAAGCAAGCTCCCTGGTATGTGGTCAATGCAGATATCAAGCGTCATGCGAGATTAAACTGTATCCGGCATTTGTTGAGTCTATTGCCTTATGAGGATTTAACACTTGCACCAATTGAGTTGCCACCTCTGCACGAAGAGGTTGGTTACGTAAGACCACCCCTTACTGACCAGACATTTGTGCCCGAATATTACCCGTAATTTTTCCAGGCTTGTATTGAATAAAAAATGAGTGCATTTGTGTTGTGCACTCATTTTTTGCTGAACCTGTATTTATGGAGATTTAGCTTTCCATTTCTCGTTGAGCTCGGCGGATAAACCATTCTTGGGGTGCAAGCGATTTTCCGTTATCTTCGAGTTCGAGTCTGGTGAAGTTGCCTTCAGAATCCATTAGGTGTGCTTTTACGCAATCTTCGAGATAAGTTTTTAGGATTGTATCGCGAATTCGGCGTATGAGATTTAGGTCACTTATTGGAAATATGACTTCCACCCTGTTGTTCAAATTCCGAGGCATTAGGTCGGCACTCCCCATATAGATCTCTTCTTCACCCGCGTTATGAAAATAATAGATGCGGCTGTGTTCGAGAAATCTACCTAACAGACTGATCACACGGATGTTGTCACTTAGGCCCTCAATACCTGGTTTGAGACTGCACATGCTGCGCACAACGAGATCAATTTTCACGCCTGCTTGAGACGCTTTGTATAGCATTTTGATAATCGGTTTGTCTACAAGTGCATTCATCTTGAAGATAATGTGACCTTCTTTGCCTTCTTCTTGATGTTGGATTTCACGATGAATCAACTCTTCCAGGCGTTTGCGTAGATTGATTGGCGCAACTAATAATTTTCTGAATTCTCTTTGCGCCGAATACCCAGTTAGATAATTGAACAAGTCGGTAGCATCTGCGCCAATTTCCTCGTCGCAGGTAAACATGCCCATGTCCTCATATAGTTTTGCAGTGACGTGATGGTAATTTCCAGTCCCTAAATGAATGTAACGACGGATATGATCATTCTCTTTTCTGACAACCAGGATAATCTTCGAATGGGTTTTCAATCCTAGGAGACCATAGGTAACATGAACCCCCTCTCGTTCAAGCATCTTTGCCCATTCAATGTTGCTTTCTTCATCAAAGCGAGCTTTCAGTTCAACCAAAACAGCGACTTGTTTGCCATAATCTCGACGAGCTCGTAGAAGGGCTTTGACAACGGGCGAATTTCGACCTACTCGGTACAGGGTCAATTTGATAGCCAATACATTCGGATCCCGAGCAGCGCTGTTTAGGAAATTTACAATTGGATCAAAAGAGTCGTATGGGTGATGAAGTAAGATATCTCCTTTACGAATTGCGGCAAAGATTGTTCCATCAGTGCCCTCCAGCCTCAGGGCCGAAGGAATATTATGAATAAAGGGTTTGTATTTTAGGTCGAAGCGATCGACATTTTGGAGTTCCATCAAGCTGCTAAGTCCCAAGGGACCATCTAGTTTATAGACATCATTGGGGTCTACGCGCAGGTTCTCAATAAGTATATCTAAAAGAAAGTCGGGCATGTCTGGGTTTACAGATAAATTTACGACAGCCCCAAAGCGCCGTTTGCGCACACTTTCTTCCATCGCTTCCAATAAATCTGCTGCCTCCAGTTCTTGGATAGTCATATCAGCATTTCTAGTTACGCGAAAAGGGTGTACTTCAAGCATTTCCATGCCAGGGAAAAGTGTGTGTAGATGGTGTGCTATTAACTGATCCAATAAAACGAAATAATGATTGTGAGGAACAGTGCCATCTTTTTTGGTCGATCCAGATGATCTTTTTATAGGGACGAAGCGTGGTAGAGACGATGGAACTTTGACACGCGCGAAATGACGTTGGCCTTGATGATCCTGTAGCAGGACAGCCAAATTTAAACTCAAATTCGAAATGTGTGGAAAGGGGTGGCCAGGGTCAAATGCCAGAGGTGTCAGGACAGGAAAAACGATTTCATGAAAATAGTCGTCTGCTTTTGATTTCTGCTTGGTAATGAGTTGGTCATAATCAAGGATATTAACCCCAGCCTCGGCGAGATTAGGAAGTAAATCATTGTGAAGATGATCTATTGCTTTCTTCATTAACTGATAGGCAGTTTTTCGAATAGCTGCTAACTGTTCTGCTGGGGTTTTTCCGTCAATCGACAGCTTCAAGATACCTGCATCGTTTTGCATTTTCAGTCCCCCGACCCTAACCATATAGAATTCGTCCAGATTAAGGCCAACGAAGGCTAAAAACTTAATCCTCTCAACCAAAGGGTTTCTAGCATCCATCGATTCTTTAAATACCCTCTCTTGAAATGCAAGCATTCCAAGCTCACGATTTATATAGTAAGTCGAATGACCGATATTGTATTGTTTTTTCTCTGGAGCTCCAGCGATTTCCGTAGTTTCCATCTCTAGCATGAGTTATTTTTTCTTCTTCCCTTCGGATTTTTTTGAAGATTTCTTTCTCTTTTGTTTGGGTTTTGATTTTTTCTTATTTTTCTTTTTAGCTTTCTGCTTATCTTTTGACTTCTTCTTGTTTTTGGAAATCTTCTTTATCGTCACGGCCTTCTTCTTTGACTCGCTCTTTTTCTTAGGTGTTTTTTCCTTAGGAACAATCTTGACCGGGTGTTCTTTTATGGATTTTACCGATGTTATTACACTTTCGGGGTCAAAATAATCAGCCAAAGATGGAACTGGAGGGTTGTATGAAGGGACATTTTCTTCAGCCTTTCCCCTGTCATCATCTCTAACGTCAACATTATTACCGGGTGGTGGTTTAAAGTAGTCCGCCAAGGCAGGCACAGGAGGGTTATATTGGGGGAGCTTCACTTGGACGGTATCTTCTTCTGGTATTTCAAATTGTTTGACTGCGAATATGATCTGTTCCAAGATTTTAGGTCCAATTCCACGAACAGCAAGGAGTTTCTTTTCGTCCTCAGTTATGTCGAGCATCAGATCACCAACATTCGAGTATCCATTTCCTTCAAGTAAATTCTGTACCGATGAAGGAATTTCTAATTCGTTTATTGAGGAATTGAATGCTGATTCGGGAATAGAGCTGGGGGCTTCCTGGTTATTGGCTTTTTCGACCATGCTGTTCCTCCTCGATCAACTTGGGATATGCAAGTTTCTACATATATAATATATATGTTCAAATATCTGTCGTCAATATGCAGTTTATGAATGTCTCGCATTTAGTATCGCATATTGAAGTAAGTAAATTCTGATTTCATTCACAGAATAAAAAATGGCCTTATTAAGCAACCAAGATTCAGAGAAGATCGGATTGACCGATTTAGACCCGATTTCGGAAGCTGGGCGGAAGGTGCTTCGATTTCATTACCTGCGTATGATTTCTCATGAAGCTGGCACTCGTCAGGGTGAGGATATTGAAGAATTGCATGATATGCGAGTTGCAACGCGCCGCCTGAGGTCGGCGATAGGAACCTTCCGTCTATTCTATCAGAAGAAATATCATAAGCGTTTCATGAGCGATTTAAGAGATGTGGGAATTGTTTTGGGGAGAGTAAGAGATTTCGACGTCTTTTTGGTAAATTTATCTCAAGGTCAACAATTTCACCTTTTAAAAGACAATATCAACCTATCAGATCTGAAGCGATATTGGGAAAGCGAGCGAGAGACTGCGTGTTTGGCTATGAATCTTCATTTAGATGGAAAAAGGTATAGAAATCTCCTAAAGGATTTTGCTCGTTTTATAGAAACACCATTTTTTGGCATAAAAAAGAATCTCTTGGGTGAAATTCATCCTCCCGATGTGCGATCGTCAATGCCTGGGCTGATCAGCACACACTATTTACGTGCTCAAGCAATCGGCAAAGGGGTCGATCATGCACCAGTAGAGAAATTACATAAACTCCGCATTGAGATTAAGAAATTTCGCTATTGCCTAGAGTTTTTTAGTGAAGTTCTGGGGAGCAAAAGTGAGCAATTGATCGACCAATTGAAACAAATTCAAGATCATTTGGGGAAACTGAATGATGCTAATGTAGCAGTAGAAATGATGGGAGAACTAATTGAGACTTCGACACAGAGCATACGTACTCTTGATCAGGATGCTTGTAATAAATATTTCCAATATAAATTGACCGAGAGGGATCAACTTCAACAGAGTTTTCCAGATGTTTGGCACAGGTTGGTAAATTCTGATTTTGAAGTTGAGCTATTCTTTTTGCTGGGGCGTCAATGAAGTCAATAATCAATCTCACGCGGTTTCCATAGATTCTCTAATTTTCCATCCCATTTAGTTTTGAGAGAATTCCAATCATCAATGGGGAAAGATATATGGGCGAGAGCAGAGGTGGGCATATGTTCATATTCGTCACAAATAACCTGAAGAAAGTAGCTCATCTCAGGGTTATGTCCAACAATCATTGCCCGTTGAATTTCATCATCTAACTCGCTCAACAAATCGAGATAGGTCGCATAGTCGGCGTGGTAAAGCGAATCGTCATATTCAATCTCACCAGGGAAATCGCATGTTTCTAGAAATTTATCTACAGTTTGGCGAGCTCTTTTAGCGGTTGAGCAAAGAATAATATTGGGGATCAATTCATTGTCGTTCGCAAGGAGGCCCATCAACGGAGCATCTCTTTGTCCTCGTTTGTTTAGAGGTCTTTCATGATCATGAAGCGATGGATCTTTCCAGCTTGATTTTGCGTGGCGCATGAGCAATACAGTTTTCATCAAAACACCTCTCTCCAATTGAAATCAGGGCAACTAACAACAATTAAATCTTTTAAGTATTCTATCAAATTTAAAATCAACCTTACTGGATTATTCAAGAGTAGGCCAATCATATGTTTGTTGGTATAATTTTCGATGCAATTTGGGTATAAATTCTGTATAATTTTGAAAGGAGAGAACCATGAAAGGGCGTAAGTTAATTATAATTTCTATGTTGATAGCCCTTGTGGTCGCGATTGGAGCTTTCACAAGTGTTCTTGCAGCAGATGATGATAATACTTTTCGTGTGGTAAATAAAACAAGTCGCGATGTGCGTGTAGAAGTATATTCAAGATCTGACATACCTTATGGATCGGTCGATTCAGACGATGACGGTGTCCAAAAAATATTTATTGTCCCATCGAAGGGTTCAGATGATGTATTGTTAGACGAAGATGACACTTATTATTACGCTTATCAAGCATGTGGAGACACAATTGATGGTTCGATAAACATGAAAGATGATATCGAGATTGTCATTCCCGCATGTGATCGGAAACCAACCATCTTATGGGTGAGAAATCACCTGGGTTCAACAACTACCCTTGCGTTGATACAGGGTGATGATGAAGATACTTATGATATTGAGCCTGGTTTAACAAAGTTAAGTGTCGCGGCTGGAGATACTTTCTACAGTTATGATGCTTGTTTCCCGATTCAAGATTTCAATGGCGAAATTCATATTCTGGATAATGGCAAAAGCCAACTGATCATGCGTTCATGTGAATACTATGCTAGCCCAGTAGCCGAATTTGGGGCACAGAATGTGGTTAGCTTCCGTATCATAAACCACGCCTCATTCCCAATAATTCTCACTATCATCGGTCCAATAAATGATTTGATCGAGATCAGCCCTGGGGAGAATCGAGTAACTTTAGTTGCTGGCACCTATGATTACAATTTTTACATGGATTATGCTGTAGTATCTGGCAGCTTCTTTGTGTCTCCAAATGGAAATGGGGCTGTATTACTCAGCCCAGAGTATACAATTGATTATGGTTTAATCGAAGAGGAAGTATTTGAGTAGGCACCTTTAGTAGATGTTTTTAGATTGTAAAACGCTCGATATCAACATCAAATCGAGCGTTTTTCTATTTATCAATAGAAGCTTGAACATTACCAATTCACATGAGCCAAATTCGATTGGCATACTCATCAGGCGATAAACCAGGTATAGGTAAACCTTGATACGGACGGTCATCGTATTCAGATCGTAATTTGGCTCACTCACTTATTTTACCCAGCGTTCAAGCTTTTGTTGATGACTTCAGAATTTGGGGATTTTAATTGAAATCTCACCCCCAAACTGAAATACGCCCTTTGGTTGTCTGACAATTGACTTTTAACTACAATTTTGCTAAACTTGTAGTTGTCAGACAACTGGTGTTTCTCAGAGACTTGTAGCAAAAAATGGGAATATCAGTTCCTTTTCAAGAAGTTCTTCAGTCCGAATACAATAATCTCCGAAATACATTTTTAGCGTAAACGAATAGTTGGAGTTCTAAAGCGTGAAATCAGACCACAGTAGTGTTAGAAACCTAAACTCACAAATCAATTTTGACAATAAGTTGGCCCTATTGTTTCTGATCTCACTATTTGCCTTTATCGTTATTAAAAATGCTTGGGTGGGGGATGATGCCTTCATCACTGTTAGGACAATTGAAAATTTTCTCAGCGGATATGGAATAACTCACAATGTCGCCGAGAGAGCTCAAACCTTCACGCATCCATTGTGGATGTTCTTGCAGGCAGGAGTTTATTTTTTAGTCAACCGCGTTTTTGGGGTCTACTTTTGGGCGGAATTTTATTATTTGAATGTGTTAATATCGGTAATAATTTCATCCGTAACGATTTATCTTTTTATATTCAGAAATTCCGCATCCTTTAAATCTAGTTTGTTAGGGATAAGTATTCTGGTGTTGTCCAAGGCTTTTGTAGATTATTCTACTTCTGGTTTGGAGAACCCACTATCGCATTTGTTGCTAGTCATATTTTTCCTGATATTTATAGATGGCGATCGAGATAAACCACGCAGAATTTTTCTGCTTTCTCTGGTGACAGCATTAGGGGGGCTCAATCGAATAGACACCCTGCTTTTGTATTTGCCAGCTCTTGGATACGCTTTTTGGTTTACGGCGGATAAAAAGAAAGCCATTTATCATATCGTCTTAGGGTTTTTACCTCTAATTATTTGGGAGTTGTTTTCGCTTTTCTACTATGGATTTTTATTCCCTAATACTGCCTACTCAAAATTGAATACAGGCATCCCTTCAGGACGATTGGCACGTCAGGGAATTTATTATTTTTTGAATTCACTTAGTTTAGATCCGGTTACTTTATTGACAATTGTGTTTTCTTTTGTCTTGCTAGCAGCTAAAAATATTAAGCGTCATGTCCCCGTCCTCACAGGTGTACTTCTCTATTTATTGTACATCGTCAAGATAGGCGGAGACTTCATGTCGGGCCGCTTTTTTGCAGCTCCATTGCTTATTACGGTCATACTACTAACGCGTTACAAGTTTGCTGACTTGAAAGTATATTTGGCAGTTCTTGCAGTTGTACTCATTGTTGGCCTAACTTCTCCACGCCCGCCGATCATGGTTTCCGCGCATCCAATTGAGATGTTTGAAGGAAAACCCAAAATCGATGAGAAGGGTGTCTCAGATGAGCGCTTGTTCTACTTCAACACGACTGGCTTACTGGCAGACAACCGCTCGAAGGTTTTTCCAGGCTCAAAATATGCTGGGCGACAGTGGATTTCAATCAATGAAACACCGACTGTTGAAATTGCTGGCGCGCTTGGCGATCATGGTTATGTAACCGGCCCCGATGTGCACGTGATTGACCTTTTCGCTCTTGCTGACCCTCTGATGTCGCGGTTGCCAACTTTGGATTTGGAAGTTTGGAGGATCGGCCACTTTAGACGTGACATCCCAGAAGGATATCTGGAGACTTTAGAAACTGGTGAAAACCAGATAGAAAATCCCAATTTGGCTCAATATTATGATAAGCTTAGTCTTGTAATTCGTGGTGAATTATTTAATTGGGATCGGCTGGTAGAGATCTGGAACCTCAATACAGGGAAGTACGATTATTTACTTGATGCTTATATTGCCGAGAGAGGCACGGTGCAATACTAATAGGTGCCGATTATGATGGAGAAGATTACAAAACGCACGCAAACTTTGGTCAATGTGGCAATGGGGCGTGAACCCGCGGATCTGGTTATTCGCGGCGGTCAATGGGTGAGTGTGCAGTCTGGTGAGGTTATCCCCGCTACAGATATTGCCATTATCGGTCAGCGCATAGCTTATGTGGGACCCGATGCCTCGCATGCAATTGGCGATAAAACTGAGATCATCGAAGCTGAAGGTCGTTATCTTGTGCCGGGTTTGTTAGATGCACATATGCATGTTGAATCTGGCATGGTCACGGTGACGGAGTTTGTGCGAGCTGTTGCTCGACGGGGAACAACGGGGATATTCATTGATCCCCACGAAATTGCTAATGTCTTTGGGTTAAAGGGCGTCAAATTGATGGTTGATGAAGCTGCCGAACAGCCCATCCACGTTTGGGTGCAAATGCCATCATGTGTTCCATCTGCTCCAGGATTTGAGACGCCAGGCGC
>JADHTJ010000214.1 GCA_016785015.1 Anaerolineales bacterium
GGGTCCTTAGCACTATTCAACCCAAGCCTTGAATTTAGAGCTTTTCTCAAAATTTCGGCACCTGACCAAGCTGAGTGGATTACCAATATATGGGATTTCGGTATTGAAAATTTCGTAACAAACCGATCAATTTCGTTCACCACTCTGTTAATTTCATCTTGATCAGTACTCAATGGAATGATATCTGGGATTACCCCATCAGTCATATGGAGCATGTTTGGTTCCAATATCTCTTCATCTGATGCGTCAGATGGCACCCGCTGCCGATAAAATACCGTTGCTAAAGACATGATTTCTTTGGTGGTACGGTAACTTTGCTGCAATTTGCTCGTACGGCCTCTAACTTCCATCCCCATTGATTTCCAGGAGATGCCCCGATTCAGAAAACCTTGGGTGGGATCGGCAACCATAAAAAGATATCCGGTCTGCGGTTTGACCATCTTGCGCACGATTTCGAACCAGATCGGGGCAAAGAATTGGGCTTCATCAATTAATACAACATCATAATTTGGTATATCTAATCTGCCATCTTGAGCATATTTCCAATAGACATGTGGAACCAGGCCCCAATCTATATTCCGTCTCTTCCGTAATACTTCTAGATATTTTTCATAAGCCGTGTACATCAAATCTAGCTGATTTTGTGACAAGCGAAAACCTCGCCCTTTACGATCCGCAGATATATAACCTTTTCTAGAACGATCAACTTGATCATTGATCCAATCAATTTCACTGATTAGCATTCCATCTGTAATTGATGTATCTTTGAAAAAATCTAACCTGATATTTTGAACAATGCTTTCTTTTGCAGCTCTGCTAATGGCATCTAGATAAGGACCAACCTTTCGATTTTCCCCAAGCCATTTGTAAAATGTCCGCCACTTGATATTATCAGGCAGATCACCACAAAGCTGATAGTATTTCCATTGAATATCCCGAATGAGGGCCCGGTTATGCGTGAGAACAAGGAATTCTTTATTGGGATAGAATTTGTGCAATAGCCGCAAACGATAAAGGAGAATGAGCGTTTTACCGCTGCCAGCAACCCCATTCACCAGAGATACCTGAAAATTTCGAGAAAGGCCGGCTGCAGCTTCTGGTAATTCCAAATCGTTTTTTAGGACTTTTTCTTGTTCGTAATCCAATAAGAAATTATCTAAACCCGCCTTAACATTGCGGTCAATCGGTTGGCGGACTGATAGCTCTTTCGGAACCACAGCTTCAGGTGTAAACAATTCTCGCAATCGTTGATAGGAAATGTCATCCAAAGCCTGAGCAGGAAACAGTTTTTTCCAATCTTCCAGTTTGGATGGCTTCAGATATTCCTTCCCTAACCATTCTAGATTGATATTTCCATTAGACAGTTTACTGCGTTTCACCTGCTTCGTATCAATATTGGGAAAAAGAACCACGCTTTTGATCGCCTTCGGAGAATGATTTTTATCAGTAAAGCTTTGTTCAAATTTCTTGTGGAAAGCTTGTAAAGCAGCGGTTTCCCGACTGCCAATATCATTGGTCTTATCCCCCAATAGCATCATCTGTAAGCGAGACTTGAACTGTTTTTGGGTGGCCGAACTTACTTTTATAAGGACAGCCTGATTGTCGGTATTCAATACTAGGAAATCCGGCATTTCTTCATTTCGCATCCCCAGGAAATGCCAGATATTACACCCATCAGGAAGAGATTTCAAATAATTAAATGTCTTTATAACAGTAGGATGTACGGTTCCAATGGGCGAGTTTGGAAAAATTGTAGCTGTCATGTTTGAATATCGGATACGTGGATGTGCTTACAACTTGATATTAGATCTTTAAAGATTGTAATCCACTGACGCACTTCAGGGTCAGTGCTAATGGCATTCAGGATTTCAGCACTCCCCAAAATGATGAGTTTTGTGCGAGGGCGAGTAACGGCGACATTTAACCGCTGCGGTTGAAAATAAAATTCACCAATTTGAGATGCAAAAGCTGGATTGGAGGTAGTTAATGAGACGATGACAATTTCTTTTTCCTGACCTTGCATCCGTTCAACAGTATCGACAATCAAGTCTTGCCAGTTACCCTGATCCCCAATCATTTTCCGAAGGCCATTCCGAATCAATCGTGACTGAACTCGATAGGGAACAACAATCCCAATTTCTTCAAGCTGAAAATCTGCTATAAGAAGATGGGAAACAATTTCACAAACTGTGTCGGCTTCATCCTGACTTTTTACGGTAGTATTGCGGTGGTTATGATTGATAAAAATGGCAGAGTGCTCAGGGCTGAATACTTTGCGCCACCGGACATCTTTGATTTCAGCATTAAATCGTCTGCCTGCTGCTTTTGTAGAAGGCAGAATTTTACCTTGGTAAAACGTGCGGCTAGGCCAAGCCGCTAACTCACGGTTCAAGCGATAGGTGATGGTAAGCATCGTGTCAAAACCGCGATCGCAAAGGTATTCAAATATTGAATACTTGGCAATCTCACTTGATTTGGAAGTCGTAACCGGTGGGAGTTGATGTTCATCCCCAATAAAGATATATTTTTGTGCTGGAAGCATCCCCATTATTGCTAGGGGCAAGGTCACTTGGGAGGCTTCATCAAAAATGACCACATCAAAATCCACATTACCTAGGCGTCTTGTTCGGGTTGCAAATGGAGTAGCTCCAATAATATAGCCGCTTCCCAACTCATCAAAACCAGAGCCATAGAATCCTTCGTGGTTGGGGACTTTCAAATCTTTGGCCCGAACATCCTGACCAATTTTGCACACCGCTAAGGTGTTGTCGAGTTCATATATATTGTCTAACGCATTATTGATGGCCCGATGAGTCAGGGCCGTAATAAATACTCGTAATCCATCTTGGACGAATAATTTTGCCAACTGAGCCAAAACGAAGGTTTTGCCGGTTCCTGGGGGGCCTTGAACTAAATGAACTAAATCGGTGCTATAGCAATTGGCAACGGCTTCAGCTTGACTATCATTCAGACCGGCAGCTCCAGCATGGGTGCCGATATGTTGATACGTTTGAAATTCTACCTTTGGCTCCAGGTTTCCCGTCAGGAGCGGTAAGATTATTTCGCGCCCACTGGTGGTATCCGCGACCTGGTTGATGGCATCGAGATAAAATTTGGTCAGATCCAAATAGCCTTCATCTGCAATCCAGCCATCGGGGTATTCATCCAGATAATAAATATCCCCATCGTTTAGAAGAACAACCAATGTGGTTTCTTGATCATCTTCAATGGTTACCAGAATCGCATCTTCATCGGTGGGTGAACCTTTGTGTAAGAAAAGGTAATCCCCTTCTCGAAATCGAGAGTCATTCCTGGCACAAGTTAAAGTAATGCGCCCATCATATAGCGTACTCCGGACATTCAACCCCGCGATGGCATCTCCCTTTGCAAGCCGATCTGACAAAGGACGGGACCATTTTTGCACCAGCTGCGACATCTGGTTTTCGGCCTCGGCCAGGACAAAATCTTCCAAATTTTTGATTAGGGCACGGTAGTTTTGCATGACACTACTGCTTTGTATTCAAAAAGATTGCTTCTCGGCGATCGACCCCTTGCAGATTGGCTCCCTGTAAATTGGCCCCTGAAAAATCCGCAAATCGGAGGTCCGCATCTCGTAAATCCGCGTTGCGCAAATCGGCATTACACAGAGAAGCTCTGCGCAGGTTGACATTCTGCAAATCAGCATATTGAAGTTTAGCACCATCCAACCTGGCCTCTTTCAGGTTGGCACCCTTCAATCGAGCTCTAAGCAGGTTGACTCCCCGTAGATCGACCTTCCACAGATCAGCACCTTCGAAGTTGATTTGATCTAAATCAAAATAGCGTAGGTCTTCTCCCGTTAATACAATCCGTGCAAAATCGTTAGCTTCATAGGTGTCATGTCCCTCTTCCAACATCATGACTCGGGCTTTGAGCCAATATAGAACTTTCTGCCGATCCCAATCCTTCCGAGCCATCCCTACAATAAACTCCCCTGTTGATACTGTTCCTTGAACTCACGGGCTTGCTCCTGGGACGCACCCCAGGAGACCACCAGGGCGTTGTAGTCCCGTGCATGTTCGGCCCAGCCTTTGCGCTCGCAGACGCTGTACAACCGATATGCCATCTGACGTGCATCCGCAGTCATCTCAGGGGAGAGTTTGGCCAGCAGTCGGGCGACGCCTTCTTCGCCGTGACTATTGAGTCGTTCGATCAGATGATGGACGGTTTCCCAAACTGTCAGGCGGGTATCGCTTTCTGGATCCCAACCGGGATCGAGTTCCGACCAACCTAGTAAGCGCACTTTGCCCGTCCCTGACTCTAACACGCCAGCACTGACCATCCCATTCACGCTGGTGTTCTTAGCGCGGGCCAATACATCTGCCTGGCCGAAGCCACCCTCATCGAAGCCGAATTGCTCGAACCAGGACACCGCAAAACGAGAATCGGTATCCATTTCCCCTTCCAACTCGGCAAGATAAGCATCCAATTCGCGATTGATGATTTGCAGTGCCGTGCGCACGGTAAGTGGGGAGCCGTCCGGCTCGAGCACTTTGCTGTAGCGGCTGTAGACCGCCATGCCAGGGCCAATGGAGGCCTGGGCCAGATCAACCGGGGCGATATTTCCGGATTGCATTTCACGCAGGGCAATAGGTAGTTCATGCCGTAGAATGCTGAGGAATTCTCGGCGGGAAGTTATCAATGTCTCTCCCAAACGCTGTCTACAAACCAACACAATAGATGAAGCAAGAGCGTTAGAACCCAGGTTTCGCGTACGAGCTGTTCTCTCAGTGCGTACTGGCCATGTACCATTTATTATAAAACCAGCCTGAATCAGCCCTTCTAGCATTGTTTCCCACCCGCTTCTTGTAGTCGATAAGCCTTTGAATTCATCTCGGATGGTTTCAGATTGTTTAAAAGCATAAAATACAGTCATTGGCCATTTATTGGATTGACCTTCTATTATGTTTGAAAAAGTTTTCTTAAATCCTTCTTCAAAATGTTGATTTGCTTTTTCTTTACTCCCAAAACGCTCATGATCCGCGACTAATTCGTCTTTCTTAGGCACAAGGAGTGTACTAAAAATTGACGGATATATATTCTTAAGGATTGGACGTAACCAAACATAGAAAAAATCAGAAATATCTGCATATGGAACGTTATCGTAATATGGTGGGTCTGTGCATATCACAATATCTTCAGCAATGGCGATTCTAGTTGCATCTCCATGTGATACTACCGCAGCCAGATTACCAAACTCATCGGTAGTGTCAAAAACCGAAGCTATCCACTCGACTGCAATCTCAAATGAAAGCTTATCTCCAAATGCATTTGCTTCTGCAAAATCCCAAGCCATGGGTATTGCCTGTCTGGTGAACACGTGAGAAATATTTTCGTTCGTTGGATTCCATGTACAAACTGAACTTAGATAGTCAGCCCACTTCGATAACGCTAATGCCATGTAAACTATTATTGCTTCTGCATAAGCTTTAGCTCCCTGGCCGCCTTTATTTAGAGGGGTATTATCATTTTCTAAACCCGCTTCAATTGCATCCTTCAGTATTTGTTCTTTCGTATCTAATATTGTTTCGATGAACGTTGAAAGAGCAGTTAATTGCCTGTTTGTAAAAAGATCAGAAAAATACTCTAGGCCATATCTAGGCGTTCCCATATATTGTGGATGAGTGGACATCGAAAAATTTGGTGACCACTCAGGATTAGATTTCAGAGCTATTTCGGATTGCTCTTGGGTTGCAGGGTAATAGCGTTTATTCCTTTGGCTTTGAGTTACGATAGCAATTAGTTTATGTCCAAGTCTTCCTGCTTGGCCTTCTGCTTTTATGTAGTCATAAGAGATTGGAGTATTGGAAAGAATACACACTCCTCCACTTCGCATCATTGTAGCATTTGGGATTTTCCCTTTTCCATGCCTAACCTCAAAATGGTATTCTTGGAGTTCCTTATCAATAATGGGTTCAAGCCAAGTTTTCTCCCCTTTTTTTGAAAGCAAGTAGGTTTTTATCAAAGGCACATGTACTTCAACTGCTGGATTTGGACTTTTTACTGGCACGGTTCAGAAATAAGTTGACAGATTAGGGGAAAAGGGTTGTCAGGGGTCTCCAAAAAGGGCAATATAGATGAGCCAACATCAAAAGCCCAAATAGGAGACCCCCATGGAAAAGTATCGCGTAAGTGAGCTGG
>JADHTJ010000215.1 GCA_016785015.1 Anaerolineales bacterium
ATCATATTTCAACCCACTTTTTTCTCTCGTATTTGGAGGTGCTGACACCACAGCGTTTTTTCCCCTTTGCCATACACTCATATTTTCCTGCCCTCAGGCATCTCCGCTTCGAAAAATCCCCCCATATTTAGAATTGCTGACAGGAATGCCGCATAAATTAGGCAAACACAATAAAGGTTCTGCTATATAACACTAGCGGAAATGGATAAGTATCCGATACAGGCTTATGAAGTAATATTTATCAAGAATAATTTCTGGCAAAATCTATTCCTGAAGACAATTTGTTTTGTCGATAAAATGATTATCGTAAGACTGTCTTTCGCTAAAAACTTTTGGCGAAAATCTCCACTACAATCCGTACACTCGTTAACAAAAATATAATAATTATTTTCAAGATTAGCTGTTACAATCGCTTATGACTAAATGTCTAGACAATGTGCTGGGGGATATTATTGCGCTATCTGGTGCTGTTAAAGTGCAATTATTGCTTGACCTTTCGCAGTTCTAATATCTCTTGAGTAGCGGATAGCAATTCTCGAAACCGCTTAGAGTATTCGAAAGTTACAAAGGTTTCAGAATAATGAGTATGAGCCCAAAAAGGGAAAAAGTAGATGGAGATATTTACGCAGTGGATATTCCAACAATGACCAATTTATCTGATGCTGAATATCGATACTTTCTAAAGAAAGATGGATTATTTTTCTTTGATCCTAACAATATACTAATGTCTTCCATTGCCAAGTATCCTATTTCAACAAATCTTGAGCAATTGGATATTCTTATCGAAGAACTTGAGCTAAAACGAAAAACGATAAAACCCAAACATAAATAGAATTTGTTTGACGTGAAATTCAGGTTTATGCTTCCAATAAACCAAGATCAATTAAACTAGGTGAATGTCATAACTATAAGGAGCAATTAGATGGACATCGTATACGTGTTTGTATTTTTCGTACTTATCTTCGCTTCAGGCGTAAAGATCCTTCGGCCTGTAGAAGTAGGAGTTATCGAATTTCTGGGCCGGTATACAAAAACTGCCAGTGCCGGTTTTAACTGGATTATACCTTTCCTCTCAAAAATGTATCGCATAAACATAACTGAGCGCCGAGTGGATATTGATCCACAATCAATTATTACAAAGGACAAATTAAATGCTGTAGTTGATGGCGTGGTCTATTACAGGGTGGAAGAAGCTCAAAAAGCAATTTATAACGTGAACAATTTTGCAGCCTCCGTGCCATCTCTGGCAAAAACAACTCTCAGAGCCGTGATCGGTAAAATGACCCTCACAGAGGCAAACGAAAATAGAGACCAGATTAATGAAGAAGTTGAAAAAATATTATCCAAAGAAGTCACCAAATGGGGAATTGATGTTGTCCGGGTTGAGCTGCAGCGAATCGAACCTCCGGATGATGTTCAAGACGCCATGAACCAGGTTGTTAAAGCTGAAAATGAAAAAATTGCTGCCCTTGACCTAGCAACAGCGATTGAAACCAAAGCTGATGGAGAAAGGCGAGCTGAAATTAAAAAAGCAGAAGGAATCGCGGCGGCGATTCGATTAAAAGCAGATGCTGATGGAGATGCCATCAAGACTGTCAACATCGCCGCTGAAGAATATTTTATTGGCAATGCACAGCTGCTCAAAAAACTGGAGACTGTCGCTGAAGCCTTAAAAGATAATACTAAGATCATTGTTCCCGCTGGTAGTGATTTAGTTAATGTGATTAATGATCTGGCAGGGACTACTGTTCCCGTCATCAAAAAATAAAATACAGGAAATAAAATTCTAAGAATTTCGAGTCCCCCTGTTGGGGGACTTTTTTTTATGGAAAAGCCCCCCAAAAAAAACAGAAATTATATGGAAATCGTGCTTTTTTGTATTAGTCAATAGAAGGCTGAACACCGCAGAGTCGCAGAGAACGCGGAGATTCTCGCATTTTGCAGGAGAAAAACTCTGCGAACTCCGCGTCTCAGCGGTGAAAGTTGCATCAGAATTGTGTTCAATCTACCCTTGACCATTACAGAAATCGTGCTTTTTCTCCCTATAACTCATATTCAAAATGCTGCGATATGCATAATTCTCTTTCTGTCATGCAAAAATGTACCCCATCAAGAATAAAACTCAAAACCGCTACACCGCAGGCGGTAAGTTCGAATCTTACCCGAGGAGCGTAAAGAGCAAGGCGGTTATCCGAACCGCCATCGCTCAACTTATGCGCAGGAGATAAATATTAACAAACCTCCATTTTGTCAGAAATGGTGGTTTTTGTTTTAAGCTAAGGTGGGGCATCCATTCCAGATCAAAAGCGACTGCCCATGCAATACCATTGTACTTAATGGCACTGTCTCTGCTATCATTGAGTTTCAAAAAACAGAAAAAACCGAAGGGAACAAAGTGAAAAATATAGAACACCTCATCTCACAAATGACCTTGGAAGAAAAGGCATCCCTGTCTTCGGGGTTGAATTTCTGGTATTTGAAGGGCATCAAGCGTTTGGGGATTCCCTCCATCATGGTCACTGATGGCCCCCATGGGCTGCGCAAACAGGCAGGGGATGCCGATCATATTGGGCTGAGTAAAAGTGTCCCAGCCACCTGTTTCCCAACAGCTTCGGCGCTGGCGGCCACCTGGAACCGGGATCTGATTTATCAGGTCGGTGTTGCATTGGGAGAGGAGTGCCAAGAAGAGAAAGTCGCCGTGATTCTAGGGCCAGGAGCCAACATCAAGCGCTCGCCCTTATGCGGTCGCAACTTCGAATACTTCTCTGAAGACCCCTACCTGACCGGCGAAATGGGTAAGAGCCATATCAACGGCGTGCAGAGCCAGGGAATTGGCACTTCGCTCAAGCATTACACCGTCAATAACCAGGAATTCCGCCGCATGGTCATCGATGCCATCGTCGACGAACGCGCCTTGCGTGAGATTTATCTCGCCGGTTATGAGATAGCCATCAAAGAGGCCCAGCCCTGGACGGTGATGTGCGCTTACAACCGTGTCAACGGCACGTATGCGAGCGACAACAAATACTTGATGCGCGATATTCTCAAAGATGAGTGGGGACACGAAGGTTTGGTGGTCACTGATTGGGGCGCTATGAACGAACGTGTTGATGCCATAATCGCTGGCACAGAATTAGAAATGCCCGGCGCTCCTAATGGCAATGATGACAAGATCGTGGCGGCTGTGCAGTCTGGCGAGTTGGATGAAGCCGTTCTCAACAGTGCCGTTGAACGCATTTTGACCCTAATCTTCAAGGCTGAAGAAACCCTATCAGAAGATTTCGTTTACGATCGCCAGGCGCATCACGCTCTAGCTCGCCGCGTCGCGGGGGAAGGCGTGGTGCTGCTCAAGAACGAGGACAGCATTCTGCCACTCCAAGAAAATTCTAAAGTCGCGCTGATCGGCCGCTTTGCCAAAGAACCCCGCTACCAGGGTGCCGGCAGTTCCTTGATCAACCCAAGTCAATTGGATAATCTATATGATGAGATCGTCAATCTGGTTGGCGGCGAGAACATCACCTTTGCCCCTGGTTACACGGTAACTGGCGACCAGCCTGATGAAAGTTTAATTCAGGAGGCTGTTGACGTTGCCAGCACTGCTGAGGTAGTGGTGATTTGCGCTGGGTTGACTGATCTTTACGAAGTTGAGGGTTTAGATCGCGAAAATCTGAACCTGCCGCCCGGGCATGGTGCTTTAATCTATCGGATTGCTCAAAACCACTCGAAGGTTGTTGTGGTTTTGAGCAATGGTTCGCCTGTGGAGATGCCCTGGGTGGATGACGTGACTGGTATTGTAGAGGGTTATTTGGGTGGTCAGGCGGGTGCTGGCGCCATGGCTGATATCTTGTATGGGGTGACCAACCCCAGTGGAAAACTGGCCGAAACATTTCCCCTCAAACTTGAAGACAACCCTTCACACCACTACTTCCCCCAGGGACCGGCGACTGTGGAATATCGCGAGAGCGTCTTTGTTGGCTACCGCTATTACGATTCGGTCGGCCAGGATGTTCTGTTCCCCTTTGGGTATGGGCTTAGTTATACAACCTTCGAGTATAGTGATCTCAAACTTGGACAGCACCAACTCTCCGATCAGGAAACGCTGCGTGTTAGCTTCAAGCTGAAGAACACTGGGTTCGTCGCAGGAAAAGAGATCGTCCAACTTTACGTGCGAGATACCGAATCAACCGCCTTCCGACCCGATAAAGAGCTAAAAGGTTTTGCCAAAGTCGACCTGGCTCCCGGCGAGGAAAGCGAAGTCGTTATCGATCTTGGCCCACGTGCGTTTGCCTACTACAATGTTGACCTGAAAGATTGGCACGTAGAATCAGGCACTTTCGAGATCTTGGTGGGAGCGTCTTCTCAAGATATTCGACTCAATGCAAGTGTTGAAATCACTTCCACGCAATCAGCCGCCCCGGCCGTTCACGCGGATCGCGATAAACTGGCCGCCTACTACGATTTCCCCAAAGGTCAACCGATTAGTCAGGCCGATTTTGAAGCCCTACTGGGAAAATCTGTCCCCAAAAATCAGGGTACACAAAAAGGGGAATATACGCTCAACACCCCCGTGGGGGATATGCGCGAATCTTTCATCGGCCGGCAGCTTATCAACATGATGAATAAGCAGATATCGAAAATGATCGCTGGGATGGAAGACACGCCCACCGCCATGTTGATGGAAGTGATGATCAAAGAATTGCCTTTACGGGGCATGCTGATGATGGGCGATGGCCCCCTCAACCGAGAAATGCTGGACGCGCTGCTGGTCATGATCAACGGTGAATTTTTCAAAGGTTTTGGCGCATTGATCAAAGCTGTCTGCAATAAATAGCGTGACGTGTAGGCCAACAGAAAAAGCGATCTTTAGTTTATCCAGAAGATCGCTTTCTGTTTCCAAAATAATGTCGGTTAAATTCGCCGCCCCTCTAAGAAACTACCAACATGGTTTTCTAAATCCAAAGGGGGAACATCGGCTTCTGGAAAAGCCCTTCGAATCAAGCTGGTATAAATCACCGGTCCAAGTAAGGCAGCCAGAGCATGTAATGGATGTTCTGTTCTCAAAATGCCTTCTTGCTGATAGCGTTTCAGCAATTGGGCAAACCCTTGAAATACGCCGTATGGAGCATCAACTAATTCCGTCATCTCGGGATAGCGCCGCATCTCCGACAGCAAGATCATGAAGAATTGGCCATGATGAACAGCTGAATCTGAATATTTTCTTACGATCCGAATGAGATCAGCAACCACATCCCCGGTAAAATCTGCAGCTGCACCAATACTGGTTTGCTCGACAATTGCCGCAATGGCCTGTTTCACCAGTTGGGGCTTACTGCCGTATTTCCGAAATAGAGTCACTTCGCTGACATCAGCGGCTTCAGCCATCTGTTTGGTCGTTGCACCAGCATAGCCTCGTTCCGTCACTACTCGAATGACAGCCTGATAGATATCTACGTCCTTTAATATTTTTGGCATTTATTCTCCCAAAATACTGATGTTCGTCATTTTACCATATGTTAGTGTTGACTTACAATAAGAAGCATGCTATATTTTAGTTAGTACTTACTAACAATAAAGGCAGCTCATTTTTGTCGGCATAAATTGCAGGTAAGTTCTATGAAACTCATTAACTCATGTTACGACACGTAGCGGGAAAGTCCTGAAAATAGGGGGGGGACGAAGCCCCCACCCCTATTTTCAGGGATATTTCTCTTTAGGTTGCATAACATGAGTTATTAAGGAACAAATCAAATGGCGAAAATCAAATTATCTGAGAGATTCAAAAGGCCCCTAAAAGCTTTCACATTTGAAACCTATCTGCGAGAACAGGATAATCCAATCTCCAGTCATCCAGAAGCGCGTGAACCCAGGATCGTTCCGCTGGTTGTGTTCGACTATGGCAGTGTTATGGCCAGAGTTCGGCAAATGAGATACGTCGGTAAATATCTGGTAGCTTCCGTCAAAGAAATGGCGCAAAGTGCAAAAAGCGTACTCAACAATCCTTATGCCGGGAAAAATACCATTGACGCCGAAACCCTGAAAGAACTGCAAGCGTATGCCTACAGCTTTGGTGTCACCGACATTGGTTACACCAAAGTAAACCCTCGTCATATTTTCAAGGGCTTCAAACTGCTCTTCCCCAACGCCATGGTTTTCACGATGGAAATGGACC
>JADHTJ010000216.1 GCA_016785015.1 Anaerolineales bacterium
AGTTCACCCTTGCTGAGCAAGGTTTTGAGATATGCTCGATCTACATCATTGAGTTCTACATGTTGTTTTTTCATCCTGTCATTTTATCTACCTGACAGGTTTTGTCAATTTCTTTCACTAACTTTTTTTACGATGTACTTAGAACAATTTGGTTGAAATAGAAATATTTTTTCCGGCAGGCATCACATCCTTTCATTTCCAACTATTGATTTGATTTTTTCGACAGTGAAATCGTCAATGCCTGAACAATAGCCCCCATGCTGGTTGAGCGACGCTCAAGCGTCGCAGCAGTAATTCTCAAGTTTTGTACAGCAGCAGGCAAACTTCGCTCATTAGCAGACCGTCGGATTGGCTCGAGAAATAGGTCTCCATTTTGAGCTACACCGCCGCCAATCACAATCATACCAGGGTTGACCACATTTATCAGATTAACGATTGCGATTCCCAAATAGTTACCAGCCTCAGCAATGATCTCTTGGGCTTTCAAATCGCCCATTCTTGCAGCCGAGGTCACATCATAAGAAGAAATACTTTCAATTGGATCAATCTGAGATAATTGCGTTCGACGGCCATTGCTATTTTTGACAGCTAGTTGGGCCCGTTCAGCGATGGCCCGGCCACCGGCTAATGCTTCTAAACAGCCATGATTTCCACAAGTACAGAGAGGACCCTGATCTACAATCGTGATATGTCCGATCTCGCCTGCACTTCCAGTGGCACCTCGGTATATATTCCCTTCAATCAGCAACCCTGCTCCAACACCATAACCAACTTTGATATATAGCAAGTGGTCTTCGCCGCGCCCTGCGCCATAGGCCCATTCTCCAATCGCTCCAAGTTCAGCGTCATTGTTGAGGGATATTGGGCATTTCCATAATTTGTGCAGGTGTGTCTGAATAGGAAAATGATCCCATCCGGGCATGATCGGAGGTGCAATTACCGCACCGGCCTCTTCCACTACAGGTCCGGGGACACCAACGCCAATGGCATCAACATGATCCAAGGTGAGATCAGCTTTAGAGAGCAATTCTCTTAGAAGGTCATCTATTTTCGCCAAGCATACTTCAGGTCCAAGGCTAACTTGAAAAGGTATTTCGATTTCATACAATACCTGGGCAGCCAGATTCGTCAGAAGCAATCCTAAGTGTGTCGCACCAATATCAACGCCAATTACATACCCGCCATTGGGGTTAATGCCGAGCATTTTTGGTCTACGACCGCCCGTAACCGGACCGTCGACTGTTTCCCGGACAAGCTCATTGACTAATAAATCATTGACGATTGCAGTAATTGCAGCTCTACTCAGTCCCAAATGACGCGCGATATCTGCTCGAGAAATTCCCCCAGGTGTGAAGCGGACTAGATTCAGAACAGTATGTTTATTTGAATTTTTCTTTAGTTCCGGATACAACCCATTTGGTTGATGCAATACAGATCCTTTAATACGACAAACGCTGCTGAATGTTAAGAACAATATCAGTATAGACAAGTAAAATTGTTTTGTCAAGCGTATTAACCAAATGAAAGATGTTTGTTTATTAAGTTAACTTTCTCGCAATTCCCCTATTTTCGTCCGAATTATCAAAGATGAAATTAAATTCCATTTTGTTGAAAATTGGTTTACATAGGAGTATCATTAGCTTCCAGAGATAGCGATATAAAGAGGAGTGAAACAATGCCAACACTAAAACTCGAAGGTGTATATGCGGCTTCCTTAACCCCACTCAAAGATGATTATTCCCCAGATTTGGATGCCCTCCCCCCTTTGTTGCGCTTCTATGCCCAACGGGGATGCCATGGGGCGTTATTGTTGGGGACTACGGGCGAAGGACCTTCTTTTGCCCCCAAGGAGCGTACTGCAATTCTCCAAGCCGCTTTGAAGATACGCCAAGAATATCCTGACTTCCGTTTGATGGCTGGGACCGGGACTCCCAGCCTCGAAGAAACATTGTCCCTAACACGCGACGCATTCGACTTGGGATTTGATGCCGTTGTCGTATTACCCCCCTACTACTTTCGTAAAGTTTCCGACGAAGGTTTGTTCGTTTGGTATAAAAAGATCATCGAACAAGCAGTTCCCTCTGATGGTGCGTTTTTAGGCTATCATATTCCTGCCGTTTCAGGTGTTGGGCTAAGTTTCGAGTTGCTCTCCCAATTAAAGGATGGTTTTCCTCAACGTTTCTATGGCATCAAAGATTCCACCGGAGACCCAAATCACGCCGTACAATTGGGCGCTCACTTTGGGCAAGATCTAACTGTTTTGACTGGTAATGACCGCCTATTGAGTTTTGCTATGGAAAATCAGGCTGCCGGGTGTATCACGGCTATGGCCAATCTCTACTCTCCGAGCTTGCGCAAAGTTTGGGATGCCTTTCAACGCGGCGAAGCTGATCTCGAAACACAAGCCCAACTCGATACCTGGCGATCAGTACTCGACGAATATCAACCGTACGCTCCAACTCTAAAAGCGCTTTTGCACAATATGCACGGCTTCTCACAATGGGCGGTGCGTCCGCCATTACTTCCTCTTCGGGACGGGCTCGCCCATAAAGCATTAAAAGAATTCGAGACGATAGCAACGTAAAAACAAAGGAACACGTTATGGATTTAAATAAGCCAATTCATTATTTGCGAATTCTTGGTGTAATCATGCTAATAATGGGAATTTTATTACTTATTTCCTATCCATTATTCAAGGAATATTTTCTCCCTTTTGCTGAAGAGCATTTAAGTCCTGATCACAAAATTGAAGCCATAACCATACAGACAATCGCATTCAGATATCCATTCGCGGTATTGGCTTCTCTTCTTTCCGGATTCATATTTTGGAAATATGCGGATCAAATTTTGCGCATCCCACCCGTAACAAATTTTTTTTACACAATCCAAGTTGATGTATTAAATTCCCCTAATCCACTCAAAATATTTATCTTATCATCTTCAGCAGGAATCCTACTCTATGGTACATTCTTTTTTACCCAGGGTTTGGGGATAGGAGTTTACGAAGAAGACGGGATTTTGGAAATTCTAACTGCATTCACGTTGTTAGTTTCCGTATTTTTCTTAGGCAAATCTACAATAATCATGAAGCGCTATGATAAAAATATATCAATCTACTACTTAATAATCTGTCTATTTATTTTGCTAATAACGCTTGAAGAGATAAGTTGGGGTCAGAGAGTATTCCATTGGAGAACGCCTCCGTTATTTCAATACAATTTTCAAGATGAAATAAATCTTCATAATTTCATCAACCCAATCCTTGCAGATTTAGAAAATTTATTTTCAATCCTATTACTATTGACCGTGATCAACCACGGATGGATTAGAAAAAACAAATCGCCATTCGATCACTTTGTTCTCCCTAGCCCGAGCACAATTGGTATCGTATTTTTAACTGCTGTTGCATGGCAAAATGAGCTTATTGAAGAATTATTTGCAGCTTTTACACTCTTCTACAGTTGGCGAATTTATAAACTCTCCCAATTTGCCAAATCGGACAACAGAATAAGCGAGCTTCTCACAGGCTCAGAGAGTCAGGCGGGCAATTTGACTGAGCACATCCATCAACAATGAACATTTCACCAACAAACTGGCGTCTCATTCAAACACTTCCAGCCCCAGGAGCCTGGAATATGGCTGTTGACGAAGCCATTCTCCAAGCTATTGGTCGTGGCGATGTACTACCGACACTGCGGCTATATGCTTGGGATCCACCCTGCTTATCTCTTGGCTATGCGCAGTCATTCAGTGATGTTGATCATGAGCAGCTCAACGGGCATGGCTGGGATGTGGTGCGGCGCATCACCGGCGGACGCGCCATCCTTCACACTGATGAACTAACCTATTCCGTAATCGGACATCATGACGAGCCCCGATTCGCAGGAAGTGTAATCGAGAGCTACCAAAGATTGTCCCAAGGCCTGCTGGAAGCATTACACCTCTTAGAATTACCCGCCGAGGCTTTACCAAAAAGCAGCGAAGGTGCAGTTACGCAGGAGCCTGTATGTTTTGAAGCCCCTTCACACTTCGAAATCACTGTCAATGACAAAAAGCTGATCGGCAGTGCGCAAGCACGCAAGAAGGCTGGTGTATTACAGCACGGGACTCTGCCCCTCTTTGGCGATCTCACCAGGATCACAGATGTCTTGGTTTTTCCATCCGATGAAGATCGCATAAACGCCGGCAAGCGACTACTCAAGCGAGCCACAACAATCGAAACAGCCATGGGGCCAGGCATCACCTGGGAGCAAGCTGCGGCAGCCGTATGTAAAGCATTTTCTACTACATTCACTCTAAAGCTCGAACCTGCCGAACTCACCTCCACCGAGCTGGCTCAAGCAGAAGAGTTTGTTGAAGAAAAATACGCTCATCCAAGTTGGACAGAACGCATCTAAATGAAAGGGATTTTGCCATGGATTTAGGACTATCTGGAAAAGTAGCCCTGGTTACTGCCGCCTCTAAAGGATTAGGAAAGGCCAGCGCAATTGCCATCGCGCGCGAAGGGGCAAAATTAGTAATAAACGCCCGTAGCGAAGCGTTGGAGGTCACAGCTGAAGAAATTCGCAAAGAAACTGATGCGCAAATTCTTACTGTTCGCGGAGACCTGACTCAACAAGCACATATCAACGGACTCGTCCAAGCTGCGCTTGACGAGTTTGGGCAGATCGATATTCTCTTTGTCAACAGCGGCGGTCCACCTCCCGGGGATTTCTTGACCTTCAAGCCCGAAGATTGGGAAGCTGCTTTCAACCTAACTTTGATGAGCGCGGTGCGCTTGTGTTACGCCGTGGTGCCCCATATGTTGGAACGTGGAGAGGGCAGCATTATCACGGCTCAGTCAATCTCAGTCAAACAGCCCATTGATAATTTGATCCTTTCCAACTCGCTGCGTATGGCAGTGATAGGACTGTTCAAATCTCTGGCCAATGAACTGGGACCCAAGGGGATCCGCGTTAATTCGATCAACCCAACCTTCACTTGGACCGAACGCGTGGAAAATCTTCTCAAAGACCGGGCTAAGCGAAGTGGCACATCGATTGAAGATGAAGCTGCACAAGTATCTACTGCGATCCCCCTCAAGCGTATGGGAACGGTTGAAGAATTTGGGAAGGCTGTCGCCTGGCTGGCATCTCCAGCGGCATCTTATATCCACGGCCATGCCCTGATGTTCGATGGCGGTATGACAAAGTCTGCGTTATAACATAACCATTCAGCTCACAACAACTTAAATGCAAACGAGGGTAGCAGAATAGCAGCTACCCTCGTTTGCATTTAAGTTATATTTGATGTTACGCAACCTAAAGAGAGATATCCCTGAAAATAGGGGGGCGAAGCCCCCCTATTTTCAGGACTTTCCCGCTACGCGTGCGAAACATGAGTTAAATATTTCTAATCTTGGACAAACACTATGTCAGGATAACCCAAGGTGGTCAAAAAACGAAATAGGTAAGCCTCAGCGTTGGCTTCAGCCAAATCCAGAATACCATCTTCAAGAGCTGCTTTTTCTATCTCGGCTTCAGCGACCTGTCGGGCAGCGGTTTCAAGATGGATATCACCCTTGGTGAAGAGCCCAGTGTCACGATCGTAGACATAGGATTTGTCGTTATCTAAGGTGGCGATGAAGATTTCCGCTGGAGGCAAGTTCACATAAAGAATACCAGAATCAAGCCAAAGCTCGTCCTCGCCAATTTCGTCCAGATCAATACCTGCAATCACCACTCCATGGGCCACGAATATTAGTTGATCCCCAAAAAGGAATTCTAAATTCCCCTGTCCTCGATCCGCAGTAACCACTTTTTCCACAGAATATTGAATAGTTTCCAGGCGCGCAATGGTACGCACGTCACGAATAATAGTCACCGGATCAGGCAGCACCGTTGGGGTGGGGTTCAGAAACTGACTGACTTGTGTAGCCAATCCGCCTGTCATCTCATTAACCGGTCCCAGGGCATTCTCTGTGGTATCGCGCACTGCGCCGGTCATATCACGCACAGAATTGACCACCGAGAATCCCGCCCATCCCACAACTACCAGGATGCCAATAACTAAAATCCAACCTCTTGCTTCTTTCATGAGTTCCATTATACTATGGGCGTTCAAAATCTAAAAATGTTTTTAGGAATCGCCATGGTAAGGGCTCCTGGTAAGGGGCACATTTGGG
>JADHTJ010000217.1 GCA_016785015.1 Anaerolineales bacterium
TCCTGACCCCCAAAATGGTCGATGCCGGACAGCATCCCAACATCACGCTGCTCACCTGGAGCGAAGTTGAAAAGGTAGATGGGTTTATCGGCAATTTCACTGTATCTATTCGCAAAAAAGCTCGCTATGTTAATGAGGAACACTGCACCGGCTGCGGTATTTGCATTGAGAAGTGTCCCTTCAATGTCGTTGACGATATTTTCGAAGCGGGTATGGGAGATCGCAAAGTTATCTACCGCCCCTTCCCACAAGCTGTTCCCAAATATCCCGTCATCGACAAAGAGAATTGTGTTTACTTCCAAAAAGGCAAATGCAAAGCCTGCGAGAAATTCTGCCCAACTGAACCGAATTCAATTGAATTCGACCAACAAGATGAAATTCTCACCGTTGACGTGGGCAATATCATCCTTGCGACAGGTTTCCAGCTTTTCGATTCGACCAAAATTCCGCAATACGGCTATGGCCGTCTGCCGAACGTATTCACGGGTATCGAATTCGAGCGCATGGTCAATGCTTCCGGGCCTACCGATGGCAAAATCGTCTTGCGCGATAAAAAGACCGCGCCGAAGAGCGTGGCGATCATCCACTGCGTTGGCTCGCGTGACGAGAACTATCACAAGTACTGCTCCAAGATTTGCTGCATGTACTCGCTGAAATTCGCCCATCTGGTTCACGAACGCATCCCCGATGCCGAAGTCTATAACTGTTATATCGACATGCGCACACCGGGCAAAGGCTATGAAGAGTTCTATAACCGGCTGCTTGAAGAGGGTACCCACTTCATCCGCGGCAAAGTGGCCGAAGTCACCAACGCCGCCCGCAAACCCGAAGAAAAGGGCAAACTCATCGTCCAGGTTGAAGATACACTCATTGGCCGCCAGCGACGCGTGCCTGTGGATATGGTTATCCTCAGCCCGGCAATGGAAGCCCAACCCGACTCGAAGGAAATTTCCCAACTCTTCAAGATGGGTTGCGACTTCGATGGCTTCTTCACCGAACGCCACCCCAAGCTGGACCCAGTTGCCACGATGACCGATGGCATCTTGATTGCGGGCGCTTGTCAAGGCCCGAAAGATGTCCCCGACAGTGTAGCACAAGGTGCGGCCGCAGCCGCCCGCGTGGCCGGGCTGATCAACCTCGGCACAGTGATGATGGAACCCGTACGTGCCTCCATCAACCAGGAAGACTGCTCTGGTTGCCGCATCTGCAACAATATGTGCCCTTACAATGCCATCGTCTTCCACGCCGATCGAAAGGTTTCCGAGGTGATCACCGCACTCTGCCAGGGTTGCGGCACCTGTGTGGCCGCTTGCCCCAGTGGCATCATCAGCGGCGCTCACTTCACCAACGACCAACTATTCTCCCAAATCGAGGGCATTTTATGGGACGTGCGCCCTGAAAAGGAGCTGGTATCCGCGTAGACAGTTATCAGCAAACAGTGATCAGAGCCTAAACATCTGGATACTGAAAACTGACCATTGATAACTGAACACAGGAGAAAAAAACTATGAGTGAACAATTTGAACCCGTAATCGTTGGATTTCTGTGCAATTGGTGCTCCTACCGCGCGGCCGACCTGGCAGGTACAGCTCGAATTCACTACGCCCCCAATATGCGGCCCATCCGGGTTATGTGCAGCGGACGCGTAGACCCGCAATTCGTGCTCAAGGCGCTGCGCGATGGCGCCGACGGCGTTCTCATCGCTGGCTGCCATCCTGGAGAGTGCCACTATGTATCCGGCAATATCAAAGCCCTGCGCCGATTCATCTTGCTGAAAGCCATGCTACGTCAACTGGGCATTGAGGAAGACCGCGTACAACTCTTGTGGGCATCCGCCTCAGAAGGCATCTTCCTGGCCGAAAGAGTAGACAAGATGACCGAACAAATTCGCGCTCTTGGCCCACTTAACTGGAACGAATCCGTATTGAGTGGCAATGGCCACCACGTAGCCGTTCCAGTCCCTGAGGAGGTTTAATATGTCTGAAAAACCGAAACTAGCAATGTACTGGGCCGCCTCCTGCGGTGGTTGTGAAATCTCCGTTTTGAACATCCACGAACACATCCTGACAGTGGATTCGATCTTTGATATCGCCTTCTTCCCCTGCATTGCCGATTTCAAAGTCCACCATGTCGAGAACTATCCCGATGGCTACATTGATGTGTGTCTGTGGAATGGCGCCATCCGCAATTCCGAGAGTGAGCACATGGCCCACTTGCTGCGCCAGAAATCCAAGGTCTTAGTGGCCTATGGCTCCTGCGCCTATGAAGGCTGTATCCCCGCACTCTCAAACCTGACATCCAAAGCTGCCACCTTCAACACAGTTTATGGCGAAAACCATTCGCTGGATAACCCAAACCAGGTTGTTCCTCTGACATCTGTGGATGTGGCTGAAGGGACCTTGACTCTGCCTGAGTTCTACCACACGGTACAATCGCTGGATCAGGTTGTGGATGTAGACTACTACCTTCCCGGATGTCCGCCTGAACCGCCGCAAATCTGGGCTGTTCTCCAGGTTGTGGTGGCCGGACTTTTAGAGGGCGCGCCGTTACCCCCCAAGGGGTCCATTGTTGGGGTTACGAACACGGCCGTCTGCGAAGAATGCGATCGCGTGAAGAGCGAAAAAGCCATCGAACGCTTCTATCGCCCCTACGAAATCACCCCCGATCCTGAAGTTTGCTTACTCGATCAAGGCCTGGTCTGCATGGGTCTGGCAACCCGCGGCGGCTGTGGCGCGCTTTGTCCACAGGTTAATATGGGCTGTCGCGGCTGCTACGGGCCAATGCCAGGCGTAGAGGATCAGGGAGCTAAAATGCTCTCAGCAATTGCGTCCGTAATCGGTGCCGGTGAACCCGGCATGGAAGACGCGGAACTGGAAGAGAAAATCGGGGCAGTCGTCGATACCATCGTCGATCCTGCCGGCACATTCTATCGCTTCAGCATGGCCCACTCCCTACTTAGACGAGCCAAAGTTAATGGTAATGGGAAAGGATAAGACAATGAAAAGAATTACAATTGATCCCATCACCCGCCTGGAAGGCCACGGCAAAATTGAAATCTTCCTCGATGAGGAAGGCAATGTCGCCAATGCCTATCTCCAGATCCCTGAGTTGCGCGGCTTCGAGCAGTTCTCTGTTGGACGCCCCGCAGAAGAGATGCCCCGCATCACCAATCGCATCTGCGGCGTATGCCCTGAAGCCCATCATATGGCGGGCACTAAAGCCCTGGATGCCCTCTTCCATGTGGAACCTCCCTCGGTGACCAAGAAAATTCGCGAGATGTTCTACGAGGCTTTCTACTGCACCGACCACGCCGTCCACTTCTACGCCCTCGGTGGCCCCGACTTTGTCCTCGGCCCGGATTCCGATCCAGCCAAGCGGAATATCCTGGGTGTAATCCACGCCGTGGGCGTCGATATCGGCAAACAGGTGATTCAGCACCGCAAGCGCAACCACGAAGTTATCCAGTGGTTAGGCGGTCGCGGCATTCACCCCGTCGCCGGTTTGCCCGGCGGCTGGAGCGTAGCTGTCACTGAAGAAGTTCGCAAAGATATTGAACAGATCGCTCGCGATAATATCGCCTTTGGCGAGTTCAGCCTGAAGCTCTTCGATGACGTCGTGCTGGCCAACAAAGCTTACGTTGATTTGATTGTCTCGGATACCTTCACCCATCAGACTTACTCGATGGGCATGGTCGATGAGAATAACCACACCAACTTCTACGATGGCAAGATTCGAGTCGTTGACCCTGAAGGCAATGAATTTGCCAAGTACGATGCAAAAGATTATGCCGATCACATCGCGGAACGCGTGGAACCCTGGTCTTACCTCAAGTTCCCCTACCTGAAAAATGTGGGCTGGAATGGCTTCACCGATGGGATGGATAGTGGTGTGTACACCTGTACTCCACTCTCTCGCCTGAATGCTGCTGATGGCTTAGCCACCCCCAAAGCCCAGGAGCACTACGAACGCATGTATGAGACCCTGGGTGCCGAGAAGGTAGACGGGAGATACAAACCCGTTCATCATCGTCTGGCGACCCACTGGGCACGCCTGATCGAAATGCTCTACGCAGCCGAGCGGATGCTCGAGCTAGCCACCGACCCCGAGATCACCGACCCCAATGTGCGCGCCAAAATCACTGAGACGCCCACCGAAGGTGTGGGTTGTGTTGAGGCCCCGCGCGGTACCCTCACCCACCACTATAAAACGGATGAGAACGGAATCCTGACCAAAGTCAACCTGGTCGTCGGCACCACCAACAACAATGCCCCCATCGCTATGTCGATCAAGAAGGCAGCCCAGGGCCTGATCACCAAAGGCACTGAAGTTACTGAAGGTTTGCTCAACACTGTTGAGATGGCTTTCCGCAACTACGACCCTTGCATGTCCTGTGCAACCCACTCCCTGCCAGGTCAGATGCCTCTCGAAGTCGTCATCCGTGACGCCGAGGGCACTGAACTGAGCAGAGGCAGTCAGTACACAGATTAGTTCAGTAGTTTAAGGTAGTTATATAGTTGGATAGTTGGAAGGTAGACCCTACAACTATCCAACTATGAACTACAAAACTATCCAACTAACGATGGAAAAAATTATTGTTATCGGTCTGGGTAATCCCATCCTGACGGACGATGGGGTTGGCGTTAAAGTTGCTTACGAGGTTGAAAAAGCGCTGGGTGCCAACATTCCAACAAATCTAACCATCACCGAAGCCAGCGTTGGCGGCTTGCGGTTGATGGAGTTGTTGGTCGGTTATGATCGTGTAATCCTGATCGATGCGCTGCTTACCAATAACGGGCACGAGCCGGGTACGATCCATCAGATGACTTTAGCTGACCTGCGGCATATCAGCCCCACTCAGCATAGTGCCTCGGCGCATGATACATCTCTGGTAACAGCGCTCGAAGCCGGTATCGAAATTGGGCTTCACCTCCCCACCGAATTTTCGATTTACGCGGTGGGCGTAACAAATATTCTGGATTTTAGCGAGGAGCCCACCCCCGCAGTCGCCGACGCTATCCCCAAAGTTGTCGCCATGGTACTCGAAGAATTACAGTTGTTACCACAGCCAATATAATTTTTTAGAGTCCAACCTTCGACAGAATTCATCTGCAAAATACAAAACCGGGTTCCTTCGACGCCCATAATTCAGGAACCCGGTTTGTGATTATGATAAAATCGCGATATGGCTGATATTCGCATCCTATTGGTGGATGACCACACAATTCTACGTGATGGATTGCGCTCCTTTCTGGAACGCGAACCTGGCCTGAAGGTGGTCGGCGAAGCCAGTGATGGACGCACCGCCGTAGAGATTACCAAAAAACTCCTCCCCGATATTATCGTCATGGATGTAGCCATGCCCTTGCTCAACGGCATCGAAGCTACTACCAAGATCAAGCAATCCCACCCCCAGATCAAGATTATCATCCTCTCCATGTACGACTATGAAAACTATATCCGCCAGGCATTGGCCGCGGGGGCTGCAGGCTATATTCTCAAAGATGCCTGCGCCGCTGAACTCATTGATGCCATCCACGCGGTCAAAAAAGGCGAATCCGTGCTCTCGCCAGCAATCACCCGCCTGGTGATTGAAGATTATTTGCGCTGGGGTGAAATCCAACCTGTTGAAAATAATAACAACCTGACTGCCCGCGAGCGCGAAGTTCTTCAATTGATTGCCGAAGGGTACACAAATAAAGAAATCAGCGAAATACTGGTCATTTCGGCAAAAACTGTTCAGGCCCATCGTACTAACCTGATGGACAAGCTTGATCTGCACAGCAAGGGAGAGCTTATCAAATACGCGATCCGAAAAAAAATTATTGAGCTATAACGCACATATTTTATCCTCACGACATAAGCGCATGCAAAAGACCTCCAAGATTTTTTAGAAATCTTGGAGGTCTTTTGCATGCGCTCTTGACAAACTAGAACTTTTGTTCTATATTATTAGTACAAAAATTCTAGTAGTGTCAGGCATCCACCTGGAGGTAATTATGCTCAATCAACTTTCTATCTTTCCTAACCGTATGCGTCTGCAGCGTGGTTTGCTCTTTGGAGCGCTGATTGTCACCGCCCTGTTGGCTTTCGAAATCTTCAACTATTCCACCACCGATTTCGCTCTCACCGACCTGCTCGGCGATCTCA
>JADHTJ010000046.1 GCA_016785015.1 Anaerolineales bacterium
TTAATCTAAACTAAATTTGGACACGGATCAACACGGATACCACGGATTTATTAAAATATCCTGAAAATCCGCGAAATCCGTGTCCAATTGTTAGTAAATCTGGAGGCTTGATGACCAAGAAATCTAAATTTTGGGTTGGGGTGGCTTTGGGCGCAGTCGGCGGTTTGGTGGCGCATAAAGCCTTGAACTCGTCGCGCATGCCGAATTCCAGGATCTGGCAGCGCATTTTGGCAGAGAAACAGGGCGAGATCGAGGCGGCTGTTCTGATGGCCCGCATCCAAAAACAGTATCAAGAACTAGAAGAACGCCGCCCAATTTTTAACCGCCCAGCCTTCAACGCGCACGTCGTCGGCAATATCCTCCCCGGGCTGGCCCTCTACCAGATTCTGCGTGGGCAGGGCATGGACGAGCAGTCGGCCCTGGCTGAGATCGATGATATTTTTGAGAAATGGTTCAACCAGGCGCCGCCACCCAATATGCGCATGAACCAGGCCATGAAATATTTTCCGGAGAACTTCGATATTTTCAGACGGTTGTTGCGCTTCGTCATGGATCAGTTCTTCCCCGCTCCGGGATGGCAATACGAGATGATCGCCGATGATAAACACAGCCTGGCCTTCAATATGACCCATTGTTTCTATCTTGATGTGCTCAACTATTACGAAGCGCCCGAACTCACCCCGGTTTTCTGCAAATTGGACGATATACTGATGGTAGCCATGCCTGAATCTATAAAATGGGGGCGTACTCAGACCATTGGCATGGGCGCGGATTGCTGCAACTTCCGTTGGGATTATGTGCCAGGATGAAGCCCTGGCCCTCGCGTTCCATGCCCTTGGGGTACTCCCCCGAAAATCGGGTGACGGGAAATGGTGAAAAAATAGGTGCGGACGGCGCTTTGCGCCACCCGCACCTATTTTTTTCACAACCCCTCCTTCCGGCGGGGATGCGTAGCAGGGCTAGGGAGGATGGGGTAAGAAAAGAGTTAAACATCCGAAAAATAAATTCGCGGTGTGTCATGATTATGTTGACACAGTACTTATAGTGTTTTATAATCTAACTATTAGTTATTTTACAAACTACTATTATGAGGTGTTATGGAATTTCTGACTGGTCTGACAAGAATGGGCTTCACAGAATATGAGGCTAAAGTGTATTTGGCACTGCTGCACGAGAATCCGGCAACTGGGTATCAACTCAGTAAGAAGTCTGGTGTGCCGCGATCGATGGTTTATGAAGCTCTTGGCCGATTGAGTGTTCGCGGTGCGGTTTTAGAAACCATCGAAGGGCGCGCCACTTTATACCGTCCACTCCCCCCAGATGTGCTTTTGGACCGTTACGAAGAAGAACAACGCCAGTTGACCGCAGGCTTGAGGGAAGGATTAGACGATCTTTATACAGCTTCTGATGAAGACAGCGTCTGGTCCATCTCTGGTCGACAACCCACTTTATCTTATGCAGCTCAGTTGATTCGCAGCGCTCGTGAAGATCTATATATGGTGCTCACTGATGATGATCTCGACATTCTTAACCAAGAGATTGTCGATGCTCATGAGCGAGGTGTTAAGCTCAATACTTTGTTGACCGGAGAAACTGAACTGGATTACGGCCGAGTAGCCCATCACCCCCCACTTGAGAGTGAGAAACAAGAGTTAACCGATACTTTGATGATCGTAGTAGATGACGCTAAGGTTCTGATCGCCAGCACTAATCATGGTACTGTGGCAACGATTACGAGTAATCGAAATTTGGTGCTTATTTCCCGGCAATTTGTCTGGATGGAGTTATTTGCGCAGCGAATTTCCGCTCGCCTTGGAACGGAGACAATAAACAAGCTTGACCCCGAAGATCAAAAGATCTTTTCTGGTCATCACAAGGAGTAAATTATGACCTATGCAATTACAAAACAACATTTACCTAAACACGATCACGATCAACTTGACCATCACTCCCATCGAGATCCCCATCGTTATACCAATTCGTTAGCTGATGTGATTCTGGGCGGGCAGGATGGGCTGGTTAATGTATTAGGCATCGTGTTAGGTGTGGCTGCAGCTACCAGTGATCCACGCATTGTGTTGGTGGCCGGGCTGGCAGCTACATTTGCAGAGTCCGTATCGATGGCAGCAGTAGCTTATACTGCTACATTGGCTGAGACAGCACACTTTGAAAGTGAGCGCGAACGTGAGTATCGGCATGTGCGCATGGTACCTGCCGTAGAACGCGAAGAAATTCGCGAAATATACCGCAAGAAGGGTTTCGAAGGTGAATTATTAGACCAAATCGTAGACAGGATCACAGCAGACGAAGATGTTTGGGTTGGAGTAATGATGGCTGAAGAGCACCAATTAACGCCTTCAAGCCGCAACGATGCACTTCGTTCGGCACTTATCGTTGGAGTAGCCGCTATCGTTGGTTCTTTGATTCCCCTGATACCGTTCCTCTTCTTGCCAATTGGTACCAGCATTTGGCTATCGCTGGCAATTTCAGCTTTGACCTTGTTTATTGTGGGCGTATACAAAGCTCGTATAACCGTAGGCCATCCGGGAAAGAGTGGCGTTGAAATGGCGGCGATTGGGACTGTAAGCGCGTTAGTTGGCTATTTGGTGGGCGTGATGCTGAAATTGCCATCTACTCCGTAATGAAAGAATCTTGCGGAAATGCAGCGGCATTTTCATGAACTGGACGATGATGAATGCTACCAAACAACATTGTGCATACAGCAATAAAGGTTAGGTTTACGACATCGTATCTATTGCCGTGTAAGGGGGGTATCTCTTGATCGATACCAGTTATGAAAATCGATTTGACGAATTTTCGCGCAAACTAGAAAGCCGTGGAATTTCGTTACTATTGAAATATCGATGCTAGATATTTTCAGCATCAACTACTTAATTTCACATCTTACTGGTCGGGTAATCGACCAGGCTCACTTGAGAAGCAGTTGAATCATTCTTGAAAGAATGTGGATTGAAAATGACAGAATATATTCAATTTGGTGAAAAACTGGATATTGAACCATTTTACTGTATTGTTGAGGCTGAAAAATCGATAAATTGCGCCTAACCCAAATTGCACAAGACCCGGCCTCGCCTTGTTGTACACGGTGCAAAAATGGAGTCTGAAATTCTAGTTTACAGTAGTTGAGATTGCAAGAACCGCCGGATCTGGTGAATAACCCGTTCGACTATAAATATTAACCTTGGAGAAAAATGAAATGAGTGAAGATAATTATATCTCGCGTAAGCAGCAATTATTGAAGGACTTCGATAAGTCTATTGCACGCATTAAAAGCGTACTTACTTCCCGCTATGGTAATGAGCAGGCCAATTCACTGATAAGCGAATCGCGATTTGAATACGAAACAATTATCCCGCAGATTCCGTTTATTGGTCATAGAAGTCATTTTCTTGCTTTCCTTATTCCCCAAACTCGCGCCCTGGCAATTTATAAGGTACTGCGAAGGAAGGGACTAACCTTTGAGGAGGCTGGTCACATTAGTTTCCAGATGTGCAAAGCACAAATGGAATCTAGACCGCCTTTCTTACGTCATATTATCGGTTATCTCTGGTTTTCTCCATTGTTTAAATGGCAGTCGAGAAAACTGGCTAAAGAGTCTCAAAAACGAAAGTATCCAGGCAGTTATGTTTTTGACTTTATAGAAGGAGATAACCAGACATTTGATTATGGCTTTGATTACTTAGAATGCGGGGCCTGTAAATTTTTAAACCAACAAGGTGCCCCGGAGTTGGCGCCATTATTGTGTGCTGTAGACATTGTTGGCAGTGAGATATATGGTTGGGGATTAACCCGTACAATGACTATTGCTGATGGTCATATTAAATGCGATTTCCGTTACAAGAAGGGTGGAAAAACGAATATAACAATCTCCCCTTCTGTTAAGGATGCTTGTAACATAAATGAAGGATAGAGTATAGTGGTTGGTAAGGGTGGATTTGTTTACGGTGAATTCAAAAAGCAGTATGATGGAATCGCGGACTAATTCTCGCGCGGTTCGGAGGATGGTATGACATCGAAGATAGTTGATCAAAAAAAGGCGGCTCAAACAAGTTCCCCTCGGCAGTGGATCGGTTTGATAATGGTGTATCTCTTCATACCACTGCTTCTATTCGTGTGCGGAGGAAATTTCGGTTGGTGGCAGGCATGGGTCTACTCCCTGCTAGTTGTTGCTTCTGGTGTGGGAGGGCGAATTCTGGCGGAAAGGCAACATCCGGGATTGTTAGCAGAAAGACAAAGTACCGAGAGTATCCAAGGAGCGAAAGCATGGGATAAAGTGCTTTCCCGACTGATGGCGCTGAGTATATATTTCCCACTGGTCATTGTGGCAGGGCTGGACCATCGCTTTGGTTGGTCATCTGTATTCCCGCTATGGCTCATCGTACTCGGCATCTTCTTTATCGCGCTCGGATACGCTTTTGCTCTGTGGGCATTTGTGGAGAACCGTTTCTTTTCTAGCGTGGTGCGTATTCAAACGGATCGAGGGCATGTGGTGTGTGACAGCGGTCCATATCGAATTGTTCGGCATCCGGGCTATGCCGGACATGTCCTGTCACTGCTAGGGATTGTGCTGGCTTTAAGCTCGTTGTGGACAATCATTCCGGCAGTTGTGGCACTGGTCATAGCGGTGATCAGAACCGCGCTGGAAGACCGAACATTGCAGGAAGAGTTGCCAGGGTATCAGGAATATACGCGGCGCGTGCGCTATCGGTTGTTTCCAGGGATTTACTAAGTGGCCTCTGATGATGTGAGATTATATTCTGGTCGACGCCACGGAAAAATAATGCGCCCAACCCCGCGTTGTGTATGACCGGGCTGTCGCCCGTGGGTAAGCGGCGCGATTTTTGGCGATTGGTTACGAGTAAAGGATGTTGGAAGTCAATGCCGCCCGGCAGCACACGCCCCCTTTAGGCAGCAACAGAGAGGAGAATTAGAATGAAAGAAACTACAGGTTTTCGAGAAAAGGTTGTTATCATCACAGGGGCATCCAGCGGGATTGGCAAGGCAGTATCTTTACAGCTGGCAAGCGAAGGCGCTTGCGTATCCCTTGCTGCCAGAAATGCTGAGCGGCTGCAAGAAATAGCTCAAGAATGCAACCAACTGGGAGGCAGTGCCATTGCCATACCTACAGATATAGCAGACCAACAACAGTGCCGAAACCTCATCACGAAAACGGTGGAAAAATTTGGCCGTATTGATATGCTGGTGAACAATGCAGGGTTTACCGTGGTCGACAAATTTGAGGATCTGCAGACTCTGGAACTGTTCCAACGCGTGATGAATGTGAATTTTAATGGTGCTGTGCAGTGCACGTATTTTGCTTTGCCACACCTCAAAAACACACATGGGCGCATCGTGAATATTTCCAGTTTGGGCGGGATTGTCCCCTTCCCTGGCAATGCATCTTATGCTGCCAGCAAAGCAGCCATGACCGGCTTTTCAGACTCCCTGCGCCTAGAACTGCAAGATGATCAGGTAAGTGTAACCATGATCTATCCCGGGGCGGTAGTTACAAAATTTCAAGAACATAGACTGGACAAAGACGGCCAAGTGCGCGGCTCTGATGGTGGATCACTCTACACAGAAGACATGATGACTGCGGACGAATGTGCGGAAATTATCATTGAGGCAGCCAAACAAAGGAAACGCGAAGTTGTAATGAAGCCTGGCAAAATCTCCCGGTGGATCAAGTTAATTTCCCCAAGTTTGCTGGACAAGATTATTATTGAAAGAGTAAAAAAAATAATTGAAAGGGAAGCACAAGAAAGCAAGTAGGTTACAAATGCGCAAGCTATATCAAGAGCTGCTAGTATTTGCCCTGGAACTTGCAGATGCGGCCGCGGGACAAATTATGCCATACTCCCTCAGGAGATCAGGAGATAAAACATGAAATTCTTAGTACTTTGTTTATACCCATTAACTCTAATTTCACGATTATTTAAAACTCAAGCTGTTTTTACAAATAGTATTGAAGGCCGACATCGAAATCCGGCGTTTCCTGAACAGGGAAGATTTACCAATAAGGATGCACGGACCATTTGTAAAGCGGCTATGAGATGGAGCAGACAACTAAGGCAGACAATGCCAAAACAAAAGACCTTTGGGGGACAACAAATGGTAAGAGGGGCCGTTGGAGGAGTAGCAATATACAGGTCCCTACGGGATTTTGGGATTGAAAAAACGTATGCTATCGAATTGGGGGGTGATATTGGTTACCAATTTTATAAATCAAACATTGATCCTTTCAGGCGAGTTGCGCGACTATTTGCCCGCACTCCCTCGAAACAAATGGATCTAATGCAAAGACTAATTATTAAGCTCGTTCTTCAAAGCCCTGATTACGATATTGTTGTCCGCAATCCTCCAAGTGGATTTGAAATTGACGTTCTCCGCTGTCCGATGTGTGATTACTTTAAAACATTTGGGGCGGAAGAGATGGAATATTGCCAGAAAACTATTTGCACTTATGATTGGCCAGTTGCTGAGTATTGTGTAAAAGGCGGTTCCTTTAAAAGAACGAAAACACTTTCCCATGGTGATGAAATGTGCGACCAGAAATGGCTGGCAAATTGATCCAGGCTCCCTGCCGAATTGCCGCCCATGCCCGACGTACTTCCGTAGCTTTCAAACCAATCGATTGTAATGCTGGAAACAACGCTCCGCTTATGAGCATCCAAAGAAATTGGTAAAGTGCTAAATATGAAATATGATATCGCTCAGAGATGAAATCGAAATCGATACCTCGCCCAGACAATTTTTCGAATGGCTGGAGCGAATGCCTAAGGAATATATGGCATGGCATCTGGATCATGTTGCCTGCAAAATGCTTCTTGGATCGATGCTCGAGGTGGGTTCTGAAATGGAATGCCAGGAATACCTCCATGGCAAATTACACACCATGCGGTTTTGCATGATGAAAGTGATTTCGGATGAACGGATAGAGTTTGTTATTGAAGGTATGGGGCGAGGGGCATTCGCAGCCGTAGCAAATGAGCATGGAATAGTATTTGTTGCCGAACTTAATATCGGATCAGATACTCCAATCATTGGGGATCTTTTCGACTTCATTTTTCGCATGTTCTTCAAAAATCGGATCGATGAAATGAAGATTCATATGGTCGAAGAAGGTCAAAACCTAAAGGCGCTATTGGAGGCGCTTTAGAATTAATGTTGGCTTCTAATTTGTGATTACCTTTACCATAGCAATCGAGGATGAAAATGGTTACTTTTTTTGATACTTTCCAATTAATTACCCTAATTGCCTTTTTGGTAATTTTTATAGGGCGTTCGATATTTCTCTACACTCGCAATGGCATAAATCCATGGGTACTTGGAGTGGGAAAGGCTGGTTTGCGCCGCATTGTCGAACTTTCATTTTTTGTTGGTTTATTGCTCTGGCTCGTTGAGGTCGTCATCTATGTATTCAATTGGGAATGGCGAATCTTTAGTGGAGTATTTTCGACCTCTATTGCAGAATCAATGATCGCGAAAATTCTTGGCATGATTTTGATCGTTCTTGGGTTCGGACTTTTTGTATGGGCACTTATAGCTTTTGGAAAATCCTGGCGGGTCGGGATAGATGAAACAACCCCTGGTGATTTGGTTACTCATGGCGTCTTTGGCGTGAGCCGCAATCCAATTTTTCTATTTATAGATCTGTATTTTTTTGGCACGTTCCTGATCAATGGTACGATATTCTTTTTGTTGGCAACCTTGGCTGTCATTGTCGGGTTGCATTACCAAATTATACAAGAAGAGAGATTTCTCATGGAGAATTATGGTGAATCCTACTTTGCGTATGCAAAGAAAGTAGGTCGCTACTTCACTTTATAAAAAGAGCGAATCATGAAAATTATACGCACATTTTCTAATGCGCCTTGGGAATCAAAAGTTAGTTACTGCCGCGCTATCAAGGCAGGTGATCATATCTACGTCACAGGGACCGCCCCCGTAGCCGAGGATGGTTCTTGTTATGCCCCAGGGGATGCTTACGCCCAGGCCAAACGCTGCATCGAGATCATCCAGAGCGCATTGGCTGACCTAGGAGCCGATCTCTCAAATGTGGTGCGCACACGCATGTTCGTCACCGATATCAGCCGCTGGCAAGAATACGGTCGCGCTCATGGCGAATTCTTCGCTGAGCACCCCCCAGCGACAACGATGGTGGAAGTCAAATCATTGATCGACCCCGAGATGTTGATCGAGATCGAAGCCGACGCAGTTTTCTCTTCATAACACCCTGAGCGGTCACTGAGTTTTCCGAACGACCGAAGGTCGAGTCGAGGGGAAAGATTTAATATTCGTTTCGACTTCGGCCGCCTGCGGTGATCCTCCGCTCAACGATGTAATTTCGAATATATAAAACAAGTAACCGTGTTTCTCCAAGGTGCACGGTTACTTGTTGCTTTGAGCGTTATAATTGATCCACCAAGATCACAAGGAGTGTGTTCATGCTGGTATTAGGTATCGATATTGGTGGATCAGGAATCAAAGGCGCGCCAGTAGATGTAGAGAAGGGGGTTATGCTAACTGAGAGGTACCGCATTCCAACCCCTCAGCCAGCCAAACCAAAGCCTGTGGCAAAAACGGTTGCGGAAATTGCTCAATATTTCGAATGGGACGGCCCCATCGGATGCGGATTTCCGGCCGCAGTTCAACACGGCATCACACGGACGGCTTCTAACGTGGATAATAAGTGGATCGGCACCAACGCTGCGGCTCTTTTCAGCAAAGCCACTGGCTGCCAGGTGAAAGTGATCAATGATGCTGATGCTGCTGGGTTAGCTGAAATGGCCTTTGGCGCCGGTAAAGGGCGCAAGGGTGTAGTTTTATTGGTAACCATCGGCACCGGCTTGGGAACATCTCTATTCACTGATGGGGTCTTGCTGCCTAATACCGAGTTGGGACATATCGAGATCGACTGTGAAGATGCCGAATTAATGGCTTCGGATGCAGCGCGCCAGCGAGATGCATTGTCGTGGAAAAAATGGGGCAAAAGGTTGGATACTTATCTAGATCGCATGGAGCAATTACTTTGGCCAGATTTGATTATATTGGGGGGCGGGGTCAGCAAAAAGCATGAAAAGTTCATGCCATATCTGACTGTGCAGGCTGAGATTGTCACCGCGCAAACCTTTAATGAGGCGGGGATCATCGGCGCAGCGCTGGCCGGTAAACCTTTGAGTTAGCTGATCGATTATTACGAAATATCATGCCAATAAATAGCATATTTGAGAATTTTCCCCGGCTAGAGACAGAGAAACTGCTCTTGCGCAGAATTCATTCATCGGATGCTGTGGCATTATTCAATATGTTGGCAGACGATGCTGTGACTGAGTTTTACGACGATGATGCCTTTACAGATGTCTCCCAGGCCATTGATCAAATCGAAGCTTGGGAGCGCGGATACAAAAATCGAGGCTGTATCCGTTGGGGCATCGTGCTCAAAGACGAAGATGCCATCATTGGATCATGCGGATATTATGGATTCCATACCTGGAATCGGCGGGCATCCATTGGGTATGAACTGGATCGCAACCATTGGCGAAAAGGCAACATGTCGGAAGCCCTCAGCGTCATTTTGGAGTTTGGATATCGTGAAATGGAATTGAACAGGGTGGAAGCAGTTGTCATGCCTGAGAATATTGCCTCCGTAAAAATGCTTGAAAAACTTGGTTTCCGAAACGAGGGGCTGCTGGCAGAATATGAAAATTGGGGCAGTAAAGGGTTTGTTGATCTGTGTATGTTCGCTTTGCTGGCGGGTAAAACTTAATGTTGTGTGGCTTTGGAAGTAGCATATGAGCAATCAATACCAAATTGATTTGAAAAAATATAGTTTACAGAAATACAAGAAAAGTCTTCAATCACGCGACATGATTCCTAGTCGAAAAAGTTTGAAGGATGAATTGGATGCAAGATTTAGAATTCTTAAAGAGAGGGGCATAAAAAATCTGAAAGAGCTAATAGATGCACTGAAAACAAAACAAAAGATTGAACAATTTTCCAAAGAAACAGGTTTATCAATCCAATATCTCACATTGTTAAACAGGGAAGCGAGAAGTTACATCTCAAAGCCAATTCGATTGGATAAATTCTCTGGCATTCAAACAAAATATCTGGACAGATTAGATGATGTAGGCATTCGAAATACCAGACAACTATTTGTTGAAGCTCAGGATAAAAGAAAGCGAGAACAGTTAGCGAAAGAGATAGAAATTCCTTTAGATCTGTTGAACGAATTGGTAGGATTATCAGATTTATCGAGAGCCTATGGTGTCGGCCCGGTATTTGCACGAATGATCTTTGATATGGGAATTAGATCAATCAGAGAATTTGTTGAATGCACTGCTGAAGATTTCATAAGAATATATGAGGAACAAACTCAGAAGAAAGCTGATTTTGGTGTCGGCGAGATTCAATTCAGTCTCGAATTAGCAAGAGACTTAGATATCGCCATTGATATGTAAATTGGAAAAGGGATAGGAGTGACTAGGCCTACGTAGTCCAAAACCGACGGGCGCTTTAAGGTCAATGATTGGTGGCAATTTTAATACGATGCGAATTGTGAGCAGGGTAGTAATTTATGGCTAAGCTAAAGCTTGATCTCCATGATATTTATAATCGCGGCGATAAAATCGAGAATGAACTAAATAGAGTAATCCAAGAAGCAGTTGAAAAGCGAATAAAGCTTCTAGAAATTATTCCTGGAAAAGGAAGTGGGCAGTTGAAGAAACGTGTTTTGCGTTTTCTCAATCAGAAGAATATTCGCAGCTTGTATCATCGAGTTGAAAAAGACGACAAAAATCATGGGCGAATATTTGTCCATTTTCGTCACTAAATAAATTTAAGGGACAAATCAATCAAAATGAGCAAGATAAAGAGAGTAGATATCAAAGCCGGGAGTCGAGTTAGGGTAGTGTTGAAAAGGGACCAGAGAACGGGCAAGTTAACTGAAGGAATAGTTAGTGACATTCTGACAAAATCTGCCACGCATCCACATGGGATAAAGGTCCGTTTAGATAATGGTCAAGTGGGTAGAGTCAAAGAATTGATGGAGCACTAAGTGCTATTTTAGTACCAGAATCAAACTTATCATCCCCGCGGATTTGGTTGAAAGCCCTCGGGTATAAGCAGTTGACAAAATCCCTGAATCAACACAAAGTCCAGACAAAAGGAGATGTTATGACAAAAAAATATCTGATACTCGTAAATGACGGTCCATATGGAAATGAACGTCCCTATAATGCCCTGCGTGTTGCCATGAATCTCACTAAACGAGATGAAGCCAGCGTGAGGATGTTTCTCATAGGTGATGGTGTTCAATGTGGAATTTCGGGTCAGGAAACACCTGACGGTTATTACAATATCGAACGCATGATGAAAGCCGTTGTGCGCAAGGGCGAAGTGGCGACCTGAGGGACTTGTGCAAAAGCCCGCGGGCTCGGGCAAAACGTAATGATTGAGGGGATCAAATCTGGAAGTATGGCGTTAGTGACGGATTGGATGATCGAAGCAGATCACGTTTTGAATTATTGAAGGAAATAGATGACTCATTGATGGAGAAAAATTGAATAAATATTGGTGCAGGCATTCTACAAGCGATTGGGAACACCTCGATGATACAACTACGCCATGTTGTTCCTGATGGATGCGGAAAGGTATTTGTGAAACTTGAATGGGAAAACCCCACTGGCAGCATGAAAGATTTCAGAACTGAATCAATCCCAAAGATGCGCCGCTTTGCCTTGGATGCTGGCCATCTTGGAAGCAAAAGACACATCGTTCATGGCCTAATCGAGGTCGATGTCACTGAAGTACGAAATCATATCAAAGAACACAAATCCAAAACGGGGGAGACATTATCCTTTACCGCATTTTTAATTCAATGCCTGAGCGAGGCGATACAACAAAATCCGCATTTGCACGCCTATCGCAATTGGCGCAATAAATTGGTAATTTTTGATGATATCAATATCAATACGATGGTCGAAATTGATCGAGATGGTAAAAAGATCCCCATTCCGCATGTCTTCAAATCAGTTAATTAGAAGACTTATCTTGATCTGCATAATGAAATTCGGGAGTTCCTTGACCTTACGATCAGCATAGATCATGATGTGGTTGATGGCGCCCCAATGGTGCGTTTTGTCAATCGATTTCGAGACTTAATTGAGAGTGGTTATGGATTGATATAATTGCCAATTAGTGTGCGTACATGGGATGAGATGCCTGAATTTGTACCCGTATAAATCAACACCCCTTTAATGAACAAAAATAGGAAGCTGATTTCAGCTTCCTATTTTTGTTAAGTTGTAGTTCTCTAAATTTAATCTAGCGCACCATAGCCAGGGCCTGATTCGAAGAAATCGTAATTGGGCTGAATATCTTCAGTCAGGTCAACATCCTCACCAGCTTCAAGTTCCTTGACGGTATCCAAGGCGACTGCATCGCCGTGGTGGTCGGTGCCTTCGAAGTGACCACTCAAGCCGACCCTGCTGATGAATTCGCCGCCGTTGGCCGTATAGGGATCGGGCACTTCATCCTCAGGGAAGATGGCCTCGAAGGGGCACTCGGGCACACAGGCGCCACAATCGATGCAGGTATCGGGGTCAATATAGATCCAGGGCCATTCCTCAACGGGCTTGCCGGGGACCATGCACTCCACCGGGCAGACTTCAATACACCCGAGATCGCGCAGACAAAGACTGGTTGTAATATAGGTCATAGCTTTTCCTCCAAGGTCAGGGCTATAAGTAATAAGAGTTATTTGGTATTTTACCTTAACTTTAAGGCATATGGCAAACTTGATCCCCACTTCTCTTTCTGATATAACTCCAGTATGAAACCACGTATGATATTAGCCTGGATATTGGTTGGGTTGGGTGTGCTCTTCCTGGTCAGCGGATTGATCGTTACGACATTTGCTACTGTTTCAAGTGGGGGGAATATGCCTCAGGCAGATGCCGTCCCAGCCTCGATGTGGGTGGAGTTTGCCAATCGCATCATGGATTTCACCCTCGAGCTTCTAGCCATGGAATGGACTGCCACTCGGGTGGGGATCTTCTTCATCGTAGTGGGTATGGTGTTGGAAGGCGTCGGCGTTTACACACTGATTTCCACGACCAAGTAACTTTCCTAGAAATATAAAAGATGGACTTGCGAGGTGCCATAGCGACCCGCAAGTCCATCTTTTGTTAAGTATTGCGCTGGCCTAACCAGGGCAGTGCCCTATTCTTTTACAGCTTCAATGATCTCAGCCACCAGGTCGTAGCGGCTGAAGGAGGGCATGATATATATTCCCTGGGCCCAGGCTTTCATCTTTTGGATATCTTCTATTGCAATGCGCACGCCTTCCTGTGGGGCGGCATCTCCGGCAGTCTCTAACCGTGTAAATGTCTCATCGGGGATGATGATCCCCGGAACTTCGTTGTGCAGGAACGCCGCATGACGGGTTCCATAAAGGGGCAATACGCCCGCCAGGATGGGGATCTCTAATTTTCCAAATTCATCAGCATAAAGATTGAGAAATTCCAGCGCTTTATCAGGTTGATAGATCGGCTGGGTCAGGGCGAAGTCTGCTCCGTTGTTGATCTTGCGTCGCAGCACTTTGATCTCTCGCTCGGGGTTGGATGGCAGTAGATTGAGCGCACAACCGACGAAGAAAGATGTCGGCTGCCCGATGTTGGAACCAGCATGATCCACTCCTGTGTTGAATCTCTGTTTGATGAGTTTGATCAGCCCCGAGGGAGCCAAATCATAATCGTCCATGGCATCGGGATAATCCCCAATCGATGTGGGGTCTCCCATCACGACGAAGACATTGCGAATATCTAAGGCGTGGGCAGCTAGCAAATCCCCTTGTAGTTTCAAGAGATTGCGACCGCGCGTGGGGAAGTGCAGCGTGGTTTCAACATTAACATTGCGTTGGATGAGATTGCACACCGCCCAAGGGCTCATGCGCATGCGCGCCATAGGGCTGTCGGCAACGTTGATCACGTCGGCACCCGCCTCAGCCAGGAGACTGGCTCCGGCTAAGATCTTGTGGGCCGAGAGGCCGCGCGGCGGGTCCATCTCTACGCTGATCGCGAATTGATCAGCCTTGAGCTTTTTGGCAAGCTGCGTATCTTCCTTGGGCGCAAAGTCAGCGTGAACAATTTCTTCTGTGAAGTGCACATCCTGGATCGAAAAATCTTTAGGCAGGGCTTTGATCTTTGAACGCATTGCCGCAATATGTTCGGGGGTGGTCCCGCAGCAGCCACCGATCATTTTGACCCCAAGTTCTGCAAAGGCTCCCAGGTATTCGCCAAAATAATCGGGGCTGGCCGAATACATTACGCGCCCCCCAACGTGCTCGGGCCAGCCTGCGTTGGGCTTGATGGAGAATATTGCCTCGGGAACAGCCGCCCGCATTTCTTCCAGAATCCTCTTCAACTGAGCCGGTCCGCCCGAGCAATTGGCGCCGATCACATCCGCGCCGGTCTCATGCAGCGTTCGGGCGACTTTGGTGGGTGTATCTCCTAAAAGGGTGCGATCATCACGAGTGAATGTGACTGTGGCAACGATGGGCAGCGTACAGAATTCCCTCGCCGCGGCCACGGCTTCGCGGATTTCGTAAAGGTCGCTAAAGGTTTCAATGACTAAGAAATCGATCCCTGCCGCGCACAATGCAGAAATTTGCTCAGTATAGATTTCCCTGGCTTGCTCAGGTTGGACGCGCCCGTACGGGGCCAGTCGCACCCCCAAGGGACCCACATCCCCAGCCACGAGCACATCTTTGAAGGTTCCCTCCACGACGCGCCGTGCCAGTTCCACACCTGCGCGGTTGATCTCCTCTACCTGGTTTTCCAAACCGTGTTCGCTGAGTTTATAGCGGTTTGCTCCAAAGGTATTGCTAAATATGACTTGAGCGCCCGCCTCGATATACGCCCTATGAATTTCACCAACAATGGCAGGATCGGTCAGATTCAAGGCATCAAAGCATTGGTCGAATCCGACACCATGACCGTGCAGCATCGTCCCCATAGCCCCATCGGCAAGCAGGGGATGTGAGGATGATGCAAGTAATTCCAGGAACTTGGATTCTGTTTTCGTCATGGTTGCTATCTCCTATCAAACACCAATAAAAAACCTCTCGAATGAGAGGCACAAGTTGATTTTGTGACCCTCATCTTTCAGGCACTTGCGCCTGCCGGAATTGGCACCAGGCGAGTTATAAGTGGGTAGTGGTGAGTGGATAGTACTACCCACCAAACACGATACACTCGCCACTAAGTGGTTGCCGAGGTTTCACAGGGCCGTTCCCTCTACCTCTCTAGATGAGTTCTGCAAATACTTTAGAGCGAAAGTTTACCAAATTAGGAGTAAACTTGTCAAACTTATGTTGATACGTGGCCTTGCTCAATTCTCCTGACCGCGGGATGGGCAATGCCGAAGATTCCCATTAGCAGTGTCACAATGCCGCCAATAACGAACCAGATTTGAATTCCGAATCGATCCGAAAGCGGACCGGCCAGCGCGAGTCCAATGGGCATCATGGCTGTCGCCAGGCTGCCGCCTAATGTGAAGACGCGCCCCTGCATACCAGGCTCAACGGTAGCTTGCAAGATGCCACCCAGCGAGCCATTTGCCAAAGGCATCATAAGCCCCATCACCAGGTTGCCGATCATCACGATGTAGAGCGCAGATGATGGAGCCATACCTATCATGGCGATACCAATACCAATGCCCATCAATCCCATCATACCCGTGAAGATGCGTTTTTTAAAGCCTCCCCAAATACCAAGCGCTAATCCGCCCACGATCACGCCGACACCAAAGATGGCGTTTACCCACCCTAATTGCAGTGCATCTCCACCAAAGTGATCTTTGATCAATAGCGGCATCAGGGAGATTGATGGTGAGAGGAAGAAGTTGATCATCGTGGCCATAATAAGGATGACTGTCAAACCCGGCCAAGATAACACATAGCGAAATCCTTCGCCCATCTCTCGGAATATTGAAGGTTTGGTATCGATCTCTTCGGGTTTGCGCTCGGGTTGGGGAATTTGTATGAACAAGAGCGGCACAATGGCGATAAGCGCAGTGACTACATCAATAGCAACGATACTTTTCATGGGCAGGAGTTCCAGGAATAGTGCCCCAAGAGGCGCTGCCACTATATTCAGGCCACCGTTGAGCATCTGGTTGACTCCCTGGACGCGGGTCAGGTGCTCCTTGGGAACCATCAATGATGTGGATGCAGTCATTGCCGGGCGGTGGAAGTTGCCCCCAATGGATCGCAAGAACATGATTACGTAGATATGCCAGACTTGAATTGAATCGAAGGCAAATAGGATTGCCAGAACAAAGGTAATCAGGGCAATACTCGCATCGGCAATCAGCATGATCCTTCGGCGATTCCAACGATCGATCAACGGGCCGATGAAGGGGGATAGGAACACACCTGGCAGCAATGCCATCATACTGACTGTGGCCAGCACAGTTGCCGAGCCGGTTTTGATCGTCAGGTACCAGATCAGGGCGAATTGCACCAATTGACTGCCCAAAAGCGAAAAGGCCTGGCCGGTCCAAATGGTGAAGAAAGCTGCCTTCCAGTTATCGGGTTGTTCTATGTTGGAGTGTTCGGTCATTACAGTGAAATCCTTTGCTTATTGATTGGTTTTATGAAGTTTTATTGAATTCGATCCGCTAGAATTGCCTTTACCGATTCTGGTGCCCGAAACACACCCCTCACTTTGATGGCTTCGATAGCTTGGTCAGCAATTTCTGGGGTGACATCATTTTCGATAACCATCATGCCTACTACGTAATATTTCCTCTTTACCCCATTGGCAATATCTTTCTCTAAATCATCTTTGGAGCACCCCATGATACCTAGAACATAGGCATTGCGGGTTATTGAATCTTTGACTTCGGCTTCAAGGTTGGAGAGCTGGCTGCGGATGAAATCGGTGCGGTTTTGATAGAAACCCTCTTGGACAAGCAGATCGACTTTCCCCAGATCAACGACACTCATATTGATGGTGATCTTCTCTGTTTCGCCCATAGACGTACTTCTTGCTAAATCTATACCATCCATATGGATGTTTTCTGGATGGTAAATATAGCAATTAATATTTTTAGGGGGGTGTCAACATCCACTTACCCCCTATTTCCAGGGAGGCTCTCTTTAGGTTGCGTAACATGAGTTAAAAAAGTATTTCATCGAAAAAGGAGCCGAGTTTTTCGCTATATTTTTCAGGGTAGAGCTTAAATCCTTCCCCATGCAGGGCTTCGGGGATCTCCCAGATATCTTTGGGTTCTCGCGCTGCTTTGAAGATGCGATTGCCCCATAGTCGTTCTTTTCCTCGCCCGGTAGATATCAACAACATGGGTCGAGGAGAAATTTCTTCCACCGATTTTAAAACACCGGTAGGGGCTTTTCGGCCTATCATCCATTCAGTCAGTCTAATAGTGAAGAAGTTCAAGCCGAAGATAACCCAACGCCAGGGATTGTTCGAATCACCCCTGTAATCTTCCAGGCTAGCTGGGCTGGTGCTGTCAGCGACGATACCGCGGATTGCTTGACATTTGGCAGAAGTTCTCAGCCCGATTTGCCCGCCCATGGAGAACCCAAAGACGCCGATCTTGTCAGCGTCAATGCCATCATGCTTTTGCACGTATCCAACCGTATCTAGCAAATCATCGGTTTCAGACCAGCCTAGTGTGCTGGTATCACCTTCAGATTTACCGTGCGCTCGCAAGTCCATCAGCAGAATGTTGTAGCCTCGGTTGTGCAGTGCGATTGCCTGTGGGAGCACATTCATCCCTTCTGTCCCGGCGCCGTGAAGCATGATGATAATTGCTCGATTATTCCCGGATATAAAGTGACCTGCCAACGTTAATCCAGCGCGGTTTTCGATAGTGATTGGCTTCATATCTGGAATAGACGCCGGATCGATTTTCGGAAAACGGCAGGAATTCGTGCGCGGGCTGTCTGGCGTCAAGGGCCAGCGCACATAACAAAAGGGAACGGGATCAATAGCCCTAGGGTGAATCAGTCGGAATACTCTCAGGGTGATGACCCCCAGAACATATAGAGGGACAATCCAAATCAAATGATAGAGTGAATGCACAACGAAAATGATCATGATGGCGAAGCCAACCCAGACAGAGAGGGCCACAAACCAATTTCTAATTAGCCGCCAATTACGTTTTTTGGGAAATGTTTTTTGGGAATGTAATTGTTCCATAATATTCTTTAGGGAATAAACGCTAGGGTTTAGGGTGATTGTTGAAGAAATCCCAAATGATTTCTGTGGCATTCAGGTTTTCAGTGGCTCCAAGAGCACCCTCATAAACTACAGAACCAGGCCAGACGTGGCCTCCCCCAGCCACAGTATAGAGTGTCACTGCCACACCTTTGGGGCAGGAGTCCCAGGTTTCGATAGTGATATCGTCAAAAGGTTGGCTTGTGCTTGGCGTCGAGTCACATCCATTGCGATCCGCCCAGCCGCCAGCCCATCCAGGAGTGCTGTATCCCCCACCTGAGTAGGCTACGGCTGTGTCGTCATCACCGTGGATGGCGATCACAGATACAGACGAAGTCGTTTCACAAGGTGCCCAATAAACATAAGCGCCAGCGACGGGTGCAATGGCTGCAAAGGTATTCGACATCGCACAACATATGCTATTCACCAATCCTCCACCATTAGAAAAACCTGTTGCGTAGATGCGCTTGGGGTCGATGGTTATTTTCTGATTCAATTCATCAATGATGGCCTGCGTGAATTCGACATCCAGGCTTCTGTTTGTGCCGTCAGCTAAAAACCAGACGTTGGCATTGTCGGGCAAAGCTTGTGGGTAAACTACGACAAACCCTTCAGCTTCAGCTAGCTCGTTCATGCCGCTGATTAACGCTTGCTGCTGGAACGTAGAACCAGCCCCATGGAAGTTGAACACCAATGGGGTCAGCGTTCCGTGCTGGTAGCTCTCAGGAATGAAGATCGCGAACCAACGCGTTTCCCCGCCTGATTGGAGTGTCTCTAAGTACTGACCGGGTTGATCAAAGTAGGGTACCGCAGTAGGTTCAGGGGGGAGTGTTGGCTCCGGTGCGTTTGTTGGTTTAGGCGTGATTGTGGGAGTAGATTCACTCGTCAGTGATGTGCAGGAAGAAAGCATCCACGCCATCATTACAATAACAACAGACCATTTAGATATGGATATGTTTTTCATAATTTTGCAGTTAGGCTTCGACGTTCAGAGCCTGATCGAAAAATTCCACAATGCGTCGTTGATAGGCTTTGGGATCGCGGAAGTAGGCTTCTGCATGACGAGCATTGGGCACTATCCAAAGATCTTTTGGTTCAGCAGCCGCGTCAAAAAATAGTTGTGTAAAATGACGCTCTTTTTTGCCCCCGCCAGTGATCAATAATACAGGCCGAGGAGAAATATCCGCGATGGTTGTCAGAATGCCATCCTGAGGCGGCGCGCCATTCATGATGGTCAGCATCTGATAAAACAGCCAGTTGAAGGGTAGGTTGATCCAACGGAACAAGGATTGGGGTCGCCCACCGTGATCCTGAAGTCCGGCGGCGCTGGGTCCTTCGGCCACAACCGCACGCAGATCATCTTCCCTCGCAGCAGCCAGGAGCACAGCCTGCCCACCCATAGATATACCTAAAGCGCCAATCCGCTCTGGGTTCACATCTTCTCTCGTTTTGAGATAGTCGATCGCCCCCAACAGATCTTCGACCTCGCGCCAGCCGGCCGTGCAGATATCTCCATCGCTGCTGCCGTGGGCGCGCTGGTCGTACATCAATACGCTGTAGCCCTTGGATACCAAGGCAGAGGCGTGGTAGATCATGGAAATACCTTTCCCGCCATGACCATGAACTAAAATGATGGTTCCTTTGGAGTTGCCAGGAAGATACCAGCCAAACAGTGAAAGCCCATCTCGGCTCGGAAACTCGACTGTTTCATATGCCATCCCCGCGTTCGTGGGGGTAACGCGCCGCATGGCAAAACGCCCCCCGGGATGGGTTGTTCGATAAGCATAAAAGATGCTTGCGCTGATTATATAGAGGGGATACGCCAGCAATATATAGACAAACAAAGGCCATGGCCTGCGGGCCGCGCCCAATGCGATCAATATTAAAATAACCCACATGGTAAAGTGGATCAGCCAATTGCGATAAAAGCGCCAACTGCGCTCACGAATACGAACAGAGGACATGTTTTTTCAACCTCCAACAGCTTGAACAAGATACATTCACCAGAAGAAATCACCACAAAGACACGGAGTCCACAGAGCTTTTTTGACAGATTCAGAGAAATTCACAATCTACTTATCTGATAGTTTTAGTCGTTCGCGGGGTGAGTAATCCCATAAAGGACGTATCGAGACCGAGAATGGCGCACACGATTGTATGCAGAGCGAAACGGGTTTCGAAACGATCTCTGGTCTACTAAACCTGCATTTTTGCATTGATTGTTCTAAACTGCCAGATAGCTAGTTCACAACGAAAGTATAAAATAGTCTCTGAGTTCTCTGTGGCTCAGTGGTTTTACACCTACAATACTGAGCGACAATTATAAACGTTCATTCCAATCTAGTGTTGCAGATACTACCCTCTCATCGTATACTTTTTCTCTATGGTACAGCCTTCTCTATTTCCACCTAGCGCCTGGACGGTGACCGAAGTCAACCGTTATCTGCGCGATCTATTGGAGAGCGATCACAACCTTGGCGATCTCTGGGTACAGGGTGAAATCTCGAATTTATCCCGACCCCGGTCTGGACACATCTATTTCACGGTCAAGGATGATCAGGCTACTTTACGCTGTGTGATGTGGCGGAATACGGCACAAAGGCTGGCATTTCTCCCCAAAGATGGCGACTCTGTCGAAGTTCATGGTAGTGTCAGCGTATACGAGGCTGGCGGTCAGTATCAGCTTTATGCGGATGCTATCAAACCCTTGGGGGAGGGCGCCCTTTTTCAGGAATTCACCCGCCTCAAGGCTAAATTGGAAGCGGAAGGCCTATTCGATGAAGATCGCAAACGCCCACTTCCGCGTTGGCCCAAGCGAATTGGCATTGTGACCTCACCAACAGGGGCTGCCCTGCGAGATATGAATAATACGCTGCGCAGACGTTATCCTTTGGTAGAAGTGATCATTGCGCCAACCTCAGTCCAGGGCAGGGATGCGCCCGCGGGAATTGTAGCTGGTCTGCATGACCTCAACCGGGCCACTGCCCCCGATGTGATCCTGCTCGCCCGCGGCGGCGGTTCCATTGAAGATCTCTGGGCCTTCAACGATGAGGGTGTCGCCCGCGCCATTGTTGACTCGGTCTCACCTGTAATAACCGGCGTAGGCCACGAGACAGATTTCACCATTGCCGATTTCGTCGCCGACTTGCGCGCACCCACTCCCACCGCCGCCGCGGAGTTAGCCACCCCCAACCGCGCGGACTTGCTTATCGATCTCAATGAAACTAGTCGGCGATTTGCACAGATTGTCCGCTCTGAAATCGATGAACAACGTTGGCAACTGAATGAGTTGGCAGGTCGATTGAAGCGACTTTCGCCTGAAGCTCGTATCCACAATTACCACCAGCGGCTAGATGAATTATCCTATCGTCTCTTAAATTCTCTCTCCCACTATTTCGATATGCAGCGCGTCCATCTTAATGCCACTGAACAGCGTCTTACAGACCTCAATCCCCAATCGGTGCTATCCAGAGGTTACGCAGTAGTGACAGAGTCAAATGGGCGTAATGTGCGTTCAGTCGAACAAGTCAGCGCAGGCGATTCTTTGCATGTACAAGTTAGCGATGGAGAATTTAACGTCGAGGCGAAAGATTGACCTGCTCACAAAAATAATCATGACTTTGGAAGAGAACAACACAACGACTAATCAAGAGTCACTTGCAACACTCATCGAAGAACTCAATACCCAATTACTCGAAGAGTCCGCCGCGTTGGCGGCGCGAGCCTTCAACCTGGGGTGTGTTCTCAGCGGTCTGGTTGTCGGCATTGTTGTTACGATTACCTGGCTGCTAACCCATTGGCTCACGGCATTTGTTGCATTGGTGATGACAGTGCTGGTCGCGGTCGGTGTTTCCTCCTTATTAGCAATGCGAGCGCGCTATAACAATATGGTGCGTATTTATCAAGACAGCATAGTGCCCGAAATACAAGCGGCGATTTATGAGCATAATGTTGATGTGGATGAGTGGTCATCCTTGGTGAATGAAACCTTGCCTGATGACGCTTCGCTGAAATTAATGCTGGACAAATTCCCTTTAGAAGGAAATTCCCATGAGCAAAAAAAAACCTTCCGTTGAAGAACTAAACTATGAAGATGCTTTCACTGAGTTAGAAGGCATCATCAACATGTTGGAAACTGACGAACAAACACTCGATGAAATCTTGGCTATATTTGAGCGCGGCCAAGCTCTTGCCAAATATTGCGCTGATCTACTCGACAAGGCGGAATTGAAAACCAAGCAGCTCTCTGGAGATGAAATCACAGATTTCGAGATTAGCGAATGATTTTTGCTCCCCTTTTTCAAAACTATATCTTCTGGGCTGCGATGACTGGTTGGATTCTTGCTCAGGTATTAAAACCACCCATAGGGTATTTGCGCACGCGGCAGTGGGATTGGGCTTTATTGTTACGGGCTGGGGGAATGCCCAGTTCACATTCAGCGCTGGTCGCTGCCACTGCTCATGGGGTTGGTATGTTTGAAGGTTTTGGAACGGCGCTGTTTGCCTTAGCAGTGACTTTGGCCATTGTTGTTATTTACGATGCTACTGGCATTCGCCGCCAGGCGGGTAAGCATGCCAAGTGGATCAATGCCATTATCAAAGATTTACGCGAAGGCCATCCTCCCACGCATGAAACCCAAGAGCAGTTGAAAGAGGTCTTGGGGCACACCCCTATGGAAGCCCTGGCGGGAACTCTGCTGGGAATTGCCATCGCGCAGACATTTTGGTTTGTGTGGGGATAGAAACGCAATGGCGCGCGATGAAAATCCGCGAAGAGAACTAGATTTTAACTGCCCTTTTGGAATAATCTTTGTTGAATGATGCCTAAACCCCTTTGTATTTCTTTGACCCTCAACACCATCGCAGTTACCCCATAAACGACGCCCCCAAGGGCAATACCACCAACCCCAACCAGCCACGCCGACCGCGATTCAAAATAGATCAACCAACCCCATAGACTCAGCCCCATGATGGCTCCGGAGATGATCCCCTTCAAAGCGCCTTGAAGGATATTCCGCCCCTCAAGTCCGCCTAAGCGTCGTCGCATCAGGATAATGAGTGCGACAGTTTCAAGCGCCGTCGCCAGCGAGTTGGCCAGCGCCAGTCCACCATGCGGCATCCAGCCGATTTGCCTGAAAAGGGCGGCAAAAGCAAAGCTAAAAACCACATTAAGGCTCATGGCGATCATACCCACGATGACGGGCGTTTTGGTATCGTGCAGGGCGTAAAAAGCTCTTGAAAGCACTTCCATTACGGAATGACCTACCAATCCCGCCGCGTACCAAAGCAGCGCCCAAGCAACCAACTCCGTTGAGCGCTCAGTGAACTCACCCCTTTGGTATAGCAATGTGATAATTGGTTCTCGCAGCAGGATCAACCCGATCGAAGCGGGGATCGAGAGCAGCAGCACACCTCGAAGACTGGCTACCAATGAAGAACGAACATCTTCAAGCTTCCCGCGAGCGTATTGAGCAGCCAAAGTTGGCATGGCGGCTGTGGCAATAGATTGGGCGATAGCTGCTTGGGGCATCAGCATCAAAATGAAAGCAAAGGTCACACCGGTGACGCTGCCCTCTTGCATCTCCGAGGCCAGGCGGATATTAACCCAGAAATTAAGCTGCACTACCGCAACGCCCAGCAGGCGCGGTCCCATCAGGCGGACCACTTCGCGCACAGGTGCCAACTTCAACCCGAAAGTCGGGGAATATGATCCGCCTTGTTTTACCAGGGTAGGTAACTGCAATAGCAGGTGCGCCGCAGCCCCGAAGACTACCCCCCATGCCAGGCCATCGATCCCCATGCGAGGAGCCAGCACTAAAACCCCAAAGATCATTCCGAATTGATACATGGATGGAGTCAAGGCTGGAATGAAGAAAACCTGGTGTGAGTTGAGAATCCCCATCACCAGGCCGCTAAGTCCAAATAGGGCTGCCGAAGGCAGCATCAGCCGCAAAAGATGGATTGTGAGCGCTTCCTGCGCAGGGTTTTCGGCAAAGCCGGGGGCAAGGATATAGCGCACAACCTGAGGGGCGAAGATGGCGATCAGAATGCTCAGTGCGATGAGAATAACTAGCACCCAATTACCCACCGCCGAAGCCAATTGCCAGGCTTCGCACTTTTTCTCTTTAGTTAGCAATTCGGTAAAAGTGGGAATAAACGCTGACCCCAATGCCCCACCTGCTACCAGATTGAAGAGTGTTTCAGCCACCCGATTGGCAACGTTGAAGGCGTCCATGTCGGTGCTGGTGCCGAAAGCGTCCGCGATGAGAATCTGACGGACAAGACCGGCAAGCTGGCTGAAAACGAAGGCTGACATAACCAGGCCAGCAGCGCGGGCAATCTGTCGGCCAGCAGATGGGGTTTCTGAAATCATGGGCGGGATTATAACAGAGACAGGAGACGGAGGACCGTAGACTGGGTTTGGTGTACGTGAAATTGGCAACCCCTATAGAATGCCCGTCTTCGGTCATCGGTCCACCGTCCTTTAATGCTATAATCGCGCCGGTTATTTCAGAAAACTAGAAGCTAAACTTTTTGTAAAAGTTTAGCTTCTCTTAGTGCGAAGGTGCATCTATGTTAAAACGTATTATCCGCGCAGTTGGCGGAGATCCTCATCAGAAAATAATTCAAGAATTTAGCGAGATTGCCGACCAAATAAACAATCTCGAAGTGCAATTTGAGTCCCTGAGTACGGAAGTATTAAGTGCCAAAACCCGTGAGTTTCGTCTGCGACTGGCGAAGGGCGAGAGCCTGGAAGACATTTTGCCCGAGGCTTTTGCAATCGTGCGAGAGGCGAGTAAGAATACCATCGGCCAGCGCCATTATGACGTGCAGTTGATTGGTGGCATTGCCATGCACAACGCTATTGTAGCGGAAATGCGCACCGGTGAAGGTAAGACCCTGACCGCCACGTTACCCATTTATTTGAACGCTTTGAGCCTGAATCCGGCCTGGGAAACAGAGGCACGCCGAACGTGGGGAGATGATCCTGAAGCCTGGGAGTTCAAGCCCCTCGATGGCATCCCCGTAGGAGGGGGAGTCCACCTCATTACCGTAAATGATTATCTGGCCCGTCGTGACGCGCGTTGGATGGCCCCCATCTACTCGCTGCTGGGTTTGAGGATTGGCGTTTTGCAAATGGCATCTCGCACTGAGCATGGCCAAAAAGCTTTCATGGTCGATTTAGAAAAGTCATCCCCCCATGAAGATCAACACCAACTCCAGATGGTGCCGCGGCGTGAAGCCTACGCTGCTGATATCACCTACGGCACGAATAATGAGTTTGGTTTTGATTATCTGCGCGATAACATGAAAATGACCTTGGCAGAACGTGTTCAGCGCGGGCATCATTTTGCAATTATCGACGAGGTGGATAATGTGCTCATTGATGAGGCGCGCACTCCTCTGATCATTTCGGGACCTTCTCATGAAGATAGCGCCAATTACACACGCATGGCGCGGGTGGTCAAGCAGCTCAAACCTGAAGATTATGAGATTAATGAGCGTAACCGTAATATCTCTCTGACGGAGATTGGTGAAACGCACGTCGAACAGGTTTTGGGTATGGCCTTGCGCGATCCTGAACGTCCCGAAGATATTACCCCCGAGCAGGCGCAGTTACTGGGTTATTTGCAGCAGGCCTTGAACGCCGAGTATATTTACCGGCGCAATAAAGATTATGTCGTTCAGGGGCGCAAAGTGATCATTGTTGATCATTTCACCGGTCGTTTGATGCCCGGACGGCGTTGGTCAGACGGATTGCATCAGGCGGTGGAGGCCAAAGAGGGTGTGCCCATCGAGAGCGAGAACGTCACCTACGCCACGATCACTATTCAGAATTATTTCCGCATGTATGAAAAGTTGGCTGGTATGACGGGTACGGCTGTGACAGAGGCAGAGGAGTTCAACGAAATCTATTCTTTGGATGCGATTGCAATCCCGACTAACCTGGATTTCGAAGCCAGCCGAGAAGAATCGATTTTTGTAACGCTGCAAAATCGGGATGAGTACAACTACAAGTACACCTACTATGCATACAAAGATGATCCTGAATTAATAGAATCTTTCTGGAAACGAAAAGATTACCCCGATGTCATCTATCGCTCAGAGGAAGCCAAGCTGCGTGCCATTGTCCAGGAGATTTTGACCTATCACACGATTGGTCGTCCAATCCTGGTTGGCACAACTTCGGTGGAGCTTTCTGAGCGTGTTTCCGGGCGTTTGCAAGGTGTCATGGCGCGGCGTCTGGCGCAGACTTTGTTGATACGCGATGCCTGGTTCGAAAAGACGGGTACCGTAGAAGATGGGCGTCAGATTCGCGAATTGGTACCTCTGACAGCCCCGCTCGATAAATTGAAAACTCAAGACTTGCGCCAGGTCATTCGCGATGAGGATTTGGAATTATCTCTTACCCCATCGGATGAAGCCAACCTGGAGCGCTTGTTGCGAATTTTGGGCCTCTCTGCTTTTCACAAGGAGCGTCTGTCTGAAGTTTTGCAGGGTGGCATTTCCCATGAGGTGCTCAACGCCCGTAAGCATACCGAGGAAAGCCAGATCATCGCTGGCGCGGGTGCTTTTGGTGCTGTGACCATCGCCACAAACATGGCCGGTCGCGGTGTCGATATCAAGTTGGGTGGTGAGCTGGCCGAGGAAGTGATCTCGACGGTCAATCGGGTGCTCAAACGCAACGGCTATGAAAACCCTTACGATATGACTATGGAAGATCGCCGCCAGGCGCTGAAAGAACTATCAGAAAGTGATTTTGGCATTTACGGCGGGGAGATTGAGTACTTCTTGAAAAATCTAGAGGAAATGGATCGCGTTCGGGAATTAGGCGGTCTGCATGTGGTCGGCTCTGAGCGCCACGAAGCCCGGCGCATCGACAACCAGTTGCGCGGTCGCGCCGCCCGTCAGGGTGATCCAGGTTCCTCGCGCTTTTATCTCTCCTTGGAAGATGAGTTGATGGTGCGTTTTGGCGGCCAGCAAATGGAGGGATTGCTGACCCGCATGAATGTCGATGAAGCCTTGCCGATTACCAACCAGTTGGTCAGCCGCATCGTTGAATCTTCTCAAACTCGAGTCGAGGGAGCCAACTTCGATGTGCGTAAACACCTGCTGGAATACGATGATGTACTCAACACGCAGCGCGCTAAAATTTATGCCCAACGTGATCGCATTCTGACCAAAGAGGATCTCAGCGAAGATGTCACTGGCATGCTTCAAGAAGAAGTGCTGCGGCGTGTGCCTGAAGCGCTTGATGATGAGCAAGGCCCCTGGAAATTGCTTTCGTGGTTGGATCAAATTCAACCCCCAATTCCTTTAAGTGGCGGTCTTTTTCCTTCGTATTCGTTGAAATTGCTCTTGGAAAGTTTGCAGGGCGACCAGACTGGATTGGTAGCTGAGCAAGCACAAACTGCATTGCTGAAATTGGCCAGGCAGTCAATTCAGGACGAGGAAGAGCATCTGCTGCATTCTGTGGATGGGTTGCTTGAGAACAGCAAAATGAGTCTGGAAAACCAGCTTGATGAACGCCTCGAAATGCTGGATATGTTCATTGAAGGCCTTAGCCTGAGCGATGAAACCGACACCCGAACTCCCGCCCAGTTATCTGAAGAGATGACAGAAATGTTGCGGTTACCGCTCAAGGTTTCCCCCGACATTATGCGCTCGTTGAAAGATAATCCCTACGAAGTGGGCGATAAACTGCGGAAGATAGTCAGCGATGCCATGCAAGCAATTACGATCACACGCTTGATAGGTGCAGTAGAGCGCGTTTTGAAAACCCCGCTAGGTCTCGATCAACAAGATTTAATTGGTGAGGATTGGGATCAACTGGCTGACCAGATTATGGGGTCGATTCAAACTATTTACAACGAGCGCTTGGCTACCAATATTGGCGATGATGCCAACCCTGGGCAAATGGTGCGCGATTTAGAGACAACACTATCAAAGATCAATGGGGATGAACTCAGGGAACGGGATCTGCTCAACTTGATGATGCAGCTACCCCAAGGACGGCGTCAGATATTCGACAAGAAAACGCACCAACGCGGCTGGGCGCAGACAACCCGTCTGACATATATCCACACCGCGGCGAGCGCTTTAGAAAACCGCGTGCCAGAAGAGATCACCGAAGATGTATTGGCTCATTTAGAAAGTGCGCAAGAGAATATCCACGCCGAGTGGGGGCGGGATGGATTAGCCCGCTTAGGCGATACACCTCTGGTAAATTTGGATCAAAACATTCGGGATAGTTTTTCCCGAGCACTTGGCGAGGGTGTTTTCCTTGATATTCAAGAAAAACCGGTGAATTCGTTGGATGATGATCTTCGCGATCTAATCGCTGATGAGTTAGGTCGCCAAGCGCTGACAAAAATATACCGTGAGTTGCTCTTGAGAGTGATCTCCAATTTGTGGATTGATTATCTAACTGAAATGGAAGGATTAAGAGTGTCCATTGGTTTGGAAGCTTATGCCCAGCGTGACCCCTTAGTGCAGTACAAGACACGCGCCTTCGAAATGTTCCAAAATTTGCTTTGGGATATGCGCATGAGTATGGTCACACGCATGTTCACCTTCCGTCCGGCGGATATCAGTGGTGTACAAGTGGAAGTTCAAAAAGCGGCTGTCCCAGAGCCGCAGGCACCCAAACAAGATTCTCAACCCTCCACTGGCAAAAAGAAACGCCGCCGAAGACGCAAGAAATAAATTGCAAACATGACACAACCCGAATCTAATATTCTAGGTGGGTCATGTTTTTTACCCCATCCCCCCGCTTCGCGTCCCCCCTTCCCCATTTCTGTGGAACTGGGAAGGGGGGATTTTTGCGACTACAGCGAGAGAGTGGTTTCCTTGCACTCTCTCGCTGCCCCGGTATAGGAGTGCCGGAAGTGATTTTCTACCAAAAACCTATAAAGTTCTTAGATTTAGGGAACATCATGTTTTTTTTATCCAACAAGATTGTTAGCTTTTTGAAAGCAAAACCAGTACGCTAGTTCTATGTAGTTTTTTCAAAGAATTCGCTATACTCAACGCAGCGGATTCGTTTATATCATTGCAGGTGGTATACTTATCGGCAATTATCTTGTCTATAATATATTGCCCTAATAACAAAATTTGTCCATGGTTCAATCTGAAGATTGCCGCCCCCTAGCGTTTTATCAATCATTACCGAAGGTAGAGTTGCATCGCCACCTTGAAGGCTCGTTGCGAGTTGAGACTCTGTCTGAGATTGGGCAAGATCATGGAATTCGTAACACAGGTACGCATGTTCTAGGACCAAAGGTTCAAATTGGGGAAAATGAACCTTATACATTTGAGAACTTTCTTTCGAAATTTACCACTCTACGAATGTTCTATCGCTCTCCAGAAGTGATTGGCCGAATCACCCGTGAAGCGATTGAAGATGCTGCAAAGGATAATGTCCGTTATTTAGAGTTGCGTTTTACACCCGTAGCGCTGAGTAAGGCGGAAAGATTTCCTCTTGATCAGGTGATTGATTGGGTCATCGAAGGGGCTGCTGAGGGTGAAGAAACCTATGGAGTAAAAACACGATTAATTGCCAGTGTCAATCGGCATGAAAGCCCGGATTTGGCAGAGCAAGTAGCCTGGCTGGCGATGGAACGCAAAGCTAAGGGTATTGTGGGTCTAGATTTGGCTGGCAACGAAGCCGAATTTTCTGCAGAGCCATTTGTTG
>JADHTJ010000047.1 GCA_016785015.1 Anaerolineales bacterium
ATGTGGAATGCTGAAACTGAAAGGGAGAAAGGCGTCAACGAAGAGGAGAAGATGCTATGGATGGTGTCTTAGCTCCCGCCGAAACCGTCAGGATCAATTATGTCACCTACGAATTAGAGATCCTGAATCGTGATTACAGTCTGAAAGTGAAACGGACAGTTTCAAGATCAACGGTTTGGCGCCTGGTCAAGATGTGGGCCAAGACGCCTGAAGAGTGGAGAAGTATTGAATGGAATCGAAAAGGAGAGTGTATCGGGCAATTTAGGCACAGAAGAAAACTCGTATTACAGCGAAGTATGACACTAAAGGAATATCTTCAACTAGAAAACATCGGGAGAGGTTATGAGTAACATCGAAGCAAGAAACATTTACCAACTCGAAGAATGCGACGAATTATTTTGGGACAACCTGCGAGAAGTCTCCGAAAGGCTGGGATGGGAACCAGGCCAGACCTTGAAAGCTTGTTTTGCCTTGGGATGGGATCAACTAAATCAGGGAATGAATTGCACCGAAAAGGAAACCAACGATGACACAAAAGAATTGGAATAGCGATAAGCCAATTCATAAATCTGAAATTTCTATCAATGAAGTTAATCGTGTGTTGGATGTTGGAAAACTATTACGCTCTGTTCTATCACAACAAGAACTTGAACAATTTCAAAGAATTTTGCAAGAACACCAGCATAAATCCATTCAGCAACCATCAATTCTCAGGGAGAAACACTTGGGTGAAATAGGTAACACTGGTATCACTTGACGCTAAGAGAATAACTGAATAGCATTTCTTGACACATCATTTCAGGAGTATCCCTATGGCAGAGCAAAACAATTCTCCGGGTTGGGCAACATATTTGAGAGTCAGCGACGAGGATAAGCAATCCCCGGAACGCTCTTTTTCCATGCAAAGACGGCGTATTCAAGATCAATTGCTTACACCTTCAAACATGGAGGTTACACGGGAATACTGCGATATGCTGACTGGGACCAGCTCTAATCGCGCAGATTATCAAAAAATGCTCGCGGATGCTCAAGTGGGAAAATTCTCACACTTGGGGCTTTACCGAGCAGACCGCTTCGGGAGAGATGCAGCGGAAGGTCTTCAAGCTGCCACACGACTAATCGGTATGGGGATTAAACTTAGGGTTGCTAATATGCCTTCATTGACACCCGAAACCCCAGATGGTTTCTTTATGTTCCTGATCCAAATGGGGTTAGCTCAAAGAGAAGTGGATGTACTCAAACTGCGAACCGCTGATGGCATGGAAGCAAAGCTTCGAGCAGGTGGCTGGGCCCATAAAGCACCTGAAGGGTATCTCAATAAGGAAAGACAAGTTAGCAGCAACAAGTATGAAAGATGGGTAGAGCAAGACCCCGAGCACATCCAGATGATCCGTCAAGCATGGGATTTGTTACTCACTGACCGGTACACCATGGCAGAAATCTGTGAAGAGCTTCATGCAAGAGGTTTTACCAGAAAAGGAGGGAGACCCTGGGTTTGGGATGATCCCAAACGCAATATCCGCGTAAGATCAAAGAACAGACTCCACCAAATCTTTCATAATCCATTCTATGCGGGTTGGGTTGTTTCTGAACGTTTTGGCATCAAGATCAATGAAATTCGAGGGCAATGGGAAGCAATCATTTCAGATGAAGAATTTAAACGGGGAAAAGAAATCTTACATATGCACGATCTGGAGAAATCCCGCAAAAAGAAACGTCACTATGCACTTCGCAATCTTTTGTGGGTGAGATCGAATGGCAGAACTTACAAAATGTATGGCTCCAGCCCCAAACCAAGAAAGCGAAACTATGCCTATTATGTAACTCACGCCAAGCCTAACGGGTCACAGGTTCGCATGGAATGCGATTTGGTAGACGATCAAATCACTGGTTGGCTGGCAGGTATCCAAATCAAAGAAGAGCATATTCCGGAAATCCAAGCTGTTTACTTTGCGGAAGTCCAAGCTGCAGTCAGCGATAATCGAGTTGATAAGTTATCCAAATTGAAACGGCGCATATCTCAGCTTCAGGATGAGGAAGCGCGCTTGGGTCGCTTGTTCATGACAGAGAAAATCAGTGAGGAAACCTACGAACGACTACACGCAGAATGGAAAGAAAAATCCACACATGCCAGGATCAATCTGCAGAAGGTGGAGCAAGACACCACCATCCATGTCAGCAACTTGGATCTGGCTCTGGTTTTGATGTCGAGCATGTTCGCTATTTATCAACGATTTGATGAAAAGATGAAGCACAAACTCTTGTCAATCTTGGTAAAAAGGATTATTGTTAATCCCCAAGGCGAAATTGTAGACCATGAGCTCCATTCGCCTTTCGAATATCTGAAAAATATAGCGCAAGGATTTTCGAAAATATACCCTACTAACCGTTCGGAACAGGTCATGTTAGGGGTGCTAAAACGGCCCAAGGACGGTTTTTTCCTCTGAGTTTGCTTCGCAAACTCTTTTTTTACCAAATAACTAGGGGAGTGTTTTGCTGCGCTACTGATTGTATTTGGGAAGTAGGTCGCATTTTTTAATTAATGAATGGCATGAAAAAATTTTCCAGAATCTAATTAAAATCGAACAGAATGCAGGTTGTTATTTACCCCAGCCCTCTCCATCATAATAACGGGTCCCGCGGTGGCCTTTTCTGGGAAATGGCTCATCGGGCTTTTCCCCAGGAGTCCTCACAAAGATTAAGCTGCGGGGTTTCCCAGACGCGGGATTGACTGCACCAAACTCAATCCGATCAATTTGACATCGCCCAATCACCATATCTTGCCAGATTGTGTAAACGTAATCCCCGGCTTGAAGACGAGATGGTTTACCCGCCATGTGAAATTCAAATTCTCCAACTCGTCCGTCATACAAAGTTTCGATTGCTTCGATCCCGTGTTTTTGGGGAATAGTTTTTGTAATGCCGCTCATCTGTTTACTCCTAAGAATTCAACTGTATTGATGAATTTTTTGATAGATTTTTCTTTTTCTATCTTCAAGGAATTGAGACACTCAATGGGATTATACCCTTTCTATAATGTCATAGTCGAAAAAACTGCACCTCCCAAGAAGCGCTGTCTACGTGATTGCCAGTCGCCATATTGTCTTGAAGTTGCTCTGCAAATTCATCCTATAAAATATGTTAATCGACCTAATATTTCGTTTTCCCAAGGCACGCCAGCGCGGCGACTTCTCGCTTTCGCTCAGACAGGCTCTCCCAACTTGGCACATTAGCATTTGTTGATTGATATTGTTTGATCGTTTTTTTCCACAAATCTCATTGCCAAATCTTCAATTCTGATGCCCTGCTCATGTGCCATCTCAGTGAGCATTGCCAATACATCTCCCCTCGCATGGATTAATAAATTGGGGGAAGATCTTCTTCGAGAATTGAAGAGACTTTCTAGTATGAGATCAAAGCAGAAGTCATGATCCAATAATACCGTAAAATAGGATGTATGTTCTAGCATTATAGTACTGGAAAGAAAAATCCCCACAGTTGATGTGGGGATTTTCTCGATTTGTTCTCAATTGGCAACTCAAACTTAGTTTCCCAAATCATTCGTGTCCCCCTGGCCCTAGCCGTTTGGCAGAGGGGAGAAGATAATTGGAATATAGATATCCTTGAAGAAATGTGTCAAATCAATACGAACGCGATTCTTCTTGCGCTGCACCTTTTATGGATTCCCACAAATACAATGTATCGCTCCCCATCTTTTCAGCTTGCCGATCAATATTCGTTTCTTCAAGTGATTTGCTTACTTCAGGGTCCAAATCCAGGTAATGGTGAACCATCATATCATAAATATCAGTCTCGTGTTTACGAGATCGACCCTCAGTCCAGGCCAGTAATTTCCCGATGATGACGTCCTCAAGTTGGGCACACCACACATCAAAAGATCCTACTCCTGGAATTTCTGCCGTCCGTTGCACACGGTTTTCAAATGCGCACACATAATCGGAAGTCATCGTCAATGGTAGCAGGTCAGCTTTTTCACCTCGACTAGAATCAATGATATTGAACATAATCCCCATACGAATCGAGTTACGGATCATTTCCGGGTCGGCATAATAACGGGGCAAAGGATACGCATCAGCAAGTGCCCGAATATGCTCATCGTTAAGGTCAACGATCATGTCAATATCATAAGTCACACGTGTCAATCCATACACAGTTCCAGCAAATGCCCCGATAATCATATAAGGCGCATCTATGCGTTCCATAGTCAACAGGATATCATAAAATAAGCTAAGGTCGGGGGAATTGTTTTCTGGCATGTGATAATTCTTCTATCAGTTTTAGGTTTATTTCCCTATCGGATAAGCCAGGAAAACGTTTGCGAATACGGCCACGCATCAGCCCGACAACAAGCTCTCGGGCATCGAGCATTACCTGAATCCGCTTGGCAGGGGATAAAGATGCACGCAATCTCATCTGTACAATATCTACAGGATCAAACGTATATTGTGTAACTTCTTGTGCCATGCTTTGATTATAACATTTACTCGCTCTAAACAATCTTCCCCAAAAATCAAAATAAAGAAGAGATCATACTTCCCGAAAGGTTACGATAAGCCAATATATATCGAAACCATGGTCATTATCAATAGTCCGATTACATCATCATTAAATGTTTATAAACCTGCTGACATATTTCACTCTTTTTAAACCAATTATTTACAAAACTGCAAACAGCAAGAGAATATAACTACTTGGGGCCAAATCCCCGGTCATGAGATACTTGTGCGTTCGCCTGGTGAGCATCAAAGGTATTTTTGTCAATCAACCAGAGTTGACCGACCTTCAAACCCTGCAACTTACTTGAGCGCAACAATCGGCGCAAGTATTGCAGGCTGTAGCCGCTGTACTGGGCTGCAGATTTAACGGATATGTGATTGTTCAACACAATAGGAGAAACATTTAGATTTGAAGAAACCATCCCGACCTCACTTGAGAACGTCGGGCAATTGCTCTAATTTGCTTCGATTTTCGAACCTCGGCATCTCTAGAAACTGCCCCACATCCATCTGAGATCGTTCGACAAGTGTCGCAGTGGAGGTATTTTTTTTGTAAAATCAATAATTGTAAGGATTGATTTTGAAATTCCCCCTATTCCAAGCAAACACTTTTAATTGTCTCACACCGAATTGAATTATTCGTTCGAGTCGCAGTAGGTGGTACTACCTTCAAAATTTCAACTGGTTGGACTAACATAGGGACTGGATCATATATTGGGGGCGGGTCACCTGACAAATTCCAAGCCCGTGAGTTCTTCCGTAATCTGCCATAATTTTTGCGTTTTGTTTTTCTCTTGACCAGGGATGTCAATCTCTTTTTCTTCTAATTTGTAGAAATACTTTCCTGATACTTCGTTGACTGCATCTGATGTCGCAAGATATGCAATTCTCTCGCCGCCCTTTTGGGGTTTTTCTAAAAATAGGCTCATGAATTTCACCATTAAATTGGGATAATCTCGGAAAGCACTGGTTGCTAATACCCCAGGATGCATAGCGTTGACAGCAATTCCTTTCTCCCTCGTTCTTTTTGCCAGTTCAATTGTATATAGAACAACAGCCAATTTTGAATTCGCATATGCAGAGCCTACTTTATTGCCAGTTTCCATCATTATGTTTTCAAAATCGATAGCGCCACTTTTGTATAGTTCAGATACCATATTTATAATCCGCCCATTTCCGCTTGCTTCAAGATTTTCTATAAGCATTTGCGACAGCATGAAAGGTGCTAAGTAATTTACAGCAAAACTCATCTCGATACCACTTACTGTCTCTTCTCTTTTTACTTTGTACACCCCGGCATTATTCACTAAAACATCAATTTTCGGATATTGACTCTTAATTTGTTTAACCGCAGCACGTATTGATAAGCGTTCTGATAAATCAACTGGGATCAGGAACACATTCTCGTTGCTTGATTTGGTTGTGATCTCCTTGTGTGCCTGTTCTGATTTTTTGCCATCTCTGCAAAGCATTAGAATACGATGGCCTGATTATGCCAGGATTAATGCGGCTTCTTTCCCAATTCCTGAATTAGATCCAGTAACGATTATTGTTTTCATCTCTATTTCTCACTTCGCCTTTTTGTTTATTGTATGACTTTTGGGTGATAAAATAACTTTCCTGATTCTTATCTTTTCTGTAATCAGTTATTATTCCAATTTACTTGCACTGTAGTTCATTTGATTGCCTTTTTGAAGGCCTGCAATGCCATATACATCCCCAAAGCTGCGAAACCCGCGGCAACCAAAAAACAGAGCCATAAGGGGATATTTGCTACCGTTCCCATAGTGGGAGCTGGACCCAGAGTAATCTGACGCAAGCCGGTGACTACATAAGTTGTCGGATTAGCATAAGCCCCTATCCGCATCCATGAAGGCAAGGTTTCTAGGGGGTAAAGTGAATTACTCAAAAACAGTAACGGCAGTTGGAGCAGAAATATCATCATATGGTACCCTTCCGAACTATCGGTAGATGAAGCAACTGCCAGGGCAAAACCAGAGAATCCAATCCCGTATCCCGCTATCAGAAGCAACCCACCCAACCACCCCAAGGGATTGTTGCTCAGTTTGGCTCCCATGAGCAACCCTACGATCAGAATAACAATCGACTGAATGAGTACTTTGGTCACGATGCTGGTTGCGTTGCCCATCAAAATACTCAGTCTCGGGATCGGTGCAGCCAAATACTCTTTTACGATTCCAATCAACCGTTCGTTGAGCCAGGTTGAACCACCAGCGATGGCTGCACTGACAGCTGTTAGGGCTACAATGCCAGGAACAACAAAGGTCATATAATCATTGCCGCTGTCAGGAGAAGTAGTTCCCATAAGGCTGCGCATCCCTACACCAAACAGGATCACCCATAATATTGGTTGGATGAGCATTCCCACAATTTCTTCGGGATGAACCAGCGCTTTTTTCATTTGTTTTTGCCATAATAAGATGGTAGCGTTCATTTTTCGTTTCCTTTTATCCTTATTTATCGCGTAATTGACGACCGGTATACTTCAAAAAGACATCACCCAGACTGGGTTTGGATACTGAAATATCTTCAATTTCAAATCCGCTGGTATTGGCCGTTCCAATGATTTCTACTAGGCGGCGATTGCCAGAATCAACACCAATCTGTATGATGCCATCTGATTTATTGACACTCTCTACAAACGGCAGAGTTTGGGCCGCCTCGCAGAATAAATCGGGGTTACCCTGACCAATAATGCGAATATTGTCGGCTCCCATCTGGTCAATCAGTTCACGCGGGGAACCTTCGACCATAATTTCCCCGTGATCCATGATCCCAACCCGGTCGGCCAAGGCTTCGGCTTCTTCCATATAGTGGGTCGTCAATAACAGGGTTAAGTTCGTGTTTGTTTTCAAGGTACGGATATATTCCCAAATGTTGGCACGATTTTGGAGATCCAAACCTTGTGTAGGTTCATCCAAAAAGAGAACTTCAGGGTTAGTTATCAAACCTCGGGCCAATTCTAAACGCCGTTTCATACCACCTGAATAAGTATTGGTGCGCCGGTTGGCAGCTTCATCTAATTCGACCAGTTTTAATAATTTATCAATTTTTGCCAACCTTTCAGCTTTCCCGATACTGTATAGCCGAGCATGGAAATCCAAAGTTTCCCGACCAGTCAGATCCGGGTCTAATACAATCTCCTGAAATGTGACTCCAATCCGCTGGCGAACCTTGTCGGCCTGCAGGACAATATCCAAGCCGCTGACTTTGGCACTACCAGAAGTTGGCTCGATCATAGTGGTCAGCATGGATACTGTGGTTGTTTTCCCCGCACCATTTGGCCCTAACAGAGCATAAATGGTATTCGTTGGGATTGACAGGTCAATGTTATTTACCGCAAGAACCTCTTCGCCGAAGCGTTTGACCAATCCTTGTGTTGAGATTGCGATTTTATTAGTACTCATAAATATTTTCCTTTTTGGGTATTGGTGCAGATGTGATTATTGGCTCTTGATCATTTGTCGTGTGACCAATAAAAAACGAATTACTGACTAATGATTATTGCTTGATATTTCGCCTTGATGCTCGACGACTTCATCCAGCCATACTAACTCAGCCTTCAAATGTTGGATTTGGTGCATTATTACGTAGCCGAATCCCCCGGCATGTTCTTCGTCAACTGTCAGTATTTTCAAAATTTCTTCAATCCTGTTTCGCCTCTTTTGCAGCAATGATAAGGCTTCTTTAAATGGGAGAGCATCCAGAAAGGCGATGCCAATTGTCCCATGGGATGCGGTTGGCGAGAAATCTGCCAGGCTTTCTCGAAGCATTTTCTGGAAAGCTGTCTCTCCGGCAGGCAGGATCGAATATACCCGCCGGGTAGGGCGATTGCCTTCCTTTTCCTCAGCGAATGTGATCCAGGCTTTTTCAGCCATTTGGTTCAGAAACCGGTACGCAGTTGGTTTGGTGAGATGCACGCTGGTTCCCAGGTGAGCGTCTATCAATTCATTGATCTGATAGCCGTACATCGAATGATTGCGTAACATACCAAGTAGGAGCAATTTTCTTTCCATCGTATTCAATCTCCAAATAGTTCATATAGACTAGTTCAAACAGATTATATGCTAAACCAGAATATGGTCAAGAGTTTTTATATAAGATTATTATTAATTATTGTTTGTGCGCAGGATTAATATTTAGAAAAAATGGGGTTTATTCGGTAACTCTACAGAGAGAAATGCATTCTGTAAACACAATAGAAACAGTAAATACTGGCTTGGGTGATCTTACAAAGAAGGGGTCAAAGCCATCCATTCTGGGAGTATTAGTTGCATAGAAATTGGGAAATTTCTAATAAAATTCTTACACACACTATTCCGCTATGTGCTAAACTTCAACGCTTGTTAAACAGAAGTTCTGATAATAGATAAAACCTTGATTTGGAACCCATGCGTAACGTAGTAAATTTTAGAAGAAAGGAGTTCCAAATCATGTCTAAAGAACAAGGTACAGTAAAATGGTTCAACGGTGGTAAAGGCTACGGCTTTATTGAGCGTGATGCTGGCGGCGATGTGTTCGTACACTTCAACGCTATCATTGGTGAAGGTTTCAAAAATCTTGACGAAGGCCAGCGCGTAGAGTTCAGTGTTGAGCAGGGCGAAAAAGGCCCCAATGCTCAAGACGTTGTAGCTCTATAATCCAACCGATTGAAACTATGAAAACAGGACAGCTTATCTTTGCTGCCCTGTTTTTTTATATTGATTTCGTAAACTTCATTTATCGAAACACAGACAGTATGAAGAAATTTTTATACCTAATATCCATCCTCGGCCGGTATTAGCGGGTCATCAGTCACCGGCTCCAAGCCAGCCTCACCTAACTGTGTCCGCAGTTGCTTGATCGCCTTTTTCAACTCTGCCATGCGAACTTCACGCCCTGCCATCAGATTTACCATTTTCTGTAAATCTTCTGTGCGCTCTGTGACGCGCTCTTCGAGAGTGTCGTGAGCTTCTTGCAATGCTTGCTCCGCCTGTTTGCGGTCCGTGATATCCTCAACCAACGCTTGAATACAAAAGTCTCCTTTTATTTGTATCGGAGTTAGAGAAATCACTGCATCGTAAGTCGTGCCATCTTTACGTTTGAATCCCACTTCATGTTTATCGACAAATCCTTGTTTTTGAAAAATTTCCAGCACATCTTCCCTCTGAGAAGGGTCTGCATAGAGATTACTTACATTCCCAATCTCAAAAATGTCATCACGATCATATCCACCAGGAATTAGCACCATATCATTAAAACTCAAGAAATTTCCATGCTGATCTACAAGACCAACGCCAACAGGGATAGATTCATACAATAGACGATATTGAGCCTCACTCTCTCTCAACACTTCCTCTGCCTGCATCCGCTCGGTGATATCCATGAAGATTGTTGCAAACTGGCCCTCAATCGGTCTATAAGCTACAACTGAATACAATCTATTAAGCGATTCCGCGTAGTTTTCAAAAGATACGCTAATTCCGGTAAGAACAACCTTTCCATATGTGCCTATCCAATCGGCGGGGTCATTTTCAATTCCAGGCAACGCCTCAGTAACCCTCCTACCTATCAAGTTTTCCCTTTTAAGAGATGTTTGCTCTTCAAACGCTTCGTTCATATCTAGGAAAATGTAATCGATAGGCTTACCCGCTTCATCAAAAACCATCTCATGAAGGGCAAATCCACTCTGCATATTTTCAAACATAGAACGGAATTTTTCTTCGCTCTTCCTCAACGTTTCCTCTGCACGCTTACGCTCGGTGATGTTCTCAACCACGGCCAGGATGCGGGGTATAGTGCCATTTTCCGCACGTAAAGGAACAGTAAAATATTTTTGGTACTGATTGTTTTGAAATAACTCGAAGTATTGCTCTTTTCCGTGAAATGTTTTTTGATAATGCTCCCGAACAACATTAGTTTTGTCACCAAAAACCTGCTCCAACGTCAAACCAATAAATTGTTCCGGATCTAGGTTTTGATTTTTAAATTCCTGCCCAGAAGTAAACCCAACAGTCAGATCTTTTTCAATTATGGATAGATAAGAATTGGGTAAGTTTTCGGCAATTTTACGCAGTAGTTTTTCATTTTCCTGCAGCTCTTTCTGGGTCCGCTTACGCTCAATTTCAGATTGCTCCAATTTAGAAACGTAACGGCGTATTTCTTCCAATTCAGCGATAAGCTGAGCTTTGGTCTTCTTTTGGTCTGTCATGTTGTCTCTACAATAATGATTTCATAAATTGAAAAACATTAGATTCTGCAAACCCTGGTAGCATTATTGTCAACCATGTTTGTTTTGCCCAAAATCAATAGTTCATAATTCTCTTTATCAGAATATCATAATTCCCCTTCTCGTCAAGCAAAAATGTAGCCTAATCGGAATAAATCCCATAACCGCCAGGTCGCGGGTTCGGTTCCAGTTAGGCCTATTACATTTGCATTGTTAAAATGCATTGTAAAAAAAGTTTCAAGTTGCCTCTCCTTCGTCTTCCCGGTGCAACCCGTATGGAAACTAAAAAATGGACGCAATTGGCGTTTTGACCCCAAAATATTCCACTCTGCGGACGCAATGGATACTATATATGGGATGGACGCTATTTGCCGCAACTTCGAATCAGCAGGAAGTTAATAAACCGACTGACATACCTAATTCTATTGTAAATTACTAGAGAAAAAATTACTTGGGGCCAAATCGCCGGTCATGAGATACTTGTGCGTTCCCCAGGTAAGCATCAAAGGTATTTTTGTCAATCAACCAGAGTTGACAGACCTTTAAACCCTGCAACTTACTTGAGCGCAACAATCGGCGCAGGTATTGCAGGCTGTAGCCGCTGTACTGGGCTGCAGATTTAACGGATATGTGATTGTTCAACACAATAGGAGAAACACTTAGATTTGAAGAAACCATCCCGACCTCACTTGAGAACGTCGGGCAATTGCTCAAATTTGCTGCGATTATCGAATCTCAGCATCTCAAGAAACTGTCCCACATCCATCTGAGATCGTTCGACAAGTGTCACTAATTATGGGATCTTGACAATACCAATCCAGCCCCAGATGCTGCTATGACTGGGTAAACATCAGCATCGATACCGGTAAAATCAGTATATTTTTTTAGAACCTCGCTGGAAAAGGTATCAATTTCACCCTCTCTAACAAAAGCCACCAGGCAACCGCCAAAACCTGCTCCCGCGCCGCGAGCTCCAAATACGCCCGGAGCGCCCGTAATGGCATCTTTCATCGCAATCATTTCACTAGAGACAATTTCATATAGGTCGCGTGCACCATCAAAAGATCTCAGCGCTAATTGACCAGCATCTTCATGACGGCCATCAGCGAGTGCTGCCGCCATATCTAGTACGCGTTGATTTTCTTCGATGATAAATTGACAGCGCTTGAAGACTACTGGCGGAATGTCAGCTTTATGTGCGGCTAATTGACCCAAGGTAGCATCGCGCAGTGAACGGATTTCAGGATAGAACTGGCTCAAAATTCGCACGCCTTCTTCACACTGGGCGCGACGTTCAGAATACTCTGACCCGGTCAATGCTCTTTCTGCTTTTGTATCACAAATCATCACCTGGACACCATCAGCGATGGGTTTGATCTCGTGTGTGATGGATCGACAATCTAGTAAAACAACACTATTGGCAACGCCCATCGCTGATGAGTATTGATCCAGAATGCCGCAGTTCATTCCTACAAACCCATTCTCAGCACGCTGGCATAATACCGCAATCTGAACTGGATCAATCTCCCAATCAGCCAGGGCTTCGAATAATATTGCACTGGCTACTTCCAGTGCAGCTGAAGAACTCAGGCCGCTGCCAAAGGGAATAGTGCTGTGGATTAGGCCGTCAAAGCCAGTTAATTCGTAGCCTTCTTTTTGGAGTATATCCGCAACCCCGCGCACATAATTTGTCCACGGGTTGACGGTATCATGTTGGATATCGTCTAAATGGAATTCTGAGGTTCCTTCTACGTTGAGAGAAGCGATCCGAACTATCTTGTCTTGGCGCGGCCTGGCTGCAATCCAGGTGTTGCGGTCAATTGCCTGCGTGAGCACATACCCGAGGTTGTAATCGGTGTGGCTTCCCATCAGGTCGACGCGGCCGGGTGCCTGAACGATTATTTCAGGTGTATTGCTAAATTGATTTTCAAATCTATTTTTGATCAGTTCTTTTCTCACTGAAAAATCCATAATTTTTGTTTATAAAGTACATGCTCTTCGACAGTGTGCCAAAGGGCATGGATATCATGGAGCATAGTATGTCTTAGGGAATTGCAGTCCGCCCCATAAGGATGCAAGTCTGTATAGCCGACCATGAATGATCCCCCCCAGCGTTCCAGGGCGTGAGTGGTGAGCTCTTCAGTTGAACCACCGGTCCTTTTTCTCTTCTCTGGAAAGGTTATCTATTTCCTCAGTGGCGGCATTGTCTTCCGTCATCACCGCTGCTTTGACGTACTTTTCTGCCGTGGGACCGATGGCAAAAACACCATGGCTTTGCTGTAGGCTGTGTAGTAGCCCTCTTCCTCGACATAAAATTCCACGCCCCACCAGTCGTATTTCAGTTTTCCATCGCTGCTGAACTTCTCATGATAAGAAATATCCACACGCAGTAAGTGGTTGCCTAAAAATTTTGGCAAGGATTCCATCTCTATTCCGAAATGGGCACACATCTCATCTCTCATAGAATTCGTTTAATTTACCTGTGTCGGTAGATGGTCAACGGGTTGGTGGGTCAGTGATCGGTCTGCTCGATGTAAACATCCATAAGACATTCTCGGCAGTTGAAAGTCAGACGTAACCGAAGCCCATCTTCGGCAACAAGGTAAAGCGGTTCATCGAAATCGCGGGGTTGATCTTGATGATGGCATCCCCCTAATTCATATTTAATGCAGTGCTTGGTGGTCATGACCTTCCGATCATGCATATCGATACCGCTTTCGGCGGCGGGTTCGATTTCTTGAACCCCATGCCTGTGGTAAAAAGCTACGGCTCGGTGGTTTAGCACATTGCTCAGGAAAGACAATTTGGTTTCAGGGTATGGAACATTATTTCGGATTATTCCGCCGGTTAGGCGTGGGAAATTACTGGCTCGCTCCGATTGTAATTTTGTCACGAGGTCACGGCGAAGGGCGTTTAGGGCTGAAACTGGCAAAAAATAGGGCGTGGATAGGTCAATTTCTAGTTTATCATTCACAAATTCAGAATCGCCTAAACGTGTCAATTGACGTTCCAGGGTCGCACGTACCTGGTCAGGTTTTTGGGCCGGAATTTTCTCCCTGTTCAACGGGACCACCACAAAATTTCCGTTCTGATCTTCCGCTGAAAGCTGAAATCCAAACTTGGTTTCAGAAAATTCCATCTTTATGGGAATCCAGCGATCCGGTTGGCTTTTCCCTACCTGTTTCAAAAATGCCCGATCTGCATTTCGGCGTATCTGCAACCCAACGCGAATTCCATCCATTTTAGCTGGAAAAACTGTGTTCCCATCGCTGCTGTTTACCTGGGCACCCCGTAAGTGTCCATCCTGGTCAAAAAAGGTTAAACCATCCCCATTGTTGAAAGATGCTGCCACGTTGAGCTCGAAGGACTGCTGACCGACCGCCGTAACCACTCCGATGGGTTCACCGGCATGTTTGGGGGTTTTGAAAGACGTGATATCGTCGCGTAGGCCAGTGAGATAATAACTGGTATAGCCGCGATTGAAAGTCTTGCTGGGATCCGGCTCGAAGTCGATGTTTACTCGGCCGGAACTGGAGGGCTGCAAGCCGAGATCAGGCAAAATAGCATCCAGCCTCTGCCGATAATGGGCGACCACGTTTTTTACATAGGCCTGATCCTTGAGTCGGCCTTCGATTTTGAAGGAACAGATCCCAACTTCGAGCAGGTCACGCAAATAATCGGTCAAATTGAAATCTTTGAGCGAGAGCAGGTGGCTATCTTGAACCTGGATATTGCCATATTGATCTTCTAGAGAGTAGCGCCGCCTACATGGTTGAGCACACTGCCCCCGATTACCGCTGCGGCCACCGATGGCATAACTGAGTGTGCATTGCCCTGAATAACTAACGCACAAAGCCCCATGAATGAAGGTTTCTAATTCAACCGAGGTTGCGCTTCGGATTTTACTGATCTCTTGAAGGCTGAGTTCGCGCGCCAGGATGACTCGTTGAAGGCCAACCTGCTCTAAAAATGCGACCCGCTCTGGGGTGTGATTGTGCATTTGCGTACTGGCATAGAGGGGGATGGGTGGAAGATCACTCTCCAGCAATCCCATATCTTGGACAATGAGCGCGTCTGCGCCTGCAGAATAAAGTTGGTGGCATAATTGCACCGCGTCATCCAACTCATTATCATGCAGCAGGGTATTGACGGCAGCGTAAACCCGGCCCCAATACTTGTGGGCATAAGCGGCTAACTTTTCAATATCTGCCAGGGAATTCCCGACGGCTTGCCGGGCACCAAATCGGGGGGCACCAATGTAAACTGCGTCGGCACCAGCATTGATGGCTATAATGCCAGATTCCAAATCTTTGGCAGGAGCCAGAAGCTCGATCGTTTTTTGCATAACACTCACTATTATATGTTAGATGACGGGGACTTGGTAAGGATGATGTGCAATCATAGCAAAAATATCCATCGGAATGAAAACCTTTTGAGTGTAAACTATTTTTGTGAATAAAGAATTTCAATCTTTAATTGCGTATTTGCGGAGATCAGTTTTATTCAATTCTGTTCAGACGGTTTTTACCCCTGTAAAAAAGATTACACCATCAGCCAATATATCCGCCATCATAGGAATCATTTGCTGCAATTTGTTATTGTAGGTTGTTGGCCAAAGTTCTGTAAGCTTTTGCCTTGCAGCTTCATTTACGTATACAGTTTTGTCTCTCATAATAATTGCCATTGCAATCTGGTCACTCTCTTCTAGAATGGCAAAGGCAAATTCATCATGATCCGCAAATAGACTCTGATACCAATCTTCAATGTACATTTCCACTTCAGCCTCATAGAGCATGTGGTTCATCTCGCCCTCTTGAAGTAAAGCTTTAGTCAGAGTATTTACGATCTTTCTTTTGTTTATTTTATTTACCATGATTTCCTGTGCCCAACAAGCGCATCTGGACGGAGCGTTTTCAATCTTACGCCGCATTTCTCATTTCCATTTTCATAAAATCGCACCGCTAATCCGCGGGGCGCAGCCCCGTCACATGAAAACAGGGTGGGGCGATAGCCTGATTCCAATTTCTGGCAGGCGACTATCAGTCCAACTGCTTAAAATCAGCCAATCCTTTTAAAAAGGCCGCCACGTTTCGTCCCAAATCCGGTACACAATAGCCGCCCTCTTGGACAACCAGCGTGGGTACGTTTAGCGTTCGAATACGCCGGCCGACTTGCTTGAAGCCTGCCGTCGTGAGCTGAAAAGTACCAATCGGATCACCGATGTACGTGTCAAAACCGGCTGAGACAATGAGCCACTGAGGATTAAATGTAGTCAAGCGCACCAGAAGGGTTTCTAGCGCAGACAAATACCGGCTTTGGCCAGTTCCAGGTGACAGTGGCACGTTCCAATTTGTACCCTCACCCGCTCCTATGCCAACCTCATCTGCGTAACCGGCGAAGAAAGGGTAGTCTGTACCAGGGTCAATGTGAAGAGAGCCATACCATACATCTGGCTCTGCTAAAAAGATGGCCTGGGTGCCATTTCCGTGATGGTAGTCTATGTCCAGGATGGCGACCCGTACGCCGTTTTCACGTAATACCTGTACAGCAATAGCCGCGTTATTCAGATAGCAATAACCGCCAAAAAAGTCAGGGCCAGCGTGATGCCCTGGTGGACGACATAAAGCGTATACATATGATTTTCCAGATTGCAAATGCCTCGCCGCGGCAATTGCACAGTGGGTTGAAGCCACCATTGCTTTCCAGGTGTCCTCGTCTATTGGCACCCCTGTGTTCGTACAGTAGAACCCCTTTTGTCCTTCGAGGCAACCTGGACGCCGCCGTTGCCCTGAAGGCGGAAAGAAGGTTGGGAACACGGGCGTCGAGACCCCTGCTTCTGCATTTTGCCGCTCGTATGCAGTCATCAGGTACTCGATCATACCCTTATCGTGAACGGCGCGGATCGGCTCAAGTCCGGCGTCATCAGGAGCGATCACTGGCCCCAACTCCTGCTCGTTGATGGCAGGCAGGATGCTGTCAACACGCTCTGGCACGTCAAACGATGCGGAGCGCTCGCCTTGCTTGACGACGTATGCGGGCCGATGAGTGCGCTGCACAGGCGAGTAGATAGTCAACACGATGAAGACCCTCGTGCCGTCAGCTGCGATAGGGGCAGATACACCTTTTCCACGTAGGGTGATGTCATCACCCGGAGCAGCGCGCTGTAGCCAACGTCGAACTGCACTTCGGCTCCGACCTTCAGACCCAGGCCACTGACATCAAGAATCAGATAATCGCTGCTTGCTCCCAGGATATCTGCCTTTATCCTAGGCTTGATTGCCGAACCGTCAACATCCTGTCTTCCGAGGGCGAGGATCGCCCTTTCCATATTCCCTTTGCCCTCGAATACGGGAACGCGACCGAACGCATCCTGGGCAATTTCGCCGTAGGGCTGGGAGGGCTTTGTCTTAAGTTCGACTACCTCGGCGACTAGCGTGAAGGCGTCCATATACAGGCCGGGAATCCGCTCTCGGGTTACCGTATCGCAACCCAACAGGATCGCCTCGCCGATGCGCAAATGGTTGACGATGCCAATGTCCGGTGTCGAAACGAACCACTGGTAGTTTGCCGAGTTTCCTCCAGAGACGACTTCAAAATTGATACCAAACTTGCGTTGAAGGTTTCCGACAATCGCGGACAACGCTTGCATGTTTGCCTCGGTTGGCCTGACGCCCCCGAAACAGGCCAGGTTCGTTCCGATCCCGATCAGTTTAACGCCTTGCAGGCCAATCACTTCCGCTACCATCGGCTCAACGTCGGAGGGCAGTACGCCTTCTCGCAGGTCGCCCAGTTCGATCATCAGAATGATCTGTTGGATCTTGTCGCGTTTAACCGCTTCACTAGCAAGAAGTCGGATTACGGAGATTTCAGTATTGAGGCTCACGTCGACAAACTCGACCACTCGTTTGACCTCGGTGGGCATAGGGGAGCGTATGAGCATGAATTGCGCATCTAACCCGACCTCTCGCATCTTTTGGATGTTGGCGATGCGAGAATCGCCGAAGGAGCGAATGCCACTGTCGAGTAAAGCTCTCGCAATCCTGGGGGAGCCACAGACCCCTTTTGTGATGGCGGTGACGCAGATCCCTTTGGAGCCGTATAGCGCCGTCAGCGTTCGGGCGTTATGTGCCAGTTTGTCGAGTTCTATCTCTATCCGAGGTGCTGGCATCTCATTCTCTAATCCTCAAGCCGAGTCTCTTGATAGCGCTCTGAATAATCTCATCCAGTAAATCCTTGCCGTCCTTTCCTTCCACGCGAGCCATGAAGCCAACGTAGCTGTGAGGGTTTTCCTTGGGCGTACACATCAGCCCCGCGAACGTGTTCCCCTCCAACAAAAACGGCCCTTCCTCGGTCAATATCGTATCAATTCGACCAAAGTCCTTGAAGCCCAACACGTGGTAAGCCCGGAGTGCCAATTGCTGCATCATGTGGGTCTCTTCAGCAGTCAACGGAGCAGGACAAAGGAAGGAATCGTTATCTAACTCCTTTTTCTCAAAGGTTAGTGTGATATCTCCTTCATGATACACGATCTCCAATAGAGGCAGAGTTCTTGCATTTTCATTGCCCAAAACTCCCAGGGTAATTTCTTTCCCTCGTAGGAACTTTTCTATGATGACTGGTTGATTGATGGTCTCAAACCTTTCCAAAACTCCACTGACCAGTTGGTCGTAGCTATGGATAACAGACGCGTCATTGATCCCTGCGCTACCCCGTCCGGCTACTGGCTTGATGAAAAGCGGATATTTGAAAGGCGGGTCGTCCCGAAACACCTTGCAGTCTTCCTCCGATCTAGCCAAGCAGAAAGGCGATGTTGGTAAACCCTCTTGCTGCCAGAGCCTTTTCGCCAGTGATTTATCCGTGGCGATGGCTATTGTGAATGTGTCGGAGCCGACGTAGGGTATCTCCAGTTCTTCAAGGATCGCGGCTTCTACCAGACTAGAGACATTGAAGACAAGGTCAACTTGTGAAGACTGTAGATCGTTGATGAAATTGGGGCCCCAATGAATCTGGCGGATGTTGTAGCCAGCTTTGGTCAACGCCCGTTCGTGATGTTCCACCTCGGAATCTGTCTCGTCGACAACGTTGTCGGCACCGATGAGCTTTTCTTGAATCGCAAAGTTTCCTCGTTTCTTGTTCAGTAGGCCGATTTTTAATTTTGCCATTATAGTTCGCACTCCTCTATATCATCTCTCGTTTTTGCCCACACTATGCACAAACCACAAACGGATCGTGTTGTGGCAAAAAAGGATGTGGGCAAGTGATTTATGCCAAAAACGAGTTTGCATACTATGGGGATATGCCGAAGTATTTGCCCAATATGAGCTATTCGTGTCGTACTATTAGACATGAATGTGCCCTTGAGAGATTTTGTTGTAGCTTAATTGTTCCTATGAAACAAGTATTCCACTCAAGTCCGCTTTGCTCAAATCGGCCCAACTCAGGACAGCCTTGCCCAATACTGCCTGGATGAGCACAGCCCCTCACAGTTAGCACCCATCGGGTTTGCACCGTTCAGGTCTACGTATGTCAAATTGGCCTTTTCCAGGTTGACCCCACTCAGGTTAACGAGCATCATTTTCGCGCCCTGCAGATCTATCGGTCAAAGTTGACTAAACAAAGAAGCAATTTCATCGTCTGTAAATCGCATGACTACTCCTCTGAGGAAACAGATACCAGACCAGAATATTCGCGCTCTGGCTATTCGTGTTTCGTCCCATCAGGCATGATCGCGCCCTGCAAAGTTGCGTCCTGTAAATCTGCACCTTGCACATTGGCATTATGAAGATTTGCATTGGACAGGTCGGCATACTTCATGGTTGCTTGAGACAAGTTCGCACCAGATAGGTTAGTACCCGACAGATCTGCTTTATACAGGCTTGCTCCGGTCAGGTCTATGCCTCTCAGATCCATACCCTTCAGGATAGCTTTGAACAAATTCGCTTCTTTCAAGTTTGCACCTTTCAGGTTGACGTCCGTCAGGTCTGCGTATGTGAGATGCAGTCGGGTACGGCGATCAAGCAATTCATTCATTTTTTCCTGGGTAATTTTGCTCATTTCAATAAGCCTCTTATCAAAGAAATTCTATTGGATACGATCCGCAATAAGACTCCAGACTATGCTTCTGGAAAACTTGTAGCTTCCGAAAAGGACGGGTTTGGAGGTAACGACTCGCGTCCATTGGTTTTACGGGCTTGCTCAACGCGAGTGACCGATAATGGAGCCAGTTTTGGACGACGAGCATGGATAGGCATTTGGTGTTTTGTTTCCCCTGTCACATAGCGGGTCAGTTCGCTGACACTCAAGTGTTTGATCCCTAACCGCTCCAATGTGCGGCCCCGGCGCCAATAATCGGTTTGGTGGGCAATACAAGCCAGACGAATGATGCTTTCCATCCCTCGCACGGAGACTCCGTAATGATTCCCAAGCGATGCTATGGGCACCAGGCTCATGGGGATATCTTCAGTAAGGTAGCGATGCGATAAGGTCGCCGGTGCGTTAATGCCCCGGTAACCGGGCTGGTTGTGAATAGCTTCATACAGGTTTTCTCCATCGGCGTTATAGGCCATCTTGAGCCATTCCTTGGCTGTAACAGCCCGTACACCGACAGCGGATGCAACAGTGACGCGTTCGCGGTCCAAGACTTCCATCAGGCGTGCTACGGTTGGGGTAACACCCTCCAGGTAGAATTGGAACTCACCTTTTGTGGCTTCGATCCATCCCGCGTTGAAAATGCTGATGGTAGGATGAAAGATAGCACCGATATTGTTTAAGCCGGTCTGAAGTACATCCCCCCCATCGATGAATTGGGGATAAGCCGAAGCCAGTTTTTCTAGAACCATGGGTGTGTCTGTGGCCGGTAAGGCAGCGAGGGGCACGGCGTTTTTGATCCGAAAAATGCGAGCCTGGGCTGGGCCATCTGAACGTGAGGCATAGATGAATGTTTGGGCTTCTGCGACCGTCACCCCATTTGCACACCCTTCTTCATCGAGCACTCGGTTGAATTCGATGGCGCCTAGTGTGCGACCTGGATTGAGAACAACGACCTGCCCGGTCTGTAGGTAAGGAGCTGCTTCACGGGCAATATTATAGTGAGCGTAAGCTGGGGTTACCACCATGACAATATCGCAGTTGTCGATAGCGACCTTCATATCCGAGGTCACGCAAGCCAAACGGCCGAAACCCCTTGGGCCAGCCGGATCCTGACTTTCCAAGGTTATACCGCCTCGCGCCTGGATTGCGGCGATGTTTTCTAATGTTCGATTATAGAGCGTTACTTCAAACCCCATGATGGCCAAATGAGCAGCCATGGCCTTTCCCCCGTTACCGGCTCCAATTACTGTATAGCGTGTTTCTGTTTTCTTCATGAGTCCTCCTGGGCTACGATGTAAGTAATGATAGATTTGTAAGGTTTGCAATCCGGTCGCGCTCATTGAGGGGGCTTCCGGTGGTTGGCTCAATAGCAATACATGCCCCACGGCCATCTATGCGAGTGACGATTTGCCCTCGTCCAAAGGGGTTATTCTTGAGTTGGGGAGCATCTAAAATTCCAGTTTGGATTGCCCGTGCCAGGGTAGGCGCGTCAACTAAGGGATCAGCGACCCCTTCGGGTGCTAAATCCCGAATCGCTTCTAGGGTGATTGCTGCCTCTTGGGTTAATTCGGCCACCCGTGTTTGGATGCGTTCATCCTGAGTCATATCCGGCCCTCCCAAAGCATTCTCAACCGAACGCCGGGCCAGCTTGCAGGATTCGATCACATTCTCAGCTGTAGCCGCATGGTCGGCCTCGGTATACCCTACAACGTGGACAATGTGGGGGTGCAGGGCCATTTGCAAGTAGACACTTGCGGCGAGATGAGCACGTGCGGCATCGAAATCGACCGGATAACTCAATAAACCGGTGCGGGTTTGCCGCCAGATACGGAAGTCTGGCTTGGCTAATGATTCGATCATCTTGATAATGGCTAGCATCTTTGCCAGGTCCATGGCATCCGTGAGGCCCGGCGGACTATTGAACATCATCTGGGCGATGTAATCTTTGACCCCGAAAGCGCGCGCGTTATATGCCGACAGGTAGGCTGCCACAACAAATAAAACATCGGGAGCATCACGCATTCCCCAATGGTGAGGTTCATTGACCTCCACCGGGATGGAACGTTCCCCATACCATCTCATCAGTTTCTGATGTTCTCGAATCGAGCCATCCAGATCCCATGGCCCGCGGCCGTCCATCTTATTGAACCAGAAAATTGGAATTGCGGCCCAGGCATTATGGATCGTCTCAACGAACATCTCAGCCAGACGAATGAAATCATCTGTTCCCGAATATGTGCGCAGAAGTGGATAATTGCCCAAACGGCTGGCTATGTAGAGAGCAAGAAAATCTTCCGCGCTGCGTACCGGTACGCCTCCGGCACCGCGACGACGTGGGTTCTGCCGCTCCGGGTGGAAATAGTTTTCTTGAGCATCCTGATCGGTCCCCAAGGAAATCACATCCAGCACTTCAGAAACAGCAATTTCTTCAATTCCTTGAATAGTTGCATCTATGCTCGGTAAACCGAAATGATGGCGAAGCAGCGGGAAGGGTGATTTCCAATGAATACGCTCGATAACGGTTTGGGGGTAATCGATTTCAGTTTGTCCTACTATTTTTCCACCACGTAGATAGACCAATATCTGGCCGGGAGATTCGGTGCCATCAAAACAGGCGTCGAAGAAACCCAGTTTGCGGGCTCGTTCAGCTACCGGTGGTGTGCCCCCAAATACGAAACGCACTCCGGATGTGCGTAGTTCATCGGCGGCTTCTGCAAATTCAGCCAGCAGGCGTTCCCCATTATCGGGAGTCAGGCGGTAAGAGACACCCACCAAATCTGCCTTTTCGCGATGGGCTGCTTCCAGGATTTTTTCAATAGATACTGCCGGGCCAAGAAAGACCGTACGCCAGTTGGCTGATTCAGCCAAACGATGGAAATTTGATATCCCCGCTACATGGACGCACTCGCCTAAAGCACCGGAAACTATAGTTCTCACAGTACCTTCTTTTTAGGTAGGTGTATTTTTTTGGTTGTGTAGTTGATCATTCCGTTGATGCTCGTATATCCAAGCGAGAAGAAAATACTATCAAAACCACTTTTCATGTTTTCCCTGCCACTATTGGTCAAACATGAACCGTTCGAAATCGACAATAGCGATGCGGTAAGTGCCCTTTACACGTTTGGCTTGAAGCTCGCCGCTGTGAATATGCCTGCGCACTGTAGGAACACCAACACTCATACGCTTGGCGTTATCTTTCGTAGTCAGGTAGTTTCTTCCAGCCATAATTTCTATCACAATGTTGCGCTTGCGCTCTCTCAATAAAAACCGTCAAATAATTAGAAATGTGACTTGTTTCTATTCTTAAGTGGATCCCATCCTATTCTTTCCGCAAGTTCGTCAAACCGCTTGCCGAGATTCGCTGCCCGTTGGCTCGTTTTCCGATGGTTGGATGAAAAAAAGGTTTGCGTTCGCACTTCGATTTCTTGAAATAGACTGATTGCCTCTAGACGATTGGCTCCATCCTGGTAAAGGGTTTCTATCGAATCAAATGCCAGATCCCATTCGCCAAATCTGATCTGCCGCATAGTCATGCTCTGTTGCTGTTGGTGTTCAGTGTGCGAGGATTTTTCCTGGATTAATTGCTTGGACAGAGCTTCTTTGGCTTGATCGTGAGATATCTTCACTTCCGAGTCAGATAATTCAAGCTGCCGCAGCTCATAACGCAGCCAGCCACATAATTTAAGTGCCAGTTGCCACTGCCCATCGGTCATCGCTACAGATAATTCACTTTTCCAGATCTCAATTTGCTCACTATTGGTTGTATTTGTCACTGTGTTTGAGACTCCTTTTTGTTCTTAGATTGCTTTTCCGCAATGTAATCCATATATCGCTGAGTAACGCTCTCATATTCACTATATTCCGGCGTTCTTTCCAGAATGGTGAACTTGATCCACTGGGCAATGATCGAGTCTGCGATGTAATACTGGCGTTCATCCTTGCCAATCAGGTCGAAATCAGCCAGTCGTTTTAGATAGGAGCGCACCTCTCCCGGCGTTCGCTTGAGTTGAGCGGCGACCTCGGAGAGGGTTTGTTTACCCTCTTCAGCTAATACCAACAACACCGAGCGCAATGTGGTCTTACCGCGGGCCTCTGCCAAAGTTGTCTCCACCCGATACTGGCAGTACTGGTAGATTCGTCCATCTTGCATCAGGATATCATCATAAATTGCACGATTCAAAATATCATCACTATCATCTTCTCGATATAACTGGCGCATGGCAGTTGTCAGACAGTTTAAATAAAAGGGGTTCCCTGAAGAAAATTCAAAGAGTCGCGCGATGATCTCCGGTGTCGCGAGTCCTTCCGGCAGGCTTTTGTTGCAGAACTCGGCGGTGGCCATCTGGTCAAAAGGGGGCACATGCACAATTTGGAACTGATCGAACAGAGGTGATGTTTCAGATTGTACGACCCGCTTTACCATGTTGGTATTCGAACTAGCGATGATATACCCCACATCGATCTGCTGGCTGAGGATTGAACCTACCACACTTAGCGTTTCCTTGATATTCGGGAAGCTGTCAAATTGGGTGACGCTATGAAACTCGTCCAGGATAAGGATTGGCTTTCTGCCCGTTTTCTGTGCCATGGTCTCCAGGCATGTCAACGCTGTTTCTAACAGCAACCGTTCGTCAGGCCGGTTATTTTCCATCTCTTTGGCCATCTTCTGGGCGGTGGCGATGATAGTATCTTCTCGTGTTTGGCCAGCAATGGACAGCAATCGAGCCGCATTAATAATTCCGCCAGGCGACTCTAGATACTCTCCATCAGCTTCTATGAAGGACTGGCTGATGGATGCCATCAGCCGGATAGCGAAGACGGATGGCACAGAGAGGTTGTCGGCCACATTGAAGTACACAGGTATCAGGGACGAACGACGTTCGAAGATCTCATCTGCAAATCGTTGAGCGATCATGGTCTTGCCGATTCGACGTGGCCCAACCAGCGCCATGTTTGCCCCATTACCTTGTTGGATCAGATCAGCATTACGGTGCAGCGCTGCCAGAATCTCATCTCGGTCAGTAAAGATCGCGCGTTCGCGTTCTTTGAGTAACATATACGATGCCTCGCTCTAATTCTTGCTAACGTTTCAAAACACGCTCTGCGAAGTCAAAAGTGAGCAAGCAGAATATTATGCCAATCGGCCTAATATTGTCGATTATAATGCGTTTCCAAAATTTATGCCAATCGGCCTAATTTATAGATTAACCCCATTTGCGTTCGAGTCACAGTGGATGGTAAGGCTATGACTAACCCACATTGTTGCGGATTTGTAGTTTTTTATTTTCTACCGTACATCCAAGAAATAGGACGCGGATTACACGGATTTGACGGAATTTCGCGGATAATTTCTGCGGTAATTATATTTTTCAGATTGATCTACCCAAAAAATTTGTTTGAATCCGCGTGAATCTGCCCAATCTGCGTTATCCGCGTTCCGATTTTTAATATGTTTGCTCAAATGTACGGTAGCGAAGTTTTTTATATTAAATTTGGAGTATTTGCTTGACTTCTAGGATTCAGATAACGCCACCAAAACATATGTCCCCGTAACGCTCTGTTCGGTGAAAATTCTGGCTAAGGCGCCTTCATATGGTTTCTCATCAACCCAACCACCCATACCGCCATTTGCTGTTTCATCCCAATAGACGATTGTCGCTTCTAAGAGTATTACGTCACCAGTTTGAGGATCATAATACATAATGCCAAACGCAATGGCGTCCTCTAGCATCTCGGCAGATAAGGCAAATGAAATCATCAGGTCATCATCTAATGAGGTTAAAAATTCATCCCGACTGCTAACTTCAATAGTTAGTGCTTTGAGTATCTCCCAACGATCTATGGAGGGGATTTCAGTTGGCACCCAATTGGTTGTATTAATAAATGATCCGATATTCAGTTGGATCTCTTGTCGTAATCCTGATTCTTCAATTGTCTGGAAACTCCATTGGCCGGTGACTGGAATACCGAGTGGGCCTTCCGTATTTTTTGACAAATTCTCAATTAAAGCCAGGGAGCAGGCATCGTCCCCAAGGATCATGCGCCAACGCAAATTAAGGTCGAGGAAGTTTTTCGTATCAACAAATTGAATTTGCGCAGAGTCTCCGATGTTAGGAGGCAGTTCAACCAAATCTCCCACGCTGGGTATAAAGTGGGGACCGCTGCCAATATGGGCAAGATATTCAATTTGTTCTTCGCCCGAATTTCCTTCATTTATCGACGACAGCATATCTATCAAGACTGTGGGAATTGAACCAGAAAGCAATACCTTGCCCGTATTTGGATCAACAAGAACGATCTTTGGTAGCAGGCCAGGCAATTGAACAACAAGGGGTACGGTTTCGGGGGGGGAAGAAGGCTTTGGGGGAGAAAAAGGCTTTGGAGGGGAAGAAGGCATGGGAGGTGAATATACACCGCAAGTATAGAATTCAATATCGACCAAAATGTCCAGGCCACACTGGATACCTACAGCCGTATCAACCCCGTCGCTACCCAAGAAAATATCAACTCCAGGACCGCCCACAAAGAAATCATTGTAAACGGAACCGAGTGCGCTTTCGACACTTGTAAATCCAGCCATTCCAGTCGCTTTTCTCGCTGTAAAATCAATATGCACTCCAGATTGATATAGACTGTAATCGAGCATATCACTGCCTGCGCCGCCGTTGATATTGACAGACAATCCAACTGCGTCGGGCGAAATGATGAAACGGTCATTAGCGCTGCTGCCGATTACGTGTTTGACCACGCCACCAGCATGGGCAGCAATATTGCTGCCAGCCTTGGCAACAACACTACCCAATACCAAAGTCAGGCTTTCGCTGGTGCCAGAGAAATCCATGATGTCTTCTGCTGCATCCGTTCCATCAGCGATTAGATCAATGCCCCAATCCTTGCCAAAGAACAAAGTATCAGTACCTGGGCCACCATCTAATTGATCAATGCCTTCGCCACCATATATCCGATCATTTCCACTGCCGCCAAAGATAATATCAAAACCAGCCTCTCCATAAAGCAGATCATTACCGGAGCCGCCGGTCAGCGTATCACCGCCATCGCCGCCATGGAATTCAATTGCGTAGCTGCTGCCGGTCAGTGCATCGCGACCAATGCTGCCGATGACTTTTTCTACCTGGCTGGCACCACTGAGAGCAAAGTTGGCTTCACCAGTAACCAGGTTCATTCTGACTTCAAATCCAGAGGAGGAAGTTGCAGTGACATACTGGCTGAAATCGAAGGTATCGAAACCGCTGCCGCCCGAGACACTTCCCGTGAGGATGGCCGCGTTTGTGAAGATGAAAGTATCATTCCCAGGTCCGCCATCAAGGCTAATATTTTGTGAGCTTTCAATCTGGAATGTGTCATTGTTGCTGCCGCTGTTGAGTTTATCCAGGCCGGAGAAAGTCAATGTCTTGCCGGCGTTTTGGTAGCTGGTGGTCGTGCCCATAACCCAGCGATTGGTGCTACCGAGACCGGTAAGTGAATCTCCGCCACCACCCGCAATAATCGTATCGACATTATCAAAGCGTGTGGTCACATTGGGGATCGTTCCAATAAAGCTATCAATAGAGCCCGTCTGAGTGAGGTTGATATCAAAGCCCTGGGAGTAAGCACTCAGGTCTAAGTTGTCAGTTCCGATGCCACCATCAACTGTCCCAGTGAGTTTGGCGCCATCAGTAAAGACAAATTGGTCAGCACCGGCTTTGCCGAAGAAACTCAATGCCTGACTGCCACCAAACTGATAGGTGTCAACCTGGCCTCCGCCAATCAGCGTTTCGAAACTGGAGAATTTCAAAGTGCGTCCGCCGCTGGTGTAGGTGTGATTGTCAACTGCGCTGACGTCCCAACTCCCGACTGCGTCTAAGCCCGATAGTGAGTCGAATGCCCCGCTTCCCTTGATCTCTTCAACATTATCAAAGCCACCCATAACGCCTGCCGAACCAGTCCAACCTTCTGCTGTACCATGGCCGCTCAGGGTCACATTGCGGGGGCTAATGTACAGGCTGAAATCAATGCGATCCTCTCCGGTTGCAGTATCAATAATCCCGCTCATGCTGCCGCCATTCTGGAAGTTAATTTGATCTGCACCGCTGCCGAGGAGCAGGCTTTCGATTTCTGCGCCTGAAGCACTTACTTGGGATCCGGAGCCATTATCGACAACCAACTGGCTCCCAACTGTAACTGTGAAGTCCACGGCATAGGTTGAAAAATCGATGATGTCGGTTCCTGTGGCAGAAACGATGCTGTCCGAGCCGAAATCGGCATCGAAGAAATAAGTGTTCTGATCGGCGCCGCCAGAGAGCGTGTCATCGCCGAGATTGCCATTGAGCTGATCATCACCTGCATCACCAAAGAGCTGGTCGTTGCCGGCTCCGCCATTGAGGGTGTCATCTCCATCGCCGCCCCTGAGAATATCAGCACCGCCGCCGCCTGTGAGCTGATCATTGCCTTCATTGCCTTGCAAAATATTGTTACCCAGTGTATCGGTGAGTGTATCTTCTCCGAGACCACCATTGAGGGTATCGTTATCTTCGTCACCATCGAGCTGATCATTACCGGCATCACCGAAGAGCTGATCCTGGCCAGCATTACCGTTGAGAATGTCTGCACCTTCGCCGCCGTTGAGCGTATCATTATCATCGCCACCAAGCAAGGTATCATTCCCGCCGCCGCCGTTGAGTGTATCGGCACCGGCCTGACCTTTGATCTGATTGACATTTGAATCACCGGTGAGAGTATCCGGGCCGCTGCCGCCGACTACATGTTGGATATTGATTACACTGGCTGTCCCAGTGGCCGTACCGGCTTCCAGATCAACAGTGACTGAGGTTGTATAGCCCCTGTAATCTATTGTATTTTGGCCAGGCCCACCATCGATGGTACCTGTTCCACCAGCAAGTTGAACGCCATCAACACTAAAGATGATCGTATCATCACCGGCACCGCCGAGTATTTTTTCGACACTGCTACCTGTATAGATTGTTTGATTGCCAAAGCCATCTTCGACAATGATGCTGCCTAATACGATCTGAATATCTTTGGTCACCTGGGTGAAATCGAAAATATCCGTACCACCGCCAACGGTTTCAACGACAGTGTCCACCCCCCAATTATCAGTGAAGATGTAGGTATCATCCCCAGGACCGCCGACCAGCAACTCATCTTGGGGTCCGCTGATGATGGTGTCATCGCCCTTGCCACCGATATAGTGCTCGATGTTGGCGACTGTCATGCTAATGCCACCAGCTGTGACGCTGGCTGCCCCCAGGCTCATGGAAACACTACTGGAGTAGCTGCTCAAGTCCAGGATGTCCTGTCCGTCGGCTCCATCCAGCTTGCCGCTGAAAGTAACCCCGTCAAGGATCACGAAGGTGTCTGCGCCAATCCCAGCTGTTAGGGTTTCGATATTGTCAGCAGTGTGAGTGACGTTGTTCGCGTTTACATCGGTGATGGTTAGAATGCCTGATAAGGTAAAACGCAGATCAACTGTCGCAACGCTGAAATTCAAGTTATCTGAACCCGCATTGAGATCTTCGTTTACAGTATCATCACCCCAACCATCACCGAAGAAGAATGTGTCATCACCCAAGCCACCAATGAGAAGATCGTTGCCAGGGCCGCCAGTGATGTGATTCTTTTCGTTATTGCCAGTTAGTGTATCTGCGCCGCTGCCACCAATCAAATATTGAATATTGAATACTCCAGCTGTGTTCGTGGCTGAACCGGCAATCAGATCGACGACAACTGGGTTTGATTGGCTATACGCAGCATAGTTGAGGGCATTGTTTGTACCTGCAGCTCCATCGATATTTCCAGTCAGCCCTGCCCCATCCGAGAAGACAAATTCATCTTTGCTCCCAGCACCTGTAAGATTTTCGATGGAGCTAAAGGCAAAGATTTCATTCAATGATCCGGTGTTGCTGCTGGCAATCTTGAAGGTGTTGTCTGCATTGTAGGCGGTCAACTTATCAGATTTACTGCTGCCCACCAGGTCATTGAAATTGTCGAAGCCAACGCCCAAGG
>JADHTJ010000048.1 GCA_016785015.1 Anaerolineales bacterium
AATCCAGCTCACTTACGCGATACTTTTCCATGGGGGTCTCCTATTTGGGCTTTTGATGTTGGCTCATCTATATTGCCCTTTTTGGAGACCCCTGACAACCCTTTTCCCCTAATCTGTCAACTTATTTCTGAACCGTGCCCGTTTTATTATAAAACTGCCATTTATTTGTGAAACCAACGCCCTAACAAGACTTAGACCCAAATTTCCTCCTTCGTGGTGATCGATGTGCTGGGGAATTCCCACTCCGTTGTCTCGAATTGTTAACAGACACTGCTTTTCTTGATGCTGTTGCAAGTTTACTGATATTTTTCCCGTCTTCCCTTCCGAAAAAGCATGTTTAAACGCATTGGACGCGAGTTCATAGGCGATCAACCCGCAAGGAGTAGCTAATTCGATAGAAAGTTGGATATCAGCCATTTTGGTTTCAATGTTCACATTGGATTGATAATCTAAAAATTCATGCCTGAGCCGGCCGAATAAAGTTTCGATATACTCGGCAAAATTGATTTTTTGGAGACCCGTTGTTTGGTAAAGTTGTTCGTGAACCAGGGCAATCGCCCCCATGCGATTCTTGCATTCATTAAACGCCCCCTTTAATTTTGGATCGTTGATCATGGCAGATTGCAAATTGAATATACTGGAGATAACTTGGAGATTATTCTTGGCCCGGTGGTGAATTTCTCTCAACAAGGTTTCCTTCTCTTGAAGGGCTTTGCTGATTTGCGCCTCTAATTCAGCGTGCGCGCTGATATCTCTGATCACCAGAAGGTAATTGACTGGATTGTTTTGCCAATTCAAAAGTTCAATATATTTGAATTCATACGTGTGAAAATTCCCTTGACGGTCGACTACAATGCGGTCTTTGGGCGTGGAGTCGGTTTTGTAATTGAGCTCTCCAGGTAGGCCAGTTGGCCATACGCGCGTAATTGGTCGGCCGATCAGGTTTGATATAGAAGATCCAGTAAAGTCTTCAGCACTGGCGTTCATGTCGATTATGCGGCTTTTTTGGTCATCCAAGACAATAACGATATCCTCGATTGTTTCGAATATCTTCGAACGGGACACGCTGACTAACTGTATTCTGCGCGCGTTTTCCAATAGATATGAACTAATGATGGCAGACACAATAATTGCTATCGGAATTGGACTGAAATAACCAAATGGATTAGCTTGACTGAATTGAACCAGCACGATCGTGATCGGCACGATAATCCCTGCAAGTATCAAAATACCTCTTTGTCTGCTCGTCCGCCTGGTTTGCAATAGCGTTGAAACCGTATTGATTGACCCAACTAGCACAAGGCCAATATTATAGGCAAGGAAAACCCACATCCCAACACCATTTGAGGTGACCAGCGTCTGATAAGGGCCATAGGGAGCCAAAGAAATCTGGGTATGGATCAGGTTGTGTTGGCTGTTTGTGAGCAGCAGCACTGGCATGAAAAGGGGCAATATGCTCAGGTACACATATTTCTGCCAGGTTAGCCAGTGGCTTCCATGGAGATATAGATTCAGCGTGATGTATAAGGAAATGCTCAATGTTGCGATGCTGAAATACCTGGCTTGCAGCCAAAATAATTTGCCCTGCAGCGTCGGGCTGATCAGACCCGCTGCGATGCTCAAAACCCATGCTGATCCAGCAATCAATACAGAGGCCAGGGCTTCCGCGCCTGGATATTTTTTCTCGCTACTTAATATCCTGAAGGCCGCAAATAGAGCAACTACAGCGCTGAGAGCATAGTAAACGAGAGGCCAGAACCATATCCCCGAAAAAGGCATTGCATTCTCCACATACACATTATAAATGCGTTTTTTGTTCTTTACGAATCGGTTCTCTGGGAATCCAGGCCAATTCAACAGACCCTACGAATCTGATATTTCATTTCTCTCCTTTTGCGATTAGACTTAGATATAGAAAAAGCGTCGTTACATTAAATGTTCATGTTACGCAGTAAAACAAAAAAAACTGCCGTTCTCCCTCATCCTAACCTTCTCCCAAGGGGAGAAGGAACAAAGGGACCTCACCCTTTGGGAGAGGGCAGAGGGTGAGGGCAGGTTTGAGCTCTCAAATATCCACTTTTGCGTAAGATGAGTTTAACAAGGAAAAAATCAAGGTTAAATATTCACAATTTATAGTTACTTAAAATGTGATTTGAACGACTACTATGATAATGGTCTATAAAAAATCTTCAAGCTGCGCGGCTGTGGTGGGGGAGCCTTCGGCAGATCTACGTGACTCATTTTTCAGACACTTTCCGAAAGATGCTGATCAGCTTGCGACCTAGATGGAAAAAAATCATGAGGATATTGCTATGAAAACTCAAATGAATTTAAAGAAAATGCAGCTATGCTTTATGGTACTGGCGTTATTATTTATTCCCATTTTCCTGGTCAATGCCCAAACGCTCGGGTTCTCAGATAGTTTTGATGCCCCTGGACTTTCTGGCTGGGAGCACACCCCCGGCGTACGTGTTGCCGACGGTATGCTGCGCATCGAGCCGAACAACTTCGTCGGCCGTGATGGAAATTGGGACGATTACACATTGAACCTTCGCTTTCGCATCAGCGGCGCGGGTGCATTTGTGATCAGTTTTCGCTCCGGAGATCAAGGAAGCTACCATCTCTTGTTGGACGGTCAGCGCATGGTGCTCCAGCGCGAGTCTCAAGTGCGGATCGATGAAATGGCCGCGCTGGATGTTAGGCTGCAGTCAGATGCTTGGTATGAGCTAAGCCTGGAGACTCAAGCGGGAAAAATTCTTATGTCCATTCAAGGTCTTGGCACGCTTTCATTCGAGGAAACCAACCCGCTGCTCTCTGGGGGACTGGCCCTTGAAACCTTGGGGGAACTCACTGCTGAAATTGATCAGGTGTCCCTGGTTCCTTTGGGGGCAGGAGAAACACAAAGCAGCAATACCACTACAGAGGTCGTCGAATCGCTCCCGGGGGCTCCGGCATATCAATCCCAAGCTTGGACATACACCGGCGGTCCTATCGGCGGGCTGGGATACGATATCCGCATGGATCCCACAAATCCTGATGTGATGTATGTTACCGATGCCTGGGCCGGCGCCTTCAAAAGTGTCGACGGCGGCCAGAACTGGTTTCCCATCAATAATGGCATCACAGCCCGAGTTGGCCCTTCCAATGATGGTATCCCCGTCTTCAGTCTGACCATCGACCCCAACAATTCCAACACCCTTTGGGCGGGGACGCAGTTTGGGGGCGGCGTTTTCCGCAGCGATGACGCTGGTGAAAGCTGGCGCTCAATGAGCAACGGCATCCAGGAAAGAACGCTGACCATCCGCGGGTTTACCGTCGAGCCGGGGAATTCGGACGTGGTCTACCTGGGTGGAGAAATCCCTAGCTTTGAATGGAATGGGGAGCCGCTGCCTGGCTTGGGGCTGGATATGACCAAGGGCGCCGTCTATAAAACCACCGATGGGGGCCAAAATTGGACGCGCATTTGGTACGGCGATAACCTGACTCGTTACATTTGGATCCATCCATCAGACCGCAATTTGATTTATGTTTCTACGGGTATCTTCGACCGCGAGGCGGCCAACAGCAACCCCGATACCATCGAGCCGGGCGGCGTGGGTATCCTGCGCAGCCGCGATGGCGGGACAACCTGGGAAGCGTTGGGCGTGGCCAACGGCATCCGTGAAGAAGAATTATATTTTGGCAGCTTAGCCTTGCACCCCGAGAACCCCAATATTCTGATCGGGGCAGCTGGAAACGATCCCTATATGTGGGCTTTGGGACATCCTATTGGTGCGATTTATCGGACGGTTGATGGCGGCGATTCCTGGGATCGAGTGCTCGATCTTCCCAATGCCAGTGCGATGGAAATTTGTGAACACGATCCGAATGTGGTCTACGCCGCCTCCATGAGCGGGTTCTATCGCAGTGATGACGGGGGCGACTCTTGGCAGCGGTTGGGCGGCAGCGGAGATTTGGGACAGACTGGCTCTGCGTTGTGGGGGTCACCAGACGAGGTTGCTGGTTTCCCAATCGATATGCAGTGTGATCCGCGCGACCCCATGCGTATATTTGTAAACAATTACGGCGGCGGCAATTTTATGAGTAGCGATGGCGGCGAGAACTGGATCAACGCCAGCAAAGGCTATACCGGCGCGCTGATGCACCAGGTGATTGTCTCCCCAAATGACTCATCCTTAGTGTATGCCAGCGCCCGCAGCGGCATCTTCGCCAGCAGCGACGGCGGCGAAAATTGGCGTGGTCTGTCGCACGGTGTGGCGCGCGCCATGGAAGCTTATGCCATCGCCGTTGATCCACTCGACACGGCCCATTTGATCGCCACTATTGGTGATGCTGGCCCTGTACCAAAGATCTCTGCCGATGGAGGGCTGACCTGGCGTGAAGCTGAGCCGAGTTTTGGCGAGATGGGTTTCTTCGAGTGGGGCATCATCAAAAAGGCGTTCTTCTCACCCCAAACCCCAGGTCTTGTTTTTGGTATCCAGGCTGAAGCCGAATGCGGCGAAAGGGAACCCTGTGAAAGCGGCCAGGGTGTGATCGTCTCGGATGATGGAGCGGAGACCTGGCATCTTTCCGGGTTGAGTGAAGGTATGGCAACTGATCTGGCATTTGCGGTGGATGGGAGCATTTACGCTGCCGTCTATCCTGGAAAACTGTACCACTCATCAGATAACGCTGAGAACTGGGAGTTGGTGGCGGATAACATCGCTGCTGGGGTTAAATTAGCAGACCCCGACCCGGATATGCCCGGTCCGGCCATGATTGCCCTGGCGGTTGACCCGCAGAATTCGGCCAAACTCTACGCCGGATTTTCGCGCGGCGGCGTGATGATCAGTGATGATGGTGGTGCAAGTTGGGCCGCAGCTTCTTCAGGAATGAACCCGGAAACCAGCGTTAATGACCTGGTTACAGATCAAGCCAATTCCGGTGTGATCTATGCTGCCACGCCGGATAGCGGCGTGTATGTTTCGACCGATGGCGGTGGAACATGGACTGCGATCAATGACGGTTTGCTCACCCGCGCCGCGGTCAGCCTGGCGCTTTCGACCGATGGCCGCGTGCTGTATGTCGCCACCACGGGCGGCGGCGTATTCCGCTTGGGGATGCCGTGATAACAGTTGACAGTCACTTATTGATGTTCATATAAATTGATTACGCTTGTCACTCTGAGGGAGCGGTGTTGGCGACCGAAGAGTCTCTGCAGAGATGCTTCGCTGCGCTCAGCATGACAATCACAAGTTTATCAACATTTGTAAAGGTCAATTGTAAATGACTGTCAACTGGTTCTAAAGATTTACAAAAGGAGAATGCCGTGAAGCAAATAACTTTCATCAAAAGTTTGTGGCCAACACTGGCGTTGTTTGTTTGTCTTGCGCTGATGCCCTCGGAGGCAGGCTATGCCCAGGGAACAGATACCCACCTTCCAACAGGTGATTTGGTCTGGACGCGCACAGGGGGACCTTTGGGTGGATTGGGATACGATGTGCGCATGCGCCCTGATAATCCAGATATCATGTATGTCACCGATGCCTGGGCTGGGGTACATATGAGCACGGACGGGGGGCAGAGCTGGTTCCCGTCCAATGAGGGTATAACAACCCGTAAGGGAGAGACAGACGATTCGATCCCAATCTTCTGCCTGACCATCGACCAGCACAACTACGACATCATCTGGGTGGGCACCGAACATGCTGCCGAAATCTTCAAGTCCACAGATGGTGGTTACAACTGGCAGAAGATGACCAACAACATTGCTGAAGAATTCCCCGAGGGGCTGACGTTTCGAGGGCTCACCGTCCACCCCGAATCTTCTGAGATTGTTTTTGCAGCCGCAGAGTGGCATAGCTGGGCTAATGGTGCCGATCCCCAGCAGGGACGCGAGTTCGAAAAAGTGAAGGGCATCGTTTACAGAACCATGGATGGCGGCCAGACCTGGAAGTCAATCTGGCGGGGAGACAGCCTGGCACGCTATGTCTGGATCAACCCTCATGACCCCGATATTATGTATATTTCCACAGGTATATTCGACCGAGAAGCGGCCAACTCTGATCATGATACAAATACTCCTGGCGGAGAGGGGATCCTGAAATCAACAGATGGTGGCATAACCTGGGAAGCTGCCAATAATGGCCTGACCAATTTGTATGTCGGCACCCTTTTTATGCACCCTGAAGATCCAGACGTATTATTGGCCGCCGCGACAAATAATGCTTATCCTCAGGGGGAGGGTGTATTCTTGACTGAAGATGGCGCTGCAACTTGGCAAAAAGTGCTTCCCCGTGGAGCTAATTCGGTCGAATTCTCTTGGAGCAATCCTGATGTTGCCTATGCTGGGAATTCGAACGCTGTGGCCCGTAGCCAGGACCGCGGTAGGACCTGGGAAATTATGACTGAAGCGAGGGATCATTGGGGACCTCAGGGTATTGTGGCGGGATGGCCGATCGATTTCCAGATTGACCCGCGTGATGAAAACCGGATCTTTGCCAACAATTATGGCGGGGGCAATTTCCTTAGTGAAGACGGCGGGCGCAGTTGGGAGGTTGCCAGTGCGGGATATACAGGGGCTCAAGCCCGGGCAATCGCTGTTTCTCCCGCCGATCCGGCCAGGGTGTTTGTGTCGGCGCGCAGCGGATTATTCCTCTCATCAGGTGGTGGCGATGAATGGATCGGCCTTAACGACGATAATATCAAAATGCTCGAGTGGAACGCCCTGGCAATTGATCCGGCCAATCCGCAGCATATCCTGGCGGCTGCGCACTGGGAACCCGTCATCCAGCAGAGCTATGATGGAGGCCTGACCTGGGCTAAAACCAATGCCAGGATCGATGAAGGTAAAGCCTGGGGGGAAATCGAATTTGCCCCATCTGACTCGAATATTGTCTATGCCGGCGCGGTCGCATTCCGATCTGCTGGCTCGACTTCATTTGAGCTACGATCGGAAGGCATCTATGTATCCCGAGATGGTGGTGCGACCTGGAATCCGGCCAATGATGATGTTTCAAGCGGTTCGTCGATCAGTGGCCTGGCAATCGATCATCAAAACCCTGACATCGTTTATGCGGCGGCTTCGGGTCATGGGTTGTTGAAGACTGTTGATGGCGGAAACAATTGGTTGAATGTGACCGAGTCGTTGGGTGCAAACCGTTTTGCGTTGTCGGTTGCCATTCATCCCGCGAATCCTGAATGGATTTTTGCCGGTGTTGGCCGTGCTGGGCTTTATGTATCGAATGATGGCGGTGCCAGTTGGAGCGCTTCCGTTTCAGGTTTAGTCGCTGAGGCAGCGATTGTTGACATCCACTTTGATCCCACCAATCCGACCGTGATATATATCGCCGATCGTTTCAGCGGAGTCTACCGTTCTACGGATGGCGGGCAGACCTGGCAAGCGATCACCGAAGGATTGCGCACGCGCGTCATCAACCAGATGGACATTTCGTCAGATGGATTGCACCTATACGCCGCGACCGAAGGTGAAGGTGTCTTCCGCTTAGATTTGAATGGTCAGTCCCCATGAGGTTAAATTATTGACCTTTACAAATGTTGATAAACTTTTGATTGTCATGCTGAGCGCAGCGAAGCATCTCTGCAGAGACTCTTCGGTCGGGTACACCGCTCCCTCAGACCTGTACTGAGCCTGTCGAAGTGCTTGTACTGCGACCGAAGGAAGTGTCGAAGTGCCTGTCCTGCGACCGAAGGAAGTGTCGGTGGAGTGACAGACGTAATCAATTTATGTGAAGGTCAATAGTGCATGTTAAATGTTACTTATTGCGTATAGCTTGCGACTAATTAAATAAATTGGAGAAACGAATCATGTCATCTGGAAAAAAAATACTCTCACAGTTTATTATCAGTATATTTGGGGTTTTTATGCTTGCCGGTTTCGTTATTGTCAAACAAGAGAACAGTATCAGCGGCATTGTTGTTGATCAGTCCGGCCCCGTGCCAGGTGCAGTAGTACGCATCCAAACTACAGAAACCAGCACCATCACAGACGAAGACGGCCGCTTTGTCCTGACTGATTTGCCTGCCGCCAAAACTCTTTTTATTACGGCCTGGGCCTCTGGGTACTACATCGTCGGTGTGGAAGCCTCACCCGGTGATGAGATCGAAATTCATATTGAGCCGCACACGGATGTGGACAACCCTGATTACGAATGGCTGCCTTCGACGTTTCATCCCGGTCAAGGGGAGAACCAGGGTTGTGCCGAATGCCACGCCAACGACTCCCCTCTCCCAGTTTTGGAAGAGGGGGCGGGTTCTTTGCCGGTTGATGAATGGCTGCAAGATGCCCATTCACAGGCAGCTACCAACCCGCGCTTCCTGAGCATGTATTTGGGACAGGACTTGGATGGCAATCAGAGTCCGCAAACCCGATACGGTACCAGCCGAGACTATGGCACTTTCCCGCTGAGGCCAGACCCGAGCAAGCCCTACTATGGCCCTGGCTATAAGTTGGATTTCCCAGAAACAGCCGGCAACTGTGCGGCCTGCCATACCCCTGCGGCTTCGGTGAATAATCCCTATGGAATTGATCCAACAGCAGTTGATGGGGTTCCCGCAGAAGGCGTGCCTTGCGATTTCTGTCATAAGATCTGGGATGTCAAGCTAGACGAAGGCGGCATCCCATTCCCCAACATGCCTGGGGTGCTTTCCTTCGAGTTCCGGCGCCCGCCCGATGGCCACCAATTTTTCGCCGGGCCCTACGATGATGTCGCCCCCGGTGAGGATACCTATTCTGCCTTACAGACCGAAAGCCAGATCTGCGCTCCCTGTCATTTTGGAGTTTTCTGGGACACACTGGTTTACGACTCGTTTGGAGAATGGCTGGAGAGTGAATACAGCAGCCCGGATACCGGGCAAACGTGTCAGGATTGTCATATGCCGCCGCTGGGTGTGACTCATTTCGCCAAGCCAGATAAGGGTGGATTGGCGCGTGATCCAGAGACCATCTTCAGTCACAATATGACTGTCACAGAAGAGTTGCTGCAGAATGCTGTCTCCATGGATGTCGAAGCTGAAATACAGGGTGATCGAGTCATCGTTGAAGTGACTGTCACAAATGACAAGACTGGCCATCATGTGCCCACCGATAGCCCTTTGAGGCAGATGATTCTTCTTGTAGAAGTAACTGATTCGGAAGGGAATCTGCTGTCCCAAGTGGAAGGCTCAACGGTCCCTGATTGGGGGGGCGTCCAGCCTGCCGAAATCTCGCAGATTTCGGCAGGCTCAGCCGGTTACTATGCCGGGCATCCCGGCACGGCCTATGCCAAGATCTTGCAAGAAATGTGGACCGAGGTAACCCCAACAGGAGCGTATTGGAACCCCACGCGCATCCTCAGCGATAACCGTATCCCGGCGATGGAGAGTGATACGACGAGTTATATTTTTAGGACATCAAAGGATTCTGAGACCTTTGATATCTCGGTGAAATTAATTTACCGACGCGCCTTTATAGAACTGATCGATCAAAAAGGTTGGGATGTGCCTGATATACTCATGGAACAGGAGACCATCAAGATGAGTTTAGATGTATAAATCTTGAGTGTTTGAAATAATGTAATATGGATTATTACTGATGTTACGCTGTACTGATGTTACGCAGTAAAACAAATGAAGCTGCCGTTCTCCCTCATCCTAACCTTCTCCCAAAGGGAGAAGGGACTAAGTCCCCTCTCCCCTTGGGAGAAGGCGGAGGGTGAGGGCAGGCTTGAACTCTCATTAGTCCACTTTTTAAACAAACGCATTTCAGCCTTTATGGGCAGTTTGGGATTACGGGGCTATCAGGGTGCTGGGGCGGAAAAACTTGGCTTTGATGTTTTTATTCAAGAAGTTCGCGATAGCGGCTGGTATGCGGCTAATCTTTTGATCCAAAGGCATTTGTTAGCAGAGCGCCCAATTTGCTCCTCAAAATTCGATAAGAGAAGTGTTGCAAAGCCAGTGAATAATTAAGTTCACACAATTCCACCGCTAATTGAGAATCATCCAATATTTTTAGAGTATCTTGAACAGTTTGTCTTGTGATGTAATCATCAAATTCGATAACGTTAAAACCTAATGGGCGGATATCTGTTGCGTAAATTGCATAGTTGTTAACGACAATCGGTTTCCGATAATAGAGTGCTTCGAGAAAAGCATTCCCAAACCCCTCAACGAGAGATGGATACGTCACCAAATCAGCATGTGGGTAAGCATCACTGAGGCTATAAACCTTACTGCCATCTTCAGCAAACCGGCGGTTTTCGTCGAATCTCTCGGAAGAAAAAATTGTACCTACGTTTAGGCGGTCTGCAAAATCTCGCACCCTGGCCTCGTACTCATAGCCATCATCTCCTGAAGCATGCGAGATGACAAGCCTGGCTTTCCTTCCCAGGCGACTGACTAACTCGATGGCATGCTCTATGCCTTTCCGTTGAACAACGCGAGTTGGTTGAAGTATGAAGAGCTCATCAGAATCGATGCCCAGCGCATCTCGTAAATCAGATGAATATTCGTCTGCATGTGGCGGCGGGTTTTCGAAATCCATCACGTTGGGGACAATGGTAGAACTGACTCCAATGCGACGAGCTAATTGATCTGCAGCAACCGTATTGATAACCACATGTTGAATAGCCCCAAGATTTGGGGGCACTGCCATAGTGATGTAGTCCCAAATTGAGTTGACCAGGAGTGGTTTTCGCTCCCAGGTGAAATCATGGTGATGCGCGATCGTTGGAATGCTTGTTTCAGCAATTACCTCTGTAAGTGCAATGGAGAGGGGGATATTTTGCGGGAAGGATAATAAGTTCTGCGGGATGATTAAATCGATCTTGAACTTATCGATGAATCTCCTCAGATGCTGCTTAAAAAACTCTCTCTTAGAATGGATCCAGCGGGTTTCCTTTTCGGTGCGTTGTGTTGAATTGAAGAATTTATGATAATATTCCCGAATTTCTGGATGGAGAAAATGGACTTCATCAACCACCATGGATCGTTCCGCAGGGCGATCCGATAACCCAGAGAAATAGTAACAAGTGTGCCCCATTTCTTCTAGTACATCTGCCCATTTGGATGTCTCTAGGGAAACCCCATCTGTCCCTTGAAATCGGAAAGAGATAAATCCGACATTGATTGATCTATCTAAAGGATTATCCATTGGTTTCCTTTCTAAATTGCAGTTGATTGACTTTTTTTTACGATTTGATCAATTCGTGAAAATGCATTAGGAATTGATCAAATTGGGCAATTTTATTGAAGTTTTGTGCGACGAAACTTCTTACTTTTAATTTCATTGCTTGGTATTTTTTTTGATCTGTCCAAAGCCGATCTATTGCAAATTTTAGTGCAGCTTTCTTTCCAGGTTCTACCGTATATCCTGTTTCGCCATCGATTACGAGCTCAGCAACCCCGCCGATATTTGACGATACTACGGGCACTCCCATAGCCATGGATTCTAAAAGAACATTGGGCAAGCCTTCTTTGTACAGGCTGGGCAGAACTGTGATGTCGAGTAATTCGAAGACATAATTGGGTTCGTCTGTAAATGGGAAAAATGATATGTGATTGGTCAGTCCAAGCTCTATTGCCTTAGCCTTGAGCAACTCTTCGTCAGGTCCGTCACCAACCATTATCAAATGGATATTTGGAAAAGCGCCGTTTGCTAACTCTCTCAAAGTTTCGAACAGGACGATGTGCCCTTTGCGAGGCTCAAATGAACCGAGACTCCCCAATATTGGTGATGCGTTCGCAGGCAGAGGGTAACGTTTTTGGGCTTCTTCCTTTCCGCTATTCGAGGATTGAAACCTGTCCACCTCTGTACCCTGATAAATTAGGCTAACCTTATCAGATGGAATTTTGTAGGTTTCGATTAGATATCTGCGTGTAAAATCTGTTATCGTGACGATAGAGGCGTTTATGCTTTCATCGGGCAAATAAAATTCTCTGAGATAGTCAGGCACAATCGTGCCGGTCTTGGGGATCAGGTGTGTGGATAAATTTTCCTCTCGTATGCAGCGCGCCGCGAATACTGAACAATGGAATCCACCTCGGGGTGGGTGCACGGTGCAAATGGCAACATCACAATCCCTGAGTGCGTTTGCCCAAATCTTGATGTCGTCTGAACTTTCATGAACAATTTCATCCCAATCATAAGTAGCAATGTGCGCACCAGCCAGGTGGCACTGCTCAGCGACCCAGCTCTTATGCGGAGCTATGACAGTAACTTCGTGCCCGCGTTCGATAAAAGCTTGCACGGCCTCTGTGACCCAAATTTGGGTGCCACCGTGCAGATGTGTATCTTCGATAAATCCGATATGCATATTTCTTCCTAATCTAATTTGCCTAAATGTTCCAGTAAACCTTCAAATTTAGTGTTGAAGGAACCGCGACTGTATCTGGATTTCACGGCCCTTCGGTTGTAAGTGCGATACTTCTTCTGAATTGTGGAATCTAAAAGCACACTGGCCACTTCGCTTAAAAATGCCTGGCTAAACTTTCGCTCTGGAAAATGAATGTATTGGATTTGCAGCTCTGTTGGAAGGTGCTTGCCAATCACATCCTCGAAGACTTCTTTGGGCTGATACCTGCTGCAGACAATGGGTATGCCCATGGCGCTGGCCTCGATAATTGGCAGCCCGCGGCCTTCAGTAGAGCTGGGGAACACAACTAGATTTGCCATGCGATAAATATCTTCGATACTCATAGGACTGAAATTATGTTCGGAAAAGGAAGCGTGCTGATCGTGCCCAGTTGAAAATGCCATCAAGAAGCGCGGCGCGATAAATTCAGGCAGAGAGTTGACCGTTTTCTGATAGGCCCGCAGAACCTGAATCAGATCTGCTTTGTGTTCAATGGGTGTGGGCCCGCTGATATGTAATACGATCTGGCGAAAAGGGTTGTTTTCAAAATCTGCACGTAGCCTGCTTTTCGTCAAAAGTGCTTCAATAAATGCAACATTTTTGGCGATTCTTTTCCGACCAACAATTCGAGTAGGCTGCAGAAGGATGATCAAATCCTCTGATCGAGGATCAACAGTTAGTTCGGAATGACTCCCAACGATGCAAGGCGTTTGGTTTTTCATCCATTGATCAAGCCTTTCAATATGGCCATCTACTGATATCGAATGCATGATGGCCTTGCCATTCGACAAGATGTGAGCCATGCGAACCCTGGCGTGTTTCGTATCATCTAAATTGTAAGATTCTAAAAACTGGTCGCTGATACTCGTTGATATTTCAAATACTTTATCTTTGGGGAAATTATATTTTTGGATTAGTTTTCTAGATTGACGGGCGTTGATATTGACCTGTAACCATCGTTTTCCATTCCACGGGTAAAGCAAGCTGATAAGCTTGAATAGTGATCTATTTTTGATATTTCTGAAAAAATGATCTCGCACTCCGGGTACTTCCCCAGGATCTCTCTCCGCCAAAGACTTGCCGCCTTCCCAATAGAAATCATGGTTATTATTCAGAACGTATATGCCTAGTGCTTCAGTTGCCAAGACAATCCCGAGAGTCGCTGCCAAATTCCCTGGGTTTGAAGCGACATTTACCGGGATGAGCAACGAAATTCGATTTTCAATCAGATATTTCCCTAAACGATCGGCGATAGAAATTGCCTGAATGTAAATTTCTTCTGCCAAACAGCGCGATCTTTTACTTCTTGATCTAATCTTCTTTCTAAATAAAGCGTTGAACCAGATGCCTCCATCCCATTTGTCCCATCCATCAACCCCTGCTAACCTAAATTGGTGCCAGTCTGCTCCAAAAATGGATGATGTTTCTGGTTGGAAACTTTCACCAATTAGATGGATTGAATATGTCCCAAGCCTGCTGAATAAATTTTCCAACGCATGTGCATATTTCGAGATTTCGATGGATACCCCATCGATCCCGTAACTGAAGGTGATAAAGGCCGCGCCTTTTCCAAAGAATTGGCCATAGTCCGCTTGTTCTTGAACAGAAAAGCGGCGTTTTTTGGCGCTAAAATGCTGGAGAACATTGGTAATCTCATCCCAATTGGATGGATTAGGATGATCCAATAATTCCCTCAACCAATGATTTTGATCATTTGGGTGTGGTAATTTCATTATTCAGATGGAGAAAATGATCGATAGGGGATCAGATGGGTTACTTATAATCTACGATTAACCCTGGGAGATGTTATCTGTGCGAGGAAATCTTTTTCTCTAATTGTATTGTACCTCAGTTCAATTTTCTGGGGGTGTATGGTACAAAAATGCGTATAGCCAAACGAAAAGCAAAATGCGTAACGCCTATTAATGACTCATGTTACGCAAAAGTGGAAATTTGAGAGTTCAAGCCTGCCCTCACCCTCCGCCCTCTCCCAAAGGGAGAGGGGACTTTACTCCTTCTCCCTTTGGGAGAGGGTTAGGATGAGGGAGGACGGAAGCTTCTTTTGTTTTACTGCCTGACATGAGTTAATAACGACATATTGCAATTAAGTTGATCCAAAGCGCGTATCAGTGCGGGCCATTGTTCTGCGTAGGCAAAATAGGAATGCGCATGTAATTGTGCGTAATCCTGAGCCTGTCCGATTATGTATTCAGGGTCGCCAAATTGTCTCACGAGAGAGGGCGATGCGGTTTGTTCAAGAGCGTCTCTTGCCGCTTGGATGAAATCATCTTCCAGCATGCGCCCTGGATATACCCCGAAATCTTCTGCAGAGAGGCCGGCTATACGTAGTTTTTCAGCCTCGTAGATGAAGCGGTAAATGTCTTGTCTCAGTTTGGCATACTCTGGGGCTTCATAGTGGCGAGGGGGCAAATGTGTGATGGTTAGTTGAGGGTCAAAGAAAAAATCTTTCCCAGCGATACGTGCATTGATTACATAGTCGATATCTTCCCCGCGCGTGATGGCTGGGTCGAAGCAAACCGATTCGAAAAGTTCCCGATGAAATACCATATTGCCCCCAAATGCCATCCCAGTAGACATCAACTTGTCTGGGGAATCTTGTAACTTGCGCATAGCCTGATTGATGAATACCGATTTATCCCGCAGGAAATTTGAAACCTGATCTGGCTCAGATAGGTAAGGGCTACCTGATTCGTCAAGATAGGGACCTGCTACGCCGTAAATATATTCGCCCTGAAACTTATTCCCAACCCATTTGATAGCCTGAGATACATAGTCGGGTGGAACAACTTCGTCATCATCTAGAGCAACAATGATCTGCGCCCCTATGGCTGCCGGCACCAATAGCTGCAGATTTCGAACCGCGGCATAGCCACGCATCCCAGCGACTTTTGGATTAAGGTTTTGGGATGCAAGCAGCTCGCTAACTAGCCCTGCCGTTTCAGCATCGGCGATGAAGATATCCAATTTGGATTGATAAGGGTGCAACAGTCGTCGGACGCGCTCAGTGGCAGAAACTTGATACTCTTCTGCCACTGCTGATACGAGAATCAGGGTTGAGAAGTGGGGATAGCTTTCTTGAACAATCAGACTATCCAGTAATCTCGGCAGGGTGCTCTCGCCATCAATGGGTGTGGGATGGTCATAAACTCCCAGATTCGTTGGTCCCCAATATGTTGGAATGACAACCCAAATGTCTGCCATGCTATGTCAATCTTTGGATTCTACAATTGAATCCAGGCCACCTGATACGGTGCCAACGTTACTCGAAATGCATCGCCGTCGGGGTGATACTCTTCCCCATGGATGATCTCGAAGTTCGGGCTTGCCTTGGAGATGGGCAGATCGGCCAGATCCACGCTCAATTTCAAGCTCTGGTTGCTGACGTTGTGCAAACACAAAGTGCGTGTGTTTTGATCAATACTGGTTCGTAATAACGCCAATACCGATGGATGAATATCTAAAACCCACTGACCTCCGTAAGGGTGAAAGGCCGGATTTGAAGTGCGCACTTTTAGTAATTTGCTATATCCCTGGAAAATATGGTAGCGCAATGATTCGGGATCGCCAAGCTCTTCTTCAAGGCGAGATAGGTCTAATTTTTCACGGTTAATTGTGCGCGAGCGCCCAGTCTGCTCCGCTCCGGCGCGCCAATTCTGAGAACCGAATAAACTGTGGAAGTAGATGCCGGGCACACCGCGCAGCGCCAACATGATGGCCTGGGTAGCCAGAAATCGTTTGGCCAGCAGCTCAAGATCTTCGCTCGGTTTCTTGGGGTCGGTAAGCGCATCCAGGAAATTTATATTTAATTCATCAAGATGTTCCAATTTTCCAGCAGGTGAAATGGGATCGCTGAGGGCATCTAAATAATTAATATTCAATTCATAGGGGCTTTGGGAGCCATCTTCATTGCTTTTGTATGAGACATATCCACCCAGTTCTAACGTGCGCTTCACGGCGTCATCGCGATCCTCTATGCTGAGGATATTCTTGACTGGCAGCATGCCAATGCCATCATGGCAAGCCAGAAAATTGAAGAAGGTTGCCTGATCGGATGGCAAATCCAGCGTTCTTGCCCAGGCCGACAGCGTGCTTACATCACCAGTGTGAAAAGCGTGCAGGGTCAGCATGGGTAAGGCAAAGTTGTACACCATTTGGGCTTCGTTGGTGCCATCGCCAAAATAGGCGATATTATCTTTGTGGGGCACATTCGTTTCGGTGACGATTGCGACACGTGGGGCGGCAAAATCCAGCGCGGTGCGCAGCAATTGCACAATCCGGTGCGTGCGTGGCATATTTATGCAGTTGGTGCCGATTTCTTTCCAAACATAGGTCACTGCATCCAGGCGGATGAAATCCGCCCCATTGGCCGCGTAAAACAGCATAATGTCAATCACCTCGATGAGTACATCGGGGTTGCGGTAATTGAGATCGATCTGATCGGCGCTAAAGGTTGTCCAGACCAGTTTTTCGCCAGCGTTGGTTTTGAAGGGAGTCACGACGGGTGTCGCGCGCGGTCTAAAGACGCGCGCTAGATCAGTCCCCGGCTCGATGACAGTAAAAAACTCATCGAAATCAGGATCACCTTTGAGGAAGCCCTGAAATTCCAAGCTCTGGGCAGAGATATGGTTGACCACGGCGTCGAACATCAAGCGGAAGTTATCTCCAATACGAGAGACGTCTTCCCAATTTCCAAAGGCGGGATTCACGCGGCGATAGTCGATGACCGAGAAGCCATCATCGGAAGAATAGGGATAAAAGGGCAAAATGTGAATTGTGCTGACGACTTCCCCGAGGTGTTTTTGGAGAAAATCTGTTAAGGTTTGGAGGGGAGGCTGGCCATCATGCTGGACCATGTCTCCATAGGTGATCAGAATAGAATCACGCTCGCTGACACGGTTTTCAGGCGAGCATGAAGCCAAATCAGGATAGGAAGATTTGAAACGCTCTAACCGCTCGATGATTCGTGTGCAGATATATTCGGCAGACTCATCTCCATAGATGAAGGTGAGGTGGTCAAAGAGCGATTTTTTTATATCGGGCGGCATATTATTTCATCCTCGATCATTCATAAGTTGCCTGAGATAAATATGCAGGGCGTCCATAGAATAGAATCTTTTGGCCATACGGAAGTTATGATCAACTGTCTCTTGGCGCAACTCTTTATCAATGAGAAGATCTACAGCCTGATTAGCAGCGTCATCGATGATCTTTTGGTCGACGGTAACTAAACCATGTTCGTCCCGGCCCGAGATTTGATTTCCGAGGGAAACCACACGCAAGTTCTTATCTTTGATATCTACTTCATACACAGGATATTCGAAGAGCACCAGGGGTAGTTTTGCTCGCAGCGCTTCGAGCAGCTGGTTGCCCCAGCCTTCCCATATGCTCGGGTAGGTGACAAAATCAGCGAAGACATACGTATCCCAAAGTGAGTAAATCTTTTTTCCCTTACGAGTATAGCGACTGCTGTCAACGATATCTTCAATAAAGATGGCTTCCACGCCGAGTTCTTTGGCTTTGAGTGAAAGCAGACTCTGATAGCGACCAGTGGCATCATCCATAGCGTATCCTGCCAGCACTAACACGATGCGGCTGTCATCATCGAATTTGCGCCCATCGTATAGGCCTTTGGCCTTGAGTTTTGAACGATTTGCAGGGCTATCCAGCGCTTTGACAAAATCGACCGCCAATTCAATTCCCTTGCGCGTGACGATGCGCGTGGCTTGCAGAACCATGATGTCGTTTTCTCGGAGTCCTATACGATCGCGAAAGTCACTGTTGTACTCATCGGGTGCCCATGGCGGGGCTTCGAAATCGAAGACATTGGGAACCAATGCCGATTTGATTCCTTTGCGATTGGCAAGCTGCTGTTGAGCCAGAGAGTTGATCACAACGTGTTTTACTAGCGGATCACGTGGGGGTAAATATAAATCAGCAAGTTCGACTGCTGTTCCACAGGTCAATCTGAATCCGTTAGTGCGTTCGAAATAGAAGTCATGGTTATGCACCAAGGCAGGGATTTTATGCTTGCGCATGATATTGGTGAGTGCAATCGCCACAGCGGGATTGGCCGCAACCGACCAAACGTTTTGCGGAATAAAAAAGTCTATCTCTTTATCTTCGATGAATTTTAATATTTTTGTCTCGATCGCATCTGAAAGACGGAAGAGTCCCGCACGGTATGTGGCTTCATCCCGATAATCGCGTAAGGCTTGAAAAGTGTTGTAATACAGGTGGCGAGCATCGGGACGGTGGTGATACATTTCTTTAATGACTGTCCCCTCAGCGATGCTGCCCAGCTTACCAGCACAAATATGAACTGTGTGTCCCATATCCTCGAGAACTTCTATCCATTTATTCATCTCGAGCGAGACGCCATCGGTAAATCCTGCGATATAGTGGAACATGCCAATGTTGTGTGTCATAGTTTTCTCTCGTTAGCGAAGTTAATTTCATTCATTCGTAGTGTGGCTACACAGATAGCAGTATCTGCGCCGCCATAATATACATAGACATCATCACCGATCACGGCCTGCCCACAGCTAAATACTACATTGGGGACATAGCCGTTGATCTCCCAGTCCAGTTCTGGCTCCAAAATAGGTTGGGTCTGTCGGGCGAGGACTTTTTTGGGGTCGTCTAAATCAAGCAGGGCTGCACCCTGACGATAAACCTTATCTTTGCTGACACCGTGATAGATCAGGAACCAGCCCTGGGGCGTTTTTATGGGTGGTCCGCTGATGCCAATCTTTTCATTCTCCCAGTCAGAGTCGGGTTTGGCGCGCATCACCAGGGTGTGATCTTCCCAATTCTTGAGATCAGAAGAAAACGATATCCAAATATCCGGCGGCCGGCGATGGAACATGACATATTTGCCGTTGATCTTCTCTGGGAAAAGAGAGGCGTCTTTGTTGGCTTCGTCTAACATCACGCCCTGACGCTGCCAATTGATCAGGTTTTTGGATGTTGCCAGACAGATGCGGTAATCGCCCGCGAAGCGGCCGCCATAGCCAGTGTACATCATGTAAAAGGTGTCGTCGATTTTGACTACGCGGGGATCTTCGGGGCCGCGCAACTCTTGGGGAGCGTCGTTGGTCAGAATTGGGTTATCTAAGCGGTTGAAGTTGATTCCATCACTGCTGACAGCATATCCCAAGCTGTTAATGTACTTTCCTTGGGAGCCATTGGATGTGATATCCGTAGCGCGATAGATCATGTGTATAAGGCCGTTGTCATAGATTGCGGCGCAGTTGAACACAGCCGCGGCTTCCCAGGGATGGTGCTTTTTGGGCGAAAGAATTGGTTTGTTAGAGAGGCGGGTTAATTTCATCAGTTTTACGTATTAGCAGCACATACATTGGTCCAGGTTGAAATGATCGGTTATCTGCTCCGTTTCAAGATTGAAGGTTGTCAGTGGAATGAATGTGTTCATGTCTGTAAAGCATGTCAGATCGAATTCTGAAAAGGTGAAATCGCCAAACAAAAACTCTTGAAATGGTTTGAGAATTGACCAAACTTCATCCAAGCGATTCTCCTTGGGGTTCACACAATAGGCAAGTGTGATATGTCCGGCGAAATCACGCCGGTCGACTTGCGTGGCGCTTTTGATCACTTTTTCCAGATGGAAAACCTTCTGGAGCTCCTTAACATCCTCGAAGCGTACCAGGGCGCTTATGGTAGATTTAAAACCAACGCCGCGAACCTGAGCCGAAATGGCCCCCGTTTCGAACCCTTGAGAAAACGCATCCTGGACTTGAGAACTGATGTTGCTGGCATCTTTTTCTGTTGTTGGGGTTGGATTGGCTGTGATATCGCATATTGTCATGTGAAATGAAGCCGGATCTAAAAAGCAGAAATATTGTGCAGCTTCAGTTTGCTCAAAACTTGCTTGAATATTCCTTTGCGTTGTACTGAGAATTTCGAATAGCTTGCTTTGAGGATCGACCCAGGTGATGCAGGTCATACCATAAAATGGTTTGATAGCTCCGGTAGGAGAGAATTTTAAATGTTCAAAAGCAGACCATTGTTGGCGCTTGATATCCATGCTGGAATGAATTTCTCTTTCTTGCAGTCTAGCCTCGTATTCTGTGAGTATTCTCGACATATTATGTGTGCTGCTCAGGAATTAGCCGCAAGGTTAATATCTGGTAAGGTTTGATCGAGAAGTTCAGTTTTGTGCCTTGCGCAGGGATCTCTTCCTGATTCTGCTCTAGAATATTGGCTCGCCAGGCGCCAGACAAGGGAAAATTGCTGGTCAATTTGAATGGGCCGCGCCTGCGCCGGCTCTCATACATGCGCACGATGACGCCGTTCCCATCTTCGGCGCGCTTGATAGTTTCGATGATGATGTTGGGGCGGTTAACAGTAATTAACGATTGGAGATGGTCGATTTGAGACTTGTCCTGAGCTTCGTCGAAGGGTTGGAGATCAGATGTTGGATGTTGGATGTTTGATTCCATAGTTGTGCGATGGGCGGAGTGCGATGTGCCGCTTGCGACTTGCGACCCGTTACTTGCGATTTGCGACTTGCGACCCTTCGATAAACTCAGGGCGGGCCTTGCACCTTGCGACCCTTCGATAAACTCAGGGCGAGCTTTGTGACTTGTGGCCTGTGACTTGTAAACTATCAGCGGATTATTCAACGCATATGCCTCTCGAACTGTTTCCATCCCCCAGCTGCCTGAATGTGGGTACAGGCTGTACTTGAAGCTGTGTTCGCCGAGGTCGGCCAAGGGATCGGGGGCGGTTGTGCCCCGCAGAAGGGTCAGGCGGATCACATTTTCGTAGATATCGTGCCCGTATTTGCAGTCGTTGAGCAGGCTGACGCCGTAGTCGCCCTCGCTGAGATCTACCCACTTTTGAGCCGCGGTCTCGAAGCGCGCCCAATCCCAACTGGTGTTGCGGTGTGTGGGTCGCTCGACATTGCCCCATTGGATTTCGTAGGTTGCTGTTGGCGAAAGCACATTCACTGGAAAGGCGACTTTGAGCAAAATTTTGCGCTCTTGCCAGTCGATGTGCGTTTTGAAATCCAGTCGCGGGCTGTTATGGGTCAGCGAGATTCGTTGAGAATATTCGCTATTCAGGATGCGGCGTTTGATCTCCAGTGTAGCCCGCAGCGGTCCACTTTCGATTACCTCGATGCTGGTTGCCGGATCCGAAAGCCAGATCTTGTCATCATAGAATATATCGATATCCCAGGCATCCCAGCTTAAAGGCCGGTCTTCGAAGGCCTGGAATTGATTGGCAAGCGCGCCTTCGGGCAGTGCCTCGCGCTGCGCAGATTTATCGAATATACGGGTAATGTCGCCAGCTGCATTTAGTTCAATACGGATGAAATCGTTCTCAAGGCCCGACGGAAGACCGATGACCGGGGACGGAGTATCGGTCTCCTGTCTTCGGTCTTCGGTCGCCGTTGACACGCTGTACGGGGGCAGCTTCCCACTATCAACAAGTTCTCCAGCGATCTCGATGGGTTCATTGCGTGTAAATGATATTGGATTAGCAATCAGTTGTTCTGCCCCAATTTTTTCTGCAATGACTTCCAGCGCCTGATCGCGAATCTCGGTCACCGATTGGCGGACCTCTTCATACTGCTCCAAAGATTCTTCGTAAACCGGGGCGATGCTGCTGCCCGGGATGATGTCGTGGAACTGGTTCAGGCAGACGAGCTCCCAAGCGTTTTTGAATTTGGAAGTTGGATATTGGAAGTTGGAATCGAGCAATGATGCATATGTGGCCAGGAATTCAGCATCATGTAAAAGAAATTCACTTTGGCGATTTGCCTTCTTGTTGCGTGCCTGCGTAGTATACGTCCCGCGATGGTATTCAAGATATAACTCGCCGTTCCACACGGGCAGGTTCTCGCTGACGGCCGCAAGCTCCTCGAAGAAGTTGCCCACCTTTCCGGTATGGATTTGGGGCGTGGATGGGAAGTTGCCCATCTCGCGGATGTTTTCGAGCATTTCGCGCGTGGGGCCGCCGCCGCCATCGCCCCAACCATAAGACATCAGCAAAGGCGGAATTTTCCCTGATGGGCCATAATCCTTTTGTTGAAAATTGAGCCAGGTGCCCATGGTCTGGCTGGGGGAGGCATCGGAGTTGTAGGTCGCCGCGTGGGGGCTATCGGGGTTTTTGGTGGTGCTAAAATGAGTCAGCACTCGCGTGCCGTCAAGGCCCTGCCACCAGAAAGAATCATAGGGCAGGCGGTTGTACTGGCTCCAGCCGATCTTTATGGTGAAGAAATATTCCAGGCCGGCTTCTTTGATCAGTTGGGGCAGATTCCAGGCGTAGCCAAAAACATCTGGCAGCCAGAGAACGCGTGTTTCGGCCTCAGGGCCAAAATGCCTTTTGTAAAAATCGCGTCCCAACAAGAATTGTCTCGCTAAGGATTCAGGTCCAGAAAGATTGCAGTCCGCTTCGACCCACATGCCGCCGATAGGCTCCCAGCGGCCATCTTTGATGCGGTCTTTGATGGCCTCGAATAGTTCTGGAAAATCTTCCCGCAGGTAATCATATAATTGCGGCTGGCTCTGAGTGAACTGAAACTCAGGGAATTGCTCCATTAGCCGGAGCACGTTGTGAAAGCTTCTGCCAGCTTTTTGGCGCGTTTGCCCCAATGTCCACAGCCAGGCCACATCGATATGGGCATGACCGATGGCGGTGATATCAACATCAAGGGGCAGACCGGAAGCTTCGATGCCAGTTTTTAGGGTTTCATAAGTGACAGGAACGCTCTCATAAAAAGATTCATCGATCGGTAATCGTAAATCCAGGATCCTGTAGGCTTCATCGAGAGCGGTGAGTATATGGTGTCGGGCAGGGTCGCGCTCGGGCAGGTGCTCTAAAATGCCCAGTGTGACGCGGGTCAGGGCGATAAGGTCGCGCGTGGGCTGGTCAATTTGGACGACCTCGCAGGGACGCATCTTCAACTGCTTGGTCATATCGCCCACAGTCTGCCCCCCGATGCCTGTCCAGCCGTGGAGAGCTAACGTGTGTTCAGCCCCATCGCACCATATTTCGGGGATGACTATTTCTTGATGATGGCGGTCGCACGAGGCGTACGGTTGGCCATCGATATAAGCTAAAGCTTCGGGATGTGAAAAGTCGCCGGCGATGCCAATTGGCAAGAACAGAGCGATCGGTCCGGCACCCAGCCACGAGGTAGGCACGCGGAACTTGGTCCTTAGAACAACATTTGTCCTGGGGAGTCCCCAATAAGAATGCGGCTGGATTTCCTCCCAAGATGAATCATCAACATCTACACCAATGGATGGTGGTGACATCGGGCTTTTAATCTCGCAATAGCGAAATGGCGGAATGGGCCGCCGTTGACGATAGGCGAGAGTTTCGATTTCCCCGAGGCGCGCAGCGATTTTTCTTGATGTCCAGCGAATTTGATGTCGCATATTGCTAGTGATGAAACCCCCTGGGTTGTTTGTGAACCCAGGGGGGAAAATTCTAGTCGCCGATGGCGAGAGTGGTTTCGGGGTCGAATAGCCTTAGCGTGTCTTGCTTGAAGGCCAAATGCACGGTTTCGCCAGGGTTGATTTTCGGCTGCGCAGATGCAATCACCTTGATGTATTGTTGATCTAGTTGAATTGCAACAACTTGATGGGAGCCTTGCGGTTCTGAAACCAGGCATTCTGCTGAAAGAACGGCATCTTTTTGATTTGTCAAGACGATATTTTCAGGGCGTATTCCAAGAATTAGATTCTTCTTATCGTAGTCTCGCAGCGATTCAGAAATATGTGACTCTGGCTTGAAATCCACATGGGGATTGACCAATCGATAATCGCCGTTCTCGGATTTGACATCCACTTCCAAGAAATTAGTGGGCGGTGTGCCGATGAAATCTGCTACGAAGATGCTTGCGCTGCGATGATAGACATCGTCTGGGGAGCCCACTTGAATTACCTCGCCATCTTTCATAATCACAATTCGATCTGCCATGCTCATGGCTTCGGATTGGTCATGTGTCACGAAGACTGTTGTGGCTTCAGTTTTATCATGAATAGCTTTCAATTCAGTACGCATTGATACGCGCAGCTTGGCATCCAGGTTGGAAAGCGGCTCGTCCATCAAGAAGATTTCGGGGTAAACGGCAATCGCCCGGGCAACGGCTACGCGCTGCTGCTGACCGCCCGATAATTGGGATGGGTAGCGCTCCAGCAGCATGTCGATATTGGTCATGCCGGCAACTTCTTTGACAGTTTTCTCGATTTCGTCCTTGGGCATCTTCTTGAGTTTCAGCGCGAAGCCGATGTTGTCGAAGACCGTCATATGGGGCCAGACGGCATAGTTTTGGAAGATCATGCTGACATTTCGATTTCGAGGAGGTAGATCGGTAACATCGCGATCACCGATAAGGATGCGGCCATTGGTTACCTCCTCGAGACCGGCGACCATGCGCATGGCCGTTGTCTTTCCACAACCCGAAGGTCCTAGTAATACCAGGAATTCCTGATCTTGAACCTCGAGGTTGAATTCTTTTACGGCGATAACTTTGCGGCCAAATTGTTTGGTGACATCTTGCATTGTAAGGGTTGCCATAATTGCCTCCTAAACAGTCACTCCACCCCACATCTGATTGATGTATCTGCGGATGAAGAACGTGAAGATTACGGATGGAATAGCCATTGCCAAACCGCCTGCGGCTGCCAGATTAACATGCCCAACGGCACCCAATAGTGTCTGGTAAACCACGACTGCGAAAGTCGGGTTAAATTGGGTCAGAATAATGGCCGAGACAGTCTCATTCCAGGCTCCCAGGAAAGCGTACATTGCCGCAGCGGCCAGGCCGGGCAGTGCCAGTGGGAAAGTGATTTTCAGAAAGGCTTGGAATTTCGTGGCACCAAATACCTGGGCGGCTTCTTCGAGTGATTCTGGTATGCCCATGAAGATGCTGGCGGTGATCCAGACCGTCAAGGCGATAGACCCGACGGAATACACTAGAGATAAGCCGATAGGCTGATCATAAAAGCCCATATTTGCCAGGATGATGACCATTGGCAAGGCGATAGCTACACCGGGAAACATGCGCACAAAGAGCACGCTGAATTTTAGCGCATCGCGACCGATGAATACATATCGAGCAAAGGCATAACCCGCCATACCACCAATAGAGAGAGATATCACGATGGTCATGCCGGCTATTTGTAAGCTGCGTATCAGGGCAGGTACGGCATCACGCGTCACTTTGAAGAATAAATCGTAATTGAGCAGTAGATTCTTGCGCGCTTTGAAATAAACGGGATCAGTTCCACTCTCTAATTCGGCAATGCGATCCTCGATGTCCGGGATGTCGTAGGGTGCGCCAATTTGCGAACGCATGTAAACGGACATTTTCTCAAGTTCGGCAGTGTCTAGTACGGTCTGGTATTCATCATCAAAATCGTCGTAGACGCTCAATAAGTAGCCGCGATCACCAAAAGTCAGGGAGTATTTGGCACTCAAGGCGGGCAGCAGCGGCAGTGGGAATTGGTAAGCCTCTCTGGTTGACAGGAAAGAAAGCGAAACCAGGAAGAAAGCTGGTAGCAATATACCTACCCCAAGGGTTGTCACGAAAAGATAAAAAATTGTAGACTTGATAATCTTGGCGAGGCTGGTCGGTTTTTTCTTTATCATTGCCGTGCCTCCTGGTTTCCACCAAAGGCGCCTGATACTTTTAGATACAGCAGGGCAGCGATGGAAACGATCACAGAGACAATGATTGTGTAGCCAGATGCCATTTGGAAACTGATATCTAGCCCAGGGACTTCTTCGTGGTAGTAGACGATACGCTCCACGAGAACGGGCAGGCGGTTAAAGCCCATCAATAACACCATGATCAACCAGATTTGGATTGCTGAAATCAACCTGAGGATTACCGCCGTTTGTATGGTGGATTGCAGCATGGGGATGGTGATCTTGCGCAGCACAGTGATGAAATTGCCCCCGAAGACGTAACCAGCTTCCTCAGCCTCAACGGGGATATTTTGCAGCCCGGCAAGCAAGATAATCATCACGGATGGGATAACTTGCCAGGCGTCTATGATAATGATGATTGCTAAAAGTGCCCACTCGGAACCAGCCAGCCAATATATCTTCTTACTTACCCCCAAATAGAAGAGCAGGCTGTTGAGCCATCCGTGGGCGGTTAGGCCGGTCAGCCACATCGCACCAACGGCAACTGCCGGCAAAGCCATTGGCACCATAGCCACAAATAAGAAGAAGCTGGAGCCAACGAATTTGCGGTTGATCAATATTGCCAAAAAAAGTGCCGCCAGAAATTCTAACGTAACCGAAAATACAACAATGATGGCAGTATTTCTTACAGCTGGGATGAAGTCTGGGTCGGAAAATACCATTGCATAGTTCTGCAATGTAAACTGCCCGGCAGTGTCCCGAAAGCTCTCGAAGACCGTTTTTAGAACAGGTCGCACCCAAAATAGGGCATAGTACACCACAACCGGTAGGATTAGTAGATAGGGAATTGCCTTTGACCAAACATTTCGAAAAGATTTGTTTCCAATTGCTACGGCCATAAAAAACCCCTTTCACTTGAAAGGTTATGGATAGAGCCGGGAAGGGAATAATTCCCGGCTCTATTTCTTACTTGGTTAGATATGAATTGGTGGATTACTCAGTCTTTAAGAGATCTTCCACACAGGTCTGACCTTCGTCAAGGCGTGCTTGGGTAACATCAGCGCCAGCCAAAATGGTGTCTTCGAAGATATCATCGTAGCATTGCTTCACGGCACCCCAATCCTGGTAGTCGCCAGCGGGAACGCCGGAGACAACACCATTCTCGAGCACTAAGACAGCCTTGTTGATAACTTCGTCGATGGCTTCGTTGCCCAAGAATTCGAGGGCTTCTTCCACGGGCGGAATGAATCCACCGGTGCCCTTGGCGATCTTCACCTGAATATCGGGACGGGTCAAGTACTCGAGGAACTGCAGAGCCAGATCGTAGTTGGCGGAGCCCTTCATGATGGCGTAGCCGCTAACACCAGCGATAGAGCCGGTGCCAACAGGGCCAGTGGGGGCGGGAGCCAGGGTAAACGCGGTCTCGTTCGATGCGTAAACCTGCCCAGCGCGGGCGTTGTGGAAAACGGTCAGCCAGGACTCTTCGCGCATCATGGGGTCAACGCAGGAGTCAATGTTCAGGACGGTGGGCACAAACCCGCCGGCCTTGCCGATGGTTTCCCAAACTTTCCAGGCTTCCATGGCGCCCTCAGAGTTCACATCGGGGAAACCAGCGCCATAAGAAAGGCCGGTGCCGCCGAACATGTAGATCCAAGACTTAGCAGGAATACCAGTGATGCAGACTTTTCCTTCGCCTTCACCAGCAGCAACAGCGGCGCCCCACTCGGCATACTGTTCCCAGGTGATGGTGTCAAGTTCAGCACCAGCGGGTAAGTAGTCCAGGGCTTTGTTATTGGCCAAAAGCAGGTAAACATCTGCGCCAACAGGCAAGAAGTACTGGCTGCCGTCCATGTGAGTCTGACCTTCAAAAGCGGTACTGAAGGTTCGATCGGTCCAACCTGCAACCACTTCGGTCATATCCTCAACCCAACCGGCTTCGATCCACTCGGCCATGCGGCTGTTGTGAGCCACAACGATATCGGTGGTGACGTGGTTGGTGGACTGCTGAACTGCAGCGCGATCCAGTAGAGTCTGGTCATCAATGATCTGGAAGTTCACGATTACACCATGCTCTTCTTCGAAGGGCTTGATGATCTCATTGATGAAATATTCTTGCTCCTGAGGGGGGCTGAACAAGCGTGAGGAGAAAACCAAAGTCTGTTTTACTTGCTCTGGTGGTGCTTCTGCCGGTGTAGCAGGCGTGAAAGCGGTCAATAGCGATACGCCTAAAACGGCAATCAGCATTAAGATAGATACTTTCTTCATATTCCTTATCCTCCGGATATCGTAAATGAAAATGGGTGAAACGTTTACTTACTACAAAAATCTCGTTACATTAATTTGGGGGGCATCACCTCCTTCAGCGGGTCACAGTTTTCCACCGCTTGTTTCGCGGATTACAAGTTTGGGCTCTAAAAGCGTATGTTCGGCTTCGATGCTTTCTTCTTTGATACGCCTGATGAGCATTTCGCAAACCATATCACCAATCTGGTAAATCGGTTGGTGAATCGTGGTTAGCGAGGGGTGACTATGTTCTGCGAGCGGTATGTTGTCAAAGCCGGTAATTGCGATATCTTTTCCGACTCGCAGACCGCGTTTTTGTGCAGCGCTTATCGCACCCAAGGCCATAAGATCGTTACAGGCCGCGATTGCTGTTGGTGGATTGGGTAAATCAAACAACATAGTGGCTTGTTTGACCCCGTCACGTTGAGTGAGATCGCCAGTGACGATCATTTTTTCTTCGAGTCGAACTCCTTTTTCAGAGAGTCCATTTTTGAAACCTTTCAACCGATAATGAGCAAACATCAGTTCGTCTGGAGCAGCAATAAATGCAATTCGTTGATGCCCTAAGTCGGCCAGATGGTGAGCGATCAGGCGCATGCCCAATTCGCCATCTTCGTCAACAAACGGAAAATCGCAAGAATTCTCTGTTCGTCCAAAGGCAACAAAGGGGAAATCCGTTTGACAGAGATACCCAATGCGTGGGTCTTTGCGACGGGTTCGAACGATGATGAATCCATCTACCAGATAGCTTTGTACCTTCCTACGATAGGCTTTTAGTTCATCGTCACCGGGTGGGTGAGTAGAAACTAAAAGATCGTATCCGAGTTTAGCCGCTTTATTTCCGATCCCCGCCAGGAACTCACTGAAAAAGGGATCGGAGAATCGAGGACCAAAAGTAGGCAGGATGAAACCGATCGTATCTGTATGTTGTTTTTGCAGTCGTTGAGCAATGATGTTGGGTGTGTAGCCCATTTCGTCGGCTACTTTGCGGACGAGAGCGCTGGTTTCAGGGCTGACATCGTCGTATCCATGCAGGGCGCGCGATACCGTTGTGACTGATTTTCCCACTTTTTTGGCGATATCTTTTAGAGTAACAGGCATGTACAACCTTAGGTATGACTTCCCCGAAAAAAACCAAAACGTTTTGGATACAATCTCATTCTATTCCAAAACGTTTTGGGAGTCAATAGAATTGCTCAAAATGGGCGTGTTTTAGTTTGGGGGTGAAAATTCATCACCTCTTTTGTCATTCCGAACGCAGCGAGGAATCCCTGTGAGTTGGCTTGATGAACTACCTGCATAGGCACATATTCTCGTCTGGTTTCAGGGATTCTTCACTTCGCTGCACTCCGTTCAGAATGACAAATGGTCAAGCGTTTGCTGATCACGATAGATTCTGCAAAAAATATTCTAAACCATGACGGTTTGTGGTTGAAAACGTGCCCATAATGCTATCTCCATATCATATGTGGCTTCATTTTTCTACTGGTTCCCCCCTAAACTGAAACGCACCCG
>JADHTJ010000049.1 GCA_016785015.1 Anaerolineales bacterium
TTTTTCGAAAATCTCTCTGTGAAGGCTTTAGCCTGAGCAGTTACGTTTATTGCAAAATAAAGCCGCCAAGCGTTGCACGCCTTGGGCGGACGGCTGGGGATTATACCATGCTGAAAACTAAAAGGGAAGAGAAATTTCTTGTGCAAAAATGTTATTTCATGTCGCCGAGATTCCCAATTCTCGGTTGCCTATTCAACACCATCTGTAGGAATATCAAGGTAAGGCAATGCCAGCATCAATGCTGCCAAAGTTTTCCCATCGCGAAATTTGTTCTCCCAGGCCATTTCGAGCACTCTGGTGATATGCACTCTTTCGACACGCAAGAACTCATCATCATCACCCGGCAACTCAGAAGGTGTAAGACTGGTGGCCAAATAAATGTGCATATACTCAGTTGAATAACCGGGCAGCATGAAAAATTCACCGATCTTTTGCATCGAACCTGCGGCCATGCCAATCTCTTCCTGAATTTCACGCTGAGCACACGCGGCTGGCTCTTCGCCATCTTCCAGAGTGCCTGCGGGGAGTTCGAGTAATTCACCCCCCGTTGCATGTCGATATTGTTCTACAAACCAGACATTCCCGTCTTCATCGATAGGAAATATCGTCACGGCGCCAACATGATCGACAATATCAAGTTTCGAAATTCTGCCATTGGGTAATTGAAGCTGATCCTGACGAACTGAGAAAGCCTTTCCTTTATATTTTGTCTCGCTTCGGACTGCTTTGATCATCCATACGCCCTTTCAGAAATAGATAAGGAGCAGCCCAACATTTCTGGCTACTCCTTATATTAGTTTTCAGATAACGGTCATCAAATTTTTACGGGATTTGGATCGTCTTCCCAACAGGGAGAGCGCCCTCGATACCATTCACCGCCCTGATTGCCCTGGGGTCAACATCCCCAAAGAGGCAAGCAACAGAATTGGCAGTATCTCCAGATCGTACAACATAGGTTGTGGGGTGGGCTCGCAAGGCACGCGATCCCAGATTATAATGCCCAGCATTTTTGGGGATGGTCAACACCGTGCCCGGATATGTCATCGAAGATGATGAGAGGCCATTTGCCGACAACAAAGCTGCTGGCGCGATATCAAAGCGGCGGGCAATACAATAGGGAAACTCCCCAGATTTCAAAGTATAGGTATTGGGAACAGCATAATCTTCAACTTCAACAGGCTCAGCTTCTGGTTCAGCTTCCACCTGAGGTTCTTCTACAGGTTGAGGCTGTGGTGTTTCTGTAGGTTTAATTTCATCGGCAGGGAGAGCATTCTCTTCACCCTGAGGTGCTGCAGCTTCCTCACCACTTTCAACAATCGCGGTTTGGGTCGTAATCGCTTCCAACGCCTCTAAAGCGGATGGGGTTCCTACCTCTGATTCGGGCAAAGGAAAATCACTTTCTCCGCCCTCAGTGCCCGGCATAGCCGATGAAGCACTACGCTCGCAAGCAGATAACACAATTGCCAGCAACAAAACTATGGCAATGAGCAGCATGTGATTCTTCTTCATCATTGTTTGCTCCTTCATTAAAAAAGCCGAGGGCGTTTTCAGCGTCAACGTTCCCCTGCGAGGTAATATCGGTTGAAACAAGAGTCTCCGAATTAGGGCAGTTCCAATTGACTAGTTTATATGACTACAATCTTAAAAGATACTAGCATAATCACTGGTTAGCGTCAAGAAAATAAAGGTTTGTACACCTTGCACAGTTTTGCGCTTGCGAGAAATCAATTGTATAATGATATTCATGCTCAACACACTGATTGGATTGCATAACCAGAAGGAGTAAATCAGCATGTCAGCACGTGTACTCATCATTGAAGACGATCTTGTTAGCCAGAAACTTCATCGAAAGGTTGTCGAATCTGCGGGTCATCAGGTCACCATGGCGGGAGATGGCCTTGAAGGCTTGAAATATGCGAAGGAGCAAGATTTCGACCTGATTATCTCTGATGTTATGATGCCAAATATGGACGGGTATGAAACCTGTGAGCGGATGCGCGAGAATCCCAAAACTGCACAAATCCCAATCCTACTATTGACTGCTCTGAACAACCTCGAAAATAAGATCAAGGGCTTCGAAGCTGGCGCTGATGATTATCTCTCTAAGCCTTATGAACCTGATGAACTGATGGCTCGCGTCAATGTGCTGCTACGGCGAAAAACGGTACCCGTAGCGCCGCGTCAAGTATTGGAGAAGACAGGTAAAGTTATTGCGGTATTCTCTTTGCGCGGTGGTGTGGGGGTTTCAACAATTGCTGCAAATACTGCCGTAGGTTTGGCGCAGCTTTGGGGCAAGGAAACCGCCCTCATTGACCTGGCCTTTACCGCGGGACAGGCTGCATTGATGCTCAATCTGCCCCTGCGCAATACTTGGGCGGATTTGGCCCGTATGGAAACTGGGGAGATCGACCGGGAGGTGCTCGGTCAGACTATGCGTCAGCATCCTAGCGGCGTACATGTACTCTCTGCCCCTCGTCGTGTTGAAGAAGGGGAACTTGTCGACGCAGGGAAAGTCAATCGCGTCTTAGATCTTATGCAACAGAGCTATGACTATATTGTGCTCGATCTGCCTCACAACTTCTCAGAAACAACTCTGGCTGGCCTGGATCTCGCCGAAGAGATATTTATCGTCCTGGCACCTGAATTAGCATCTGTCCGCTCCACAGCAATGGCCATTGAAGTTTTCGAAACGTTGGAATACTCACCAAACAACATCCGCCTGATCCTGAACTGGGTATTCGAACGTCAGGGTCTTTCAGTAGCAGATATTGAAGCTGGTCTCAACCAAGAAATCAGAACTGTGATTCCTTTTGCGTCAGATCAACTTGTTCGGGCAATTAACTTTGGGTCTCCTCCCGTTCTTGAAGAACCCGAATCACCGCTGGGCGTGATCTTCGAAGATCTGGCATTTTGGGTCAGTCAGGACGAGCACAAGAAGGAGCGACCTCAAGAGCCTACCGAAGCCTGGAAGCGTCTCGCCAAACGAATGCGGAAAAGACGCCAATAGTTCAAAAAGAGAGTGAGCTAGTATCGCCAGCCCACTCTCTTTTTTTATGTCAAGAAAGATGTTCTAAAGGCTGTCGCGTAAATTCTCTAGTTCAGCAACAAGTCCTTGATAATCAGCCTCGAGAGCAACCAGTTTGTCTTTTGCATCGGCAAGATTTTTGTCATTGCCCAGTTTTTCGAGTTCGAAGGTCTTCTCTGCAAATTCGTTGGCACCAAAAGTTTTGCAGTTCGATTTCATCGTATGAGCTGCCCGTGTGAATGATGCGACGTCACCGCCCGATAATGCATCCTTCATCGTTTGAATAAATTCTGGGCCGCTGGCAAAGAAAGTATCAATCAGATCTATAAAGAATGGGCCAAACTCATCACCCAGTACATCACGATATTCGTCAAGAGCAGCTGGATCAAGTGGCATTTAGATTTCTCCTAGCGTAACAATTTCCAATCAACAGTATTATATATGAACTTTTAGCACAATGGGAGATTTCGGCCTAAATAAAAAGGCGCTCATCAAAATTGAGCGCCTCAAACTTTTAATTCTCAATACTGATTAATCCGCTGCTGCTGCCAACTGCTGAAGCTCCATGGGGCGGAATTTATAGCCATATACCAACATACCGCGGTCATCATCGCCCTCAGAGCGCAACTTGCGGGTGACCATTTCGACAGGCATGCCAATTTCAACATCTTGTTCCCCAATATCGGTTAGTTGTGCAGTAACCATGGGGCCTTCATCCAACTTTACTAAAGCGACCGTGTAGGGCGCGGAGGCCTGGTATCCAGCGGGAGCATTGGACAAAGTGGTATAAGAATACACTTCGCCGCGGCCGCTGAACTCAAAAAGGGTCTTAGCCTCGTCACCACATTCCGGGCAGACATCACGAGGCGGGAATATCTTTGCATCACAATGCGGGCAAACTTCGCCCACCAGGGCATATCGCTGTTTCTTCAAACGCCAATGACGTGGAATTTCCATTTCATACTCCTTCTTGTTCGATTGTAGTATAGCCAGTAAAGCTATCAGGAACTATCAAAATACACTAGAAGCGATGCTTACAAAACCGTTAGCACATGTGTTACCGCTGTAGATGCGGGACCACCCAAACATTGAATAAGGGCATTTTTCGCTTCGGGGATCTGATTATTTCCAGCCACGCCGCGCAATTGCTGGACCGCTTCGACTACCTGATAAAGGCCAGTTGCGCCAATGGGATTGCCGCGCGCTTTCAGGCCACCCATTGTAGATATTGGAATGCTGCCTTTGAGGCCGATCTGGCCCTCTTCAGCCAGTACCCACCCCAGGCCGCGTTCTGCAAATCCTGCTGCCTCGAGGGTGAGCGCCGCATAGACCGAATAAGCATCACACAACTCAAAGAAGTCCATCTGATCGATGGCTAATCCTGCTTGCAGACAGGCTTGCCCCACAGAGAGGCGTGCGGCGCGGAAATCCAGGGGATCTGGGCGGTCGTGGAGCGATAATGTATCTGTGGCGACACTCGAACCGGCGATGCGGATCGGAGTGTGGTTTGCATCCGGAGGCAGCAGATCTGCGCGCGTAAGCAATACCGCCGCGGCGCCATCGGCTTCTGGCGCGGCATCAAACATATTCAAAGGGTCACAAACCATACCAACGCGCGCATACAATTCTGGCTTGATGGCTTTTCTAAACATGGCATTGGGGTTACTTGCTCCATTGGCATGCGCCGTGACAGGAAATCCAGCCAGGGCATGTTGCGGCACACCATACTCATGGAAATAACGCCGCATAAGCATGGCTCCCTGGGTCAGCGGAGTCATACCTTGAACGGCCTCGTAATCACTATCCAGGCTGGTGGCGATAGCGGTATCCACCTCGGGGCCAACCTTATCAGTGAGTTTTTCAACCCCCACGACCAGAACTACATCTACAAAACCCGACTTGATAGCCAAATACCCCGCCCGCAAAGCTGCACCTCCTGATGCTCCGGCTGCTTCGACGGTATAGGCCTCAATGCCGCGCAGACCGGCAAAATCAGCGATCAACACCCCCAAATGAGCCTGTCCAGAAAGATTGGGGGCCAGCATATTGCCAACGAATAGCGATTGGGGCAGCAATCCACCCGCATCGAGGCGAGCAGCTTCGATGGCGTGATAGGCAAGTTCCCGCAAGGATAAATGCCAATGTTCCCCTACTGTAGTTTGTCCAATTCCAGCGATAACGACGTCTGTCATTTCATCAATTCCAGTATGTCTACAACCTTGTTACTGCGAGGAGGCTTTTGGTCGACGACACTTGCACATGCGGCGCCAAGTGCAGGTGAGCAATCTCCTGGTTATCGACGGAGACTGCTACGCTCCGCTCGCAGTGACGCTCGATTTATTTCAGCACTAACTTTCCGCGCATGCGAGAATAAGTAGCGTAATCAATCTCCGTGCGGCGGGCAATGTACGTTTGAGTCTTAGGGGCTAGATCGCGCCGTTCGGGCAGGCGTTCGGTGACACGGATGCCAAAGGCATCTGAGCCAGCACCCGAGCCAAAGGAAACCATCAATATGCGGTCTCCAGGTTCAGCCACATCGAGGATAGCCGTCAGACCGATGATGGCCGCACCCGAATAGGTATTGCCAATCACGGACACAAGCAGACCAGTCGCGATCTGCTCTTTGCTGAACCCTAATTGTCCTGCTACTCTGCTAGGAAACTTGCTGTTGGGCTGATGGAAAACGGCGTATTGGTAATCTTCCGCAGTGGTGCCGGTGGCATCTAAATATGATTGTGCTGCAGAAGAAATATGTTTGAAATATGCCGGTTCGCCCGTAAAACGTTGACCATGCTCAGGGTATTTCTGGTATTCCCGCCGCCAGAAGTCGGGCGTGTCTGTGACGTAAGAAAGCGTGCTTTCGATCACTGCCACAGATTCTTCGGCGGGTCCGAGCAGAAAGGCCGCGCCGCCAGCCGATGCGGTGTATTCCAAGGCATCTCCAGGACGGCCTTGTGCTGTGTCCATACCAATAGCCAGGGCGTATTTGGCCATATCCGAGCCGACAAGGCCCATGGCGGCTACCATAGCTTCGGTGCCCGCCTTGCAGGCGAATTCCCAGTCACCGGCCTGGGTGAAAGGGACAACGCCCAAGGCTTCGGCAACAATCGTGGAAGTTGGTTTAACAGCATAGGGATGCGACTCAGAACCCACCCAGACAGCCCTAATCTCTTCAGGGTCGATGCCCGCCCGCGCTAAGGCATTGCGAGCGGCCTCGATAGACATAGTGGTTGTATCTTCATCGGGGCCGGGCACGGATTTCTCCTGGATCGGCACTCCACCGGTTCCGCCGGTCCAGATGCGTGAAATCTCCTTGGCCGGCAAGCGGTAGCGAGGCACATAGGCGCCATAGCCAACAATCCCAACAGGGCGAGAGGGTTTTAGCAGCAGATTTTCAGATACTTTATCTGTCATAAAATAATCCTTACAGTTCCTATATTTGGACACGGATGAAAATCAATGTCCAAATATTCCACTATTTTTCATTCCACTCTTCCAATATCGCTTTGGCGCGGTCGACGCGCACAGTTTTTTCAGTCACCAACTGCTGAGCCAAACGGTTGATCTCATCATCCCGGGCCCCAGCAGCAATGGCCACTTGACGGGCATGCAAGCCCATATGTCCGCGTTGGATGCCTTCAGTCGCAAGCGCTCTTAAAGCAGCCAGGTTTTGGGCTAAGCCCGCGGATATGATGATCTCAGCCAATTCATTAGCTGAGGAGATGCCCATAATTTTGAGCGCCACCTGCGCACCGGGATGCACCTTGGTAGCCCCACCAACAATACCCACAGCCATGGGCATTTCCAATTCGCCGACGAGATTTCCTTCGGCGTCACTACCCCATTTGCTCAATGATGTGTAGCGTCCATTGCGCGCCGCGTAAGCGTGAGCCCCAGCTTCGATGGCGCGCCAATCGTTGCCTGTTGCCAGCACCACCGCATCGACGCCATTCATGATACCTTTGTTGTGGGTCGCCGCCCGGTAGGGATCGACAGCGGCAAAGGCCCAAGCAGCAATGATACCGTCGCGCACATCTTCGGCCGAAAAATCCCCAAAGGCCAATTCAGACAATGAAATTGTGCAGCTTGCTTTTGCCAGGCGTCGATCTGCTAAATTGGAGAGGATGCGCAAATGCACGCGCCCGCCAGTGAGTGTTTCAATCTGAGGTGCCAAACGCTCGCAGGCTGTATTGACCGCATTGGCGCCCATGGCGTCGCGCACATCATAGATCAAGTGCACCACCAGGAAGGCTCCAATGGGAGATTCCTCGATCAGGCGCACCTCCAGATCACGCGGCCCTCCGCCTAATTTCTTCAGGATCGGATCGATCTCGGCGGCTTCGGCAAGCAGGTCGGCTTTCTGATCTAATACATTTTGGCGCGCCTGGTTCAAGTCATGTACATCCAATACCTGCATCTGACCAATCATCTCTGGGGGTGTAGTTTGGGCCGTGAAACCGCCTCCAGCGCGAGCCAAATTGGCCATAAATGAAGCACCGGCTACAACAGAAGGCTCTTCAACAGCCATGGGGATGATGACATCGCGTCCGTTGACAGTGAAGTTGAGCGCCAAGCCCAAGGGCAGACTGTACAGTCCAACCACATTTTCGATCATATGTTGAGCTTGCTTGATGGTCAATCCGCCTTGGCCTTCGAGAACAGGAAAATCATCAGGATCCAGGAACCCACGCTGAGCGAGCTCGGCATGCCGCTGCTCGAGGGGAAGATCATAAAATCCAGAGATACGTGAGTTTTTATCTGAGTTAGTCATCTATTAACATTAAAACCGCATGGACTTCTAACAAGCTTTCGTCAAATGCGATGGGGCTACGACTCTCATTAACTCATGTTACGCAACCTAAAGAGAAATCTCCCTGAAAATAGGGGGTGGGGGCTTCACCCTCCCCTATTTTCAGGACTTTCCCGCTACGCGTGCGTAACATGAGTCATTAGTATTTTCGCCAACCATATTTTAGGGTCAGAATCTGGCAAAAACTATCAGGCTGAATAAATTTACCACCCGCAGAATGCCAACTCTCCCAAACTTTTCCCAACCGTTCAAATTGGACATTTCTTGGTAAAATTAGGGGTGGTGAGGATTCCTGAATGGTTACATTGACTCGTGAGCAATTAGAGGAAAGACTAGTTGCATTGCATCGGGCTAGCCTGCAATTAGTCAGCGATTTGTCGCGCAACAATGTGTTGGAGCGCATCGTGCGCATGGCTCGCGAACAAGCCAACGCACGCTACGCGGCCATTGGCATCGTCAATGAAAAAGGGGAATTAAAAAAATTCATCCCTATTGGAATGACAGAGGCTGAAATAGCGCATATAGCGCATCCACCCAAGGGATTTGGGCTCATTGGTGCTTTGCTAAAAGAGCAGAAAACAATGCGTGTGCCCGACATGGATGTTGATGAGCGCAGCGTCGGTTTTCCAAAAAACCACCCCCACATGCGCTCGTTTTTGGGCGTTCCTATTATGTCTGGTGGAGTTATGTTGGGGCAAATATATCTTACAGAAAAAGAGAATGCCCCCGAGTTCACCGAAGACGATGAGCGTGTCATCGAAACTCTGGCGGCCTATGCCGCTGTGGCCATCGATAACTCGCGGCTATACGAAGGTGTCATTGAGCGCGACAAAACATTGATGGAGCAGTTCGACGATCTGACATTGCTCTACAACTTGGCCAAAGCATCAGAGCGCTCATCAAATATGGATGAAATTCTGGAACAGACTTTGGACCAGGTGATTGAACACTTTGGGGTTCAGGCAGGCGAAATTTTCCTCAGAGAAGAAGACAGTGAAGTGCTTTGGCTGAAGAAACATCGTGGCGAGGCAGCTTCTGCGTTTTGGTCTTGCGAGCGCTTCAATTTTGGCGATGGCATGGTCGGCCGTGCTGCTCAAGATGATAAAACCATCGAAAGCCCACCCCTTGGCAAAGATGTGGTTTGTCTGCGTCCGGCGGTTATCGAAGCTGGGTTCAAACGCATTGTCTGTGTTCCGCTGCGAGCCAGCACCAGAGTGGTTGGCGTCCTGACCGTCGTCAGCCGAGATGACCGTCAGTACACCTGGCGTGAACTGGATTTGCTCGAAGCCATTGGCACCTGGACGGGAACAGCCATCGAAAATGCGCGCTTGCAGCAGCAGAGCCGCCGCATTGCCATCTTGGAAGAGCGCGAGCGCATTGGCATGGATTTGCACGACGGCATCATCCAGTCGATCTACAGCGTTGGCCTGGCTCTCGATTTGGCGCGCATGTCGCTGGATGACGATGTTAAAACTGCGCGACAAAAGATCAGTGAAGGTATCGAAGGCCTGAACAGCACCATTCAAGATATCCGTGCCTATATTCTCGACTTGCGCCCCCGGCAGCTGCGCGGCGGAGAATCGTTGCCCCATGGTGTGCAGCGCCTGCTGGATGAATTTCGCACCCACACCAAGGCTAAGACAAATTTGGCTACCTCGGAAAATGGCTTCAGCGGATTACCCCGCCAAAATGCCCTGGCTATTTTCCATATTTGCCAGGAATCCCTGGGCAATGTGGCCAAACACGCCTTTGCCGGGGAAGTGGATGTGCAACTTTGGGGAACGGATGAGCAGGTGCTCTTGAAAGTCAGCGATGATGGTCGCGGCTTTGATATCAATAATACCGGCGAGATCATTGGGCACGGCCTTTCGAATATGCAGCGCCGCGCCCGCAAAGTCGGAGGAGATGTCAAGATCAGCTCGAAGATGGATTACGGGACAACGATTTTGGCCTGGGTGCCGTGGAAAGAAGATTCGTCTGCCGCCACAGAGGGGTTGAATTAAACTGACCCCAACATTGATTGTCAATTGAAAAGCCGCTCTAGAGCGGCTTTTTTTTATTCCATGTATCGGTATTTTTAAATTTATTGAGATTTTTTTCGTTTCAGTACAAGGGTTCCCATGATGCTCGTAGTCAAAAAGATCAGCGTAAATGGGATCCAGGTCCCTAACGGGCTGTAGAACATTTCGAAGCTTTTGAGCACCAGCATGGCAACGACGAAAAAATCCATGATGATCACAAAACTGACGAAGATCAAGCCTGTTTGCAGTGGCTTCGTGAAGTTAAATTTATTGAAGTAACTCAGAGATACTGCAGTGTAGATGATCGGCGCAGCGCTGGCGTGGATGATCAGGGCATTCTGCACAGTTGTGGTAGCCATGCTTATGCCCATTGCTGCCGTACACAGCGCCCAGCCTATAAAAGCATGGATGCCGATAATACCAATCTCTCGCCATGAGAGACGATCCTGGTTTTGTATGGATGCGAGTATTGTTTCTTGATTCATGATTATGCCTCCGGGAAAATTAGAGAATCATTTAGTTTACTAAGTAAAAATGCTAATTGCTGAAATTCTATGGGTGACAATCCAGTGCAGCAACTTTGGTATATGCTATCGAGGGAAGGTGTGTTTTTTTGCAGTGCTCGCCCTTCATCTGTGAGTGTTGCCAATAAGCTTCTTCTGTCCTCAGGATTGGGTTTGCGCACCACCAACCCCTTGCGCTCAAGTGTATCCATGAGCCCTGTGATGGTCGCTCTTGTGCACAGCAGGGCATCAGCAATTTCCTTGAAAGGGCGTCCATCTTGCTCCCACAGCATATTCAAGATCGCGTATTGGGGCGGGGTGAGATTCGCTTCGCTAACCGTCTGCCGTTGGATGCGCTTCAAGTTCTTTGCAGTCTGATCGATAAGTTCGAAGACCCCTGTTAGCGAGGTTTCCGGGATATCATCGTGTAAGCTGATTGGCACAGAAGTTGTCATTTGTTCTCCATATTAGTTAGTTTCCTAATTATACATATATAAACTATATTTGTCAATCCCTTGTTTTCTTCTGTTTTCTTCCAATCAATATATAACTCAAAGGCACCCCGGCTTGAGCTTGCTCTATGCGCTGATGACCTGCAGAAATATCCGTTTCAGATTCAGAGAAATGCTCGATTGAAATTTGATTCTCGATCAATCCCATCAGGATGTCAGAAAGTTTGTGGACAAACCAATACTGCGGTTTGGTCGAATCATATTGCTCTCCGCCGACATAATCTAGTCCGCCAAACTCAATATAGGGTTCGGTTTTGAAGTAGGGTTCAACAATCCGCAAGACATCATCCACTTTAGCATCGTCAAAAGACAGCATCTCGGAGAACGGATGAATCTCGTGGATGAATATCAGCCCATCTTCTTTCAATAGAGAAACCGCTTTTGCAAAAAACAGTTTCAAATCCGGTAGCCAGCCCATCCCACCGGAGCTTATATAAACGATATCAAAACGATTTTCATATTCAGGTCCAATGTCATAAACATCCGAACGCACAAATTGGCAGTCGATCTTGCATAGATCTGCGCGTTCCTGAGCTTCCTGGATTACGGTATCTGTGATATCAAAACCGATACATTCATCTGCTCCCAAATTTTTCAAGGAGAGAAGCTCAATGCCATTATTGCAGCATAAGTGCGCCACATATTTGCCTTTGATCCCCATCTGATTGAGCAGATCTACCTCTTCAGCTCCCATATAAACAAAACTAGGTTGCATGAAGGCGCGATCCCACTTCTCTTTGGCTGCACTTTGGTGTTTTGGCGTGACTTCGTTCCAGGCATCTCTATTGGCTTCAGTATATTTCTTGAATTCCGATTTCATTTTTATCATCCTCTTGCTTCAATTTAAGCCGGGGTTTATGACTTGATGAAATGACTTTCACCCCACTCTGAGCACTTCGATTGCGAATATGGCAATAAGTATGCCACTCCACACCTTGGGCAATCAAAGTTGTTGCGCCATCTCTTCCTTGGATTGTTGATATATCCGCAAGCTCTTGCAGACAAAGTAAATCGCCAAAGCATTTTATCTGCAAAGCATAGATTAATTATGCCACTTGATTTCCTGTATATATAGTTAGTATCCTTACTATATATTAACTAACTATAGTTGTCAATAGTTAGCGGGTTTGTGTCAGACTATATTGTTCAGTACAGGGAAAAAGAGTTTCGTTGGAAATATTTTAGTGTGCGTTTCTCTACCGTACATTTATAACTTGTGGCTCAAAAATAGGCCGCGGATGACGCGAATCAGGCAGATTTTCACAGATTTTTTCTTGTTTTATCTGCGAAAATCCGTTGAATCCGCGTAATCCGCGTTCCATTTTCACAGATGTACGGTAGAGAAGTGTGCGTATTGTCAATCCCCTTCAATAATCTACAAGTCGGTGATTTGTGTAGACAAAAGCCGCCCGCAAATGCGGACGGCTTTTTTGACTCTGATACAACTTAGTATCTTCGCTCGCTCACTCACTCCATTCGACTGCACCTAAATCGCAAATAGATTTCCCATTGCCATCCCCAGCGATAAGCCTTGAATTACCAAAAACATCCTCGGCCGGACAGAAAGCACTATCTCCAGCATCGATTGCTGGGCTGGAAGACTGCAAATCAATTTGCACATCTGGCCAGCCAGATGCGAAGAGCGGATCACTGGTCAGGTTGTTTTGTCCTTGTCCTGTGAGATCAGCCCATGTACCATCGGCTAACTCCTGACGAGTGATATCCCTATCAAGGAACTCAGACGTGATCTCGCCATCTTCTCGGCTGAAATACAAGTTGTTGTGCTCGGTGATCTCAACACCCGGGCCAAGGTAAACGCCGGTTGGGGCCCCAACTTCAGGTCCCGTGTTGAAGGCAAAAATGTTGTTTACTAGAAGAAGGTTCACTTCAGGCAAGGAAACGATATCTTCAGGATAGCCCGCTGAGAAGACCCAATTTCGTTCGCTGTATGATCCATCCCACATATTGAAGGCGATGGTATTGTTGATCACTTCTAAATCACTGTGGAAGGCTCCAATCCAAAGCGCACTTTTCCCTTGCCCCCAAAGAATATTGTTTTCAATTAAGCCCCCAGCCCAGAGTTTGATGCCGTTTTGATGATTACCTACTACCCGATTGCGACGGACAACAATACCTTCTGCATGGCCATCGTAGTCGCGCGAATTGAGATCGATCCCATCACCGCCATTATCATGAACATAGCAGTCTTCTACCAGAACGGGGTAGCCGCGGGAGATAGCAATGCCATCCGCGCCGAAGGATGATTCCCCACTAATACCCGAACCGTACACTTCTAAACGGCGAAAAACCATATTGTTACAGGGTCCCGGTGTGCAATCAACGGCCGTATATTGGCTGTTATAGATTGTGCTGTCTTCTAAAGTGATATGTTCAACCGGGCCGCCTTCGGGAGATGCCAGGTCATCATCGCCAAAGGTAAAATGCACACCGGCTTCCCCACCTTCTATAGTGAGATGATCTAAATGAACATAGTAGTTTTCGCCACTCAAATCTACCCCCCAAATGTTGAAATTGCGCAAGGCAAATCCACTGATTTTAAGATACGAAGTACCTTGTTCGAAAATTAAGATTCCCCCAACATCCCCACCACCATCTAAAATGGGTTGTTCATCTGGGTAGGCGATAAACGTGATCGGAGACTCAGATGTGCCAGACTGCGTGATATAGATCGGTTCATCCATTACATAATTCCCCCCTCGGAAGCATACCGTGTCTCCAGATTGAGCAGAATCAACTGCATGCTGAAACGTACCCCAAGGTTGAGACTCGCTGCCTGATCCAGCATCACTGCCACTGGGAGAAACAAAATAAGTGCAAGAAATATCATCGTTGACCCTTACGCTTGGAATACTGAAGGGCATCACTTTTCCATCATTGCCCAAAAATCCGAGTTGGCTGCAAGAAAAGAGTAAAATGATTAACAACGCGCATACAACTTTTCGATTTTTCATGGTGATCCTCCTGTCTAGTAACCCATGGTAACAAAGAACTACTCCTGCAAGTATTTCCACAATTTGATTATAGCAAAATCTATCCATCCAACAAAAGGGGGGTTTGGTGAAAAAAAGGCAGGCTTCTTGTAGAATAGTGGTTGTTGAGACACTAGAACAAGGAGCCTGCGATGTCAAGCGATCGATTACGAATAGCAAAAGCTCAAAAGGACAACATCCGGGAAGTGCTCAAAACTCATATGCGCATCACTGGCTTTATGGGAAAAGGATTATCACCAACATGAATAAAACCTGGCTCAAAGATATCGAGTGCTTTCTTTTCGACATGGACGGCACTATCTACCTGGGGGGACAGCTTCTGCCTGGGGCGAGAGATTTGGTGGCATATCTCAGGGAACAATCCATCCCATATTATTTTCTGACCAACAACTCCTCCAGGTCAAAAAAGGATTATGCAAAAAAATTGTGCGGGCTCAGAATCCACGTTTCTGAAAATGAGATATTCACATCTGGAGAAGCAACCGCCATCTATTTGCAGAAGGAAATAAAGGGCAATCGGGTGTACGTTGTGGGGACACCATCCCTGGAGAAAGAGTTCGAGGAATTTGGCTTCGAACTCGAAAAAGAGAAACCCGATGTGGTCGTTCTGGGTTTCGACACTACGCTGACATACGATAAGATTTGGAAGCTGTGTGATTTTGTACGAGATGACATTCCCTATATCGCTACGCACCCAGATATCAACTGCCCCACCGAGACTGGATTCATGCCCGATATCGGTGCCATGATGGCCATGATCGCCAGTTCGACCGGCCGCCATCCAGACGTGATTGTCGGTAAGCCTCATAAACCCATCGTTGATGCGATCCTGGAGAAGACGGGGTTCGAGCCCGCTCAACTGGCCATGGTCGGTGACCGACTTTATACTGATATCGCTCTTGGCAAAGCCGGGATCAAGACCATTCTTGTGCTTAGCGGAGAAGCCAAAAGAGAAGATATTCCATCCGCCCCTGTGCAGCCCAATTTGGTGCTCGAAAATGTGGGGGGTCTGCTGGTATTGTTGAAAGATCTACTCTAATTACAAAGAGATCATTTCATGGAGAAACTAACATCACATTCGATGCGACCAAAGGATTACATCCCCGGCCAGCGCACTTGTTTTGTGTCAAGGCGGGAAATTTACTGTGGAATCTTTAGGCGAGCTATGATGAACAATTTAACACAAAATCCCTAGTGCGATGTAATATTGAAGTACGTGCCCAACGCAAATAGTACGCCGTAGAAATACCACAACGGCCGACCCAGAATGCCCAGCGGGAACCAATAGAACATGATTGTTCCCAAATACAGCAGTACATAGGGGATGAGAATAGACACAACAATAGGGTCCCGCCACTTGATTCCAAATCGATATTCAACGATATAGCCAAATATCGCCCAGACTAGAAAGATGAATCCCCCAATCCAGAACGTGAAACCCTTGCCGCCACGCAGCATGATGATGCTGACAATGACAGCAGGGATGCTCAATAAATAGAAGATCCAGCCATACTTTAGGATGAAATCTAAATTGGTTTTGCGGATGGCGAATAGCAAAATCAAACAAAACTGCATAACAAAAGCCCAAAAGACAAACAAGGAATCAGTTTTATCTAAACCAAACATTCTCAGCCTCCTAAGTGTTGTACGGTTTTTCGTAAAAGAAATAGATTGCTTGATTTACCGCACAACCTGAGCAAATTTCGGATTTAGCATGATTTCCTTTTCAAAAATCATTCCGAAATTTACTTAACTCATGTTACGCAAAAGTGGAAATTTGAGAGCTCAAAACTGCCCTCACCCTCCGCCCTCTCCCAAGGGGAGAGGGGACTTTGTCCCTTCTCCCCTTGGGAGAAGGTTAGGATGAGGGAGAAATGTAGCTTCTTTTGTTTTACTGCGTAACATCAGTTACTTAATACTAAAGATAATTTCTACAAGACTCGGGAGCCTTCGAATCTAATTATAATTCCAAATTGCAAATTCGATCCTCACCCCAGGTGATAGAATACAAGCGTTTCCCCGGTAGGGATCATATTCTTATACGGAGTTATACATGATGCCAAAAACCCAAAATCGTGCCGTGATGACCTGGTTGTTCATCTTTGCCTTCATTGTTGGATTTTTGATTGTTTTCGGGGGATTTGTGCGCTTGACACGTTCGGGGCTGTCCATCGTGGAGTGGGATCCGATCACCGGGGTGCTACCTCCCATCGGTGAGCAAGCTTGGGAAGAAGAGTTTGCTAAATATCAGGAATCTCCTGAATTCCAGTTGATCAATAGCACAATGTCCCTGGATGGATTCAAAAAGATATTCTTCATCGAGTGGCTCCATCGGTTGATCGCCCGCCTGGCTGGGTTAGCCTACGCCATACCTGTGTTCTACTTCTTGTTCAGGGGCGCTATTCCTCGCAAAGAATTTGGAATTTACGTCCTAATGGGGTTGCTTTTTATTGGGCAGGCCTTCATGGGCTGGTTCATGGTGGCCAGCGGATTAGTCGACCGGCCCTCGGTCAGCCATATACGCCTTACAGCCCATCTATTGTTAGCAATACTGCTCTTGGCCCTCAGCCTGTGGGTGGCATTGGGGCATCGTTTTGGGTTTCCAATTCGTGGTGAAAAAACAAAATGGTCCCCGCTCTCTCGGCTCGCTGTGGTAGGAATAGCAGTATTGCTGATCCAAATCACTTATGGGGGCTTTACTGCGGGGTTGAAGGCTGGGTATCTATCTACCACCTGGCCATTGATGTTTGGCAAGTTATTGCCCCCAGGATTGTTTGACAAAGCGATCAATTTGCTGGTCTTGCCCAAAACAGTCGTTTTTGTACACCGTTGGTTTGCATTCGTGGCGCTATTTACAATCGGGGGAATTTATTTGGTGGCTCGCAAACGCGGCTATGGACGAGATATCGCCAATGGCATCTTAGGAGTGTTGATCTTGGGATGTGTGCAAATTGTCTTCGGAATTTTCGTGGTACTGTTTCAGGTGCAGATTTCTCTGGCTTTGATACACCAGGCCATTGCAGTGCTGTTATTTTCCTTGACTGTTTACACCTTCCATCGGTTGCGCGCTTTGGATTTGAAAAATCTGCAAACCTAAACAAGTAATCACTACAAATTCGAATTCAGAATTACTGACAATCTATGTGTGTCCCTTTATGGAACATTTTTTCGCATCAATCCCAAATTGGTATCACGGTAGTTAACCGTGGAGTTTATCAATATGTCATGGCCGGAGGCCCGCCTGTGGCGTGAGCGACAAAAGGAGCGAAGAATCTCTAAATTTGTCACACAAAGAGCGAGATTCTTCGTCGCTTCAGCCGCTTCGCTTCCTGCGCTCCTCAGAATGACAACTTACTAGCAAATTTTGTTGTCCACGTTTAAGATCCGTCATACCCCAAAATTTTCCCTAAGTTCATTCACACAAAAACTAAAAAGTTTTTCTGGCGACTGGAAGTCGCAGCAACGGTTGGGAAACCTGCCTTGGCAGGTTAGATTTCAGTCGCCCACTATGCGCGCCTTCAGCAAGGGCGACTCCACAAGTGTTGGTGCAGTTCGATTTGCGCACCTATGGAGAGCTGCCGAACTTCGAACTTTAAGAATATGAAATTCAAATGTTAAATAGACTTGACATTATGTATGATTTATATTACTATATGTTTATCAAAGATTACTAATTGTAAAATCTAATATACAAAAGAGGAAAATATGTCTTATCAAGAAAAGAACATTACTGTATCACTAACGAGTGCCATATTGGTTTTAGGATACTATCTAACCAGGCTATTTCAAATGAACCAAAATGGTCCCCTGGATTCGACAAGTGTCTTCAGTCTTTGGGGTGTGGTCATCGTCATCACCATCATAGTGAACATCGTAGGTACGATTTTGACGCATATCGTATCCGCCATCATCGAGGCGATCAGGACTAGATCTGAAGACCCTCATATCGAAGATATTGAAGATGAGCGAGACGAGTTAATTAAGCTAAAGGGCACAAGAGTTGCTCATTTCGTGTTTTCATTTGGCGCACTCATATCTATGCTGACACTAGTTTTCGGAAAACCAGCCTTAGTGATGTTCAGTTTGCTCATATTCTTCGGAACTTTTGCAGAGATTATCGCCGATATTACTCGCCTCGTTCTTTATCGTAGAGGAGTATAAGATGGCCAAAAGTCGCATCAGCAACAACATTCGGAAACTACGTTTCTTCAATGACGAAATGACACAACAAGAGTTAGCCCAAAAAGTTGGCGTGACTCGACAAACCATCATCGCTATGGAGAAAGGTAAATATTCCCCCTCCTTGGAATTGGCTTTTCGTATTGCGCTCGCTTTTGACGTGCCGCTAACCGAAATCTTCTCATACGATTCCGAAGACGAATCTAACTGAATAAAAATTGGAAAATATCATGAAAGCAATTGTCAGCACAAAATACGGGCCACCAGAAGTCCTAGAACTTAAGGATGTAGAAAAACCTGATCCCAAGGAAAACGAAATCCTGGTAAAAATTCAGGCCACATCCGTAAATTACGGTGATCTTCTCGCTCGAAGATTCAACCAAATCTCCCCCGGTGAGTTCAACATGCCCCTCCTCTTCTGGCTCCCAGCGAAAATATTTTTTGGGCTCAGAACACCAAACATCAAAATTTTAGGGAGTGAGTTTGCCGGTGAAATTGAAAGTATCGGACCGAGTGTAACCCGCTTCAAGCCTGGTGATCAGGTCTTTGGATACCTTGGTCAAAACATGGGCGCTTACGCCGAATATCTATGCATGCCTGAAGATAGAATGGTGGCCATAAAACCAGCCAATTTGACTTATGAAGAATCTGCCACCGTCCCCATGGGAGCGATCATGGCGTTGAGCCTCCTAAGAAGAGTAAACATTCAGCCAGGACAACGTGTGTTGATCAATGGTGCATCTGGCGGGATTGGTTCACAAGCTGTACAGCTTGCAAAACATCACTTTGGTGCTGAAGTTACCGGAGTATGCGCTACCCCAAGATTGGAATTCGTGAAATCCCTAGGTGCAGATCAGGTCATTGATTACACCCAAGAAGATTTCACCCAAAACAGCCAATCCTATGATCTCGTTTTTGACATTTTAGGCAGGCAACGATTTTCACAGGTAAAACAATCTCTCAAACCTAACGGCCAATTATTGTACGCCAGTTTCAAACTAAGGCACCTGCTGCAAATGCTTTGGACATCTTTCATTGGTAGCAAAAAAGTAATCTGTGCCATGGCATCTGAAAACGTTGAAGATCTCAATTCCATTAGCGAATTTGTTGAGGCAGGAAAGATTAAATCGATCATTGACAAACGCTATCCCCTGGAACAGGCAGCCGAAGCGCATCGCTATGTCGAGGCAGGCCACAAAAAGGGGCATGTCATCATAACCGTGGGGCAGGGTACCTAAATGAATAGATCGGAAAAGTTTTGGGACAAGCAAGCTGCTCGTTTTGACCGGGAAGATAATGACAGCGCTTCTACGGAAAACAAGACTGCCGGGAAATTGAGAAAACATCTCAAGCCCAGTGATAAGGTTTTAGAATACGCCTGTGGAACGGGACGATTGGCTATCGATGTCGCCTCCAATGTGGGTGAGGTTCAAGGCATCGATATCTCTTCTGAAATGATCGCCATTGCAAAAGGCAATGCTGTCGAACGCAATGCTGAAAATGTTAACTTCTCGAAAACCACCATTTTTGAGGCTCGCTTTCCAGAAGATTCATTCGATGTCATTTTGGCTTTCTACATTCTGCATTTAGTAGAAACCCAGCAAGTTCTTCGAAGGGTCTACGATCTCCTAAAACCGGGCGGATTATTTATTTCAGAAACCCCGTGTTTGGGAGAAACGAAGTCCGTAGTCAGCTTTGTGATTTCCCTTGCGAGCAAAGTAGGGTTGGTTCCCAAGATTCAGAAATTGGGCACCGCTGAATTGGAAGATTTACTTGTAAATATAGGGTTCGAAATTGTTGAAGCTGAAGCCAATAGCGATATGATACCGATCGATTACATTGTCGCCAGGAAAAACTAATTCATACAAACAACCAGCATAAAGAAATGTAGGTTTGGGTTGGTCTGCCATAAAGATAAGAATCCTGCCATCAAACGGCATCCAACCAAACCGAATAAATTGAAGCATACCCACATTTAATTGTGGATGTATAAAGTTCAATCAACTCATCACAACTTCCCATCACAAAGAACGTACAGTAAGTTGTGGCGAACAAAACATATAAATTTTATTGGTAAACAAAAGAAGGCAGCATTATGAAAGCAATCGTACGCACAAAATACGGATCAGCGGATGTTCTAAAACTCAAGGATATAGAAAAACCTACACCCAAGGAAAATGAAGTGCTGGTAAAAATATACGCCGCCGCTGTTAATCCATTGGACAAGTATTTCATGAGGGGAACCCCTTTCTTCATCCGGTTTGTGGCTGGGCTGGTAACCCCAAAATACAAGACGCCCGGCGCAGACATCGCTGGGCAGGTTGAAGCTGTAGGTGAAAACGTAACTCAGTTTCAACCTGGTGATGAAGTATATGGTGATATTCACAATAGTGGTTTTGCGGAATATGCCAGGGTCCCTGAAAAATTATTAGTGTTGAAACCGGCTAATGTTTCCTTCGAGGAAGCCGCTGCTATCCCAGTAGCAGGGCTAACCGCCGTGCAGATACTGCGCGATCAAATGCAGATCAAGCCAGGACAAAAGATCTTGATCAACGGCGCTTCAGGTGGTGTAGGCACATATGCGGTCCAGATTGCCAAGCACTACGGGGCAGATGTGACCGGTGTGTGCAGCACAGGTAACGTAGACATGGTGCGCTCGATTGGCGCTGACCAGGTCACTGATTACACCAAAGAAGATTTCACACAAAGTGGTGAGTTCTATGATTTGATATTAGATAATGTGGGTAATCGCTCGGTATCAGAACTTAAGCGAATTCTGGCTCCAAATGGCATGTATTTACTCAATGCATTTTCGCCGGCATTAATGTTGCAATTAGGTCTCCAATCTGGTAAATCTAAGAATGGCGGCCAGGTCATGCGCAATTCGGATGTCGCCAAAGCAATCCAGAGCGACCTGGAATTTTTGAAAGAGCTGTTCGAAGCCGGCACAATCAAATCCGTTATCGATAAAGTTTACCCCTTAAGCGAGACCCCTGAAGCGGTCCGACATCTTGAAAGTGGACGCGCCCGAGGGAAAATCATCATCGCAATTTAGATAGGAAAAGATAATGATTACAACGAGAAAAACAGCAAGATTAGTGGGCGCGTTATTTCTAATTTCCAATGTTACCTTCATTGTGGGTGCGATTGTATTTGTCGAACCTATTTTGAATGCCCCTGATTACCTTACATTGATTTCTGCAAATAGAGCTAAGATAGTTTTTGGCGTACTATTGGAGCTATCGAACGCCGTAGCCTATGTTGGAATTGCTGCACTGATGTTCCCTATCTTGAGACAGCGCTTCGAAAGTATGGCTCTGGGATACTTTGGTTTCAGAATTATCGAGTTCGTAACACAGATCCTAACTGATCTCAGTCCGTTAAAATTATTGTCCTTGAGTGAGCAATTTATCGGCGCTGGATCTCCTGAAGCAACATCTTTCCAAACTCTAGGGATGCTGTTAATCGCAGAACGCAGTTGGTCCTTCCAGATGTTATCGATCACTTTTGGGGTGAGCGCGCTGTTATTCTATATCATGTTATATCAATCAAAATTGATTCCTCGCTTCCTATCAATTTGGGGTTTTGTCGGAGCAGCAATGGTGCTCCTCAATACCATGTTTGATATGTTCGGAATAAGCATCGTAAATCTAGGTATACTTATGCTTGCTAACGAATTGTTCCTTGGGGTATGGTTGATCGCAAAAGGATTCAACCAACCTGTAAGCGAATAAATTTAATAAATTGATCGTTAACCTATAGAACCATTATTTAGGAGAATACCCCATGACAGCCAACACTCGTACCAAAATAACATCCCTGGGAACAATCCGCACATTTTTCAGAGAGGGCACCTGATCGGAAACAATTCTGAGCGTCGTTGACGGCTCATTCGGTCACCCAATGAAACTCGAAGAGAAGGCCTCCATGCCCTTGGCAGGTGGCATCGCCAATATGGGCTACCAATGCGGTATGCTATGGGGTGCTTCATTGGCCGCTGGAGCACAGGCCTATCAGCTATATGGTCCAGGCGAGAAAGCTGAAACCGCAGCAGTGATGGCGACTCAAAAGTTAGTCGAATCCTTCCATGGCCACTCAAAGAATGAAATTAACTGCCTTGAAATTTCAAACTTAAACATGCAAGGAAAAACAGATGGGCGAGCAATACTGAAATTCTTCTTGAAGGGCGGCCCCATCGGTTGCTTCCGTATGTCTGCAAGATACGCACCCGATGTATTTGAAGGCATCAACGAAGCCTATGCTGAAGAAGATTTCAAAGTGCCATCTCCCCCAGTCAGCTGTGCGTCCATCTTCGCACAAAAGATGGGCGCATCCGAGATGCACACAGCAATGGTAGCAGGTTTTGCAGGCGGAATTGGCTTTAGTGGTGGAGGCTGTGGTGTATTAGGTGCTGCCATCTGGCTCACTGGCATAATGAATAAACCCGTAGAAATGGAAGGGTTCAGTTATTCAGGTACCTGGGTCAACGATGTGATCGAAAAATATCTGGAAGCCGCTGACTATGAATTCGAGTGCGCCGAAGTCGTGGGTAAGAAGTTCGAGAATGTAGGTGATCATGCTGAATATTTGCGTACTGGAGGCTGCTCGGAAATTATCGAACAACTTGCTGAATCATTGGTGGATTAATTGACCATATTAATATTCAAATTGTCATCCTGAGTGGAGCGAAGGATCTGTAAAACTCGGTTTCTGAGACTCTTCGGCCGTACAATGTGCTCTCTGAGAGTGACACGCTAGAAGTCGTTTCCCAACGTCCTGCAGGGTTAATCTGGACCACAATCAGATTCAAAACAACCTGCGGGACGTTCTATTTAGAGAGATATGATATTATTCTGACGTAATACTAAAACAGAAAGGCAGGCTCGATGAACAAAGAGAAGTTTTTGACCATTCGTTGGAATAACCTTCTCACATTGGGGTTGGGAATTCCCGGCTTGGTTTATATCTTGCTTGCTTTTTCCAATTCATTTTGGTCTACAAGGGGCGGTATGCTAGGACTCTCAATAATTGGTTTTCTATATTGACCGGTCATCGAAGGCCATACCGCCATGCGGTTCGCATGGCTTCGAGAAATTTCTACCAATAACGCACCAATCAAGCAGGGGTACTTGCACCCGCTTTCCTTAATCCGGTTAGCCTATAACGTTGTCTTCTGGATCTTTTTGCTGCCATTTTTTACGAGTTTGGAATACGGTACAGGCTTCATCGCCTTTGCCGTGATCATTTTGATCAGGCTGCTGCTAAACCTGTACACCAACCACGTGATCAAGCAGCCTGAGCAGTACGAAAGTTTCCCTTTCCGAATTCCGTGAGTAAAGAAACTAACAAGTGTCTCTAATGCAAAAAGCCACCAAGCGAGTTTCCCGCCGGAATCGTCTGGTAGTTTTTTCAGTGCGATCACAAGTGAGAAGTAATTATGTCTCAAAATAGAAATCAAATCAGTCGCGTGACACGCTCCAAGGAGTCTGCTAAGACCAGCTATGACCGCATGAGCCAATGGTACGATCTGATCGCAGGATCAAGCGAGTGGAAATTCGTCGAGGTTGGATTAGGTATATTGGAAGCTGCAAACGGCGAAAAAATATTAGATATTGGACATGGAACGGGGAAAAGCATCCTTGCCCTTGCACAATCCGTTGGAAAATCGGGCTATGTCTACGGCCTAGATATCTCAGAGGGCATGCACAGCATTGCTAGCGATCGCGTTGAGAAGGCAGGCTTATCTAACAACGTGGATCTCAGAGTTGGGGATGCAGCCAAGCTGCCCTTTGAAGATGGTTTCTTTGATGCTGTTTTCTCAAGCTTCACCCTAGAGCTGTTCGATACACCAGAAATCCCTTTAGTGCTTGAAGAATGTCGACGAGTTCTGAGCAGCGAGGGTCGCTTGGTGATTGTCTCGATGGCAAAGAAGAGTCGCCAGAGCATAGCCGTCAAGATGTATGAGTGGGCGCATGAGGTGATGCCCAATTATGCCGATTGTCGCCCGATCTACGTGACGGAATCTTTAGCTGAAGCAGGATTTCAAGTAATTGAGCAAAAAGAAATGCAAATGTGGGGACTGCCTGTCGATGCAGTTTTTGCAAAAAAATAACAGATTGATTAAACAAAAGGAGAGATAATGGAGAATACCAATAGATCTACACGCATTCATTGGCTGGATAATCTTAGAACGATCATCATCTTCTTGGTGGTGCTTTACCATGTTGGCGGGGTTTATGAAGGGGCCGGTTTATGGGGTTGGTTCTGGATTGTGGACGATCCCGACACAATAACCTGGGTGGGCATCGTGGGAATCATCTTCGACATCATGGTTATGCCTATCATGTTTTTTATCTCGGGATATTTGACTCCTGCGCCCCTAGATAGAAAATCGGGGTGGGAGTTTCTAAAAGGGAAGTTCAAGCGGCTGATGATCCCTTGGGTGATTGCCGTTTTCACGCTGATACCGCTCTATAAGGTCATCTTCCTTTATTCACGCGACCTACCTCAAGAGCACTGGAGCACTTATTTCCATATCACCAACCCCAACAGTCAGAACTGGTTGTGGTTTCTGCCGGTGCTGTTCAGCTTCAACCTGCTCTATCTGATAATCTCGAAAGCAAAAATCAAAATCCCCAACATCTCTTTAACATGGGCTGTTGTAGGTGCAGCTCTGATCGGATTAGTCTACAGCTTCTTGATCGGTGGGGTGCTTGGCTTTCGCAGTTGGACCCTTACGCCGATAATTGATTTCGAAAATGAACGCTTGCTGCTGTACTTCATGACTTACTTGCTGGGAGCGCTTTGTTATCGGCAGAATGTCTTTGCCGAAATCCCCAAGGGCAAGACGCTGTATACCGTAGCAAATTCAATTGCCTGGCTTCCTATGACAGGCCATATCTTTGCACGGTTGTGGCCATTCTTTTACCCGGAAGGATTTCCCATCACTCCTCTCTATCGCCTAATTTGGTGGGTAAGCTTTTACCTTTCATTGCTTGTAATGATGTATTTGATGATAGAAAGTTTCCGACGCTATTTAGATAAGACAGGGCCAATATGGGACGAACTGAACCGAAATTCTTACGGAGTTTATATCATCCATGTGATCATGATTGGGGTCTTTGGTACGTTACTGTTGAACACGAACTTGCCAGCTTTAGCAAAATATCCTTTGCTGATCGTTTCAACCTACTTGGGAAGCAATTTGGTCGTCTCGGGGTATCGAGTATTGATTCGCATCATCAAATCCAGCGTGCCAACTAAGACGGGCATATCCGCTTAGAGTTTGAGAAAACACTTCCTAAGTATGATGATACTGGTGCAGCGAAAGGGCGATAGGAATGCGCCTTCTTGTTTAGCCCCGGCTCTCTTGAGCCGGGACAACAAGCGTGTGGGTGGAATGCACACGCTTGTTTAATCAAAAAAGCCATCCGTTTCCAGTTGACCTCTTTGATGGCGAGTGCCCCTACAGTGATCTGTTCCGAACTCCGCATTAGCGGAAAACGTCACGTCATGCTAGTGTTACCTATAGGGCTTTACGTAAGAGAGGTTTTTTGGAGGATCTATGAGGAATGAGCTTCCATAACCTGGAAGGATCCTTCCAGGTTAGACTCCAAGTCAATCTCCGCCTAGCCGCGGGCAGACGGAAACGAAGAACCATTGAAAGCCTTTTCGATATGGCACACAATCCTTTCTCACGAAGGAAACAGCCAAAATCAAGCTGTTTCTCAATAAACGGGTTGAGCAGGCCATAAATTATTCAATCTTAGATATGAATACCACTCCGATAAGGTAAAGAAAAATACATTCCAAATTATCTGGTCGATGCTATGTTTGGGATATAATCCATTTATGTCGTTCCCAATTCTGGTCACCAAGCTCTATATCCCACCGATCCGATCAGAACTCGTCTCACGCTCCAGGCTGATGAGGCAGTTGAATGATGGCTTGCACCGGAAGCTGACGCTTATCTCTGCGCCAGCAGGCTTCGGTAAAACAACTTTGGTGAGTGATTGGATTGCCAATCTACAATTGGATGACAGAAAAAGGAGCCAATCAGGTAATCGCAGCTCAGGAAATAAAAATCGAGCCGCCTGGCTTTCGCTAGATGAAGGGGACAACGATCTGAACAGCTTCTTATTCTACTTTATCGCCGCAATACAAACGGTAGAACCTGACATTGGACTCGAACCACTGGCCGCGCTGCAATCATCTGGAGCGGCCAATAGCGAAGCAGTTCTGATGGCCCTTCTCAATGAGATTGCGAGTCTTACCCAACCCCTGGTCCTCATTTTAGATGACTATCACGTAATCGGAAATCAATCAATTGACAAAGCACTCACATTTTTACTCGATCACCTGCCCGCAACGCTGCACTTAGTCATCACCACGCGCATCGATCCCGCTTTGCCTTTGGCACGTCTGCGTGGTCGGGGGCAATTGACCGAGTTGCGTGTTGCCGATTTGCGATTCACCCATGATGAGGCGACCAAGTTTCTTAACCAATTGATGCGGCTCGAACTCTCCGCAGAAAATATTGCTGCGCTGGCGTCTCGTACCGAGGGCTGGATTACAGGATTGCAACTGGCCGCACTTTCTCTGCAAGAAAGAGACGCAGACCGTGTCACCAGTTTCATTCAATCTTTTACCGGCATTCACCATCACGTCCTCGATTATTTGGTCGAAGAAGTCCTGCAACAACAACCGCCAAGATTGCAATCTTTTTTGCTGCAAACGTCAATATTGACGCGCCTGACCGGCTCACTGTGTGATGCCGTTTGTGATTTTGAAAACGACAGCTCTAACCAAAGTGACGGTCATACAATATTGCAGCATCTTGCACAATCCAACCTATTCATTGTGCCTTTGGATGATGAACGGCGTTGGTATCGTTATCACCACCTGTTTGCTGATCTACTGCGCTATCACTTGCAGCGAGAGCAGGCCAACCTAATCCCCGAACTTCATCGTCGCGCCAGCAAATGGCATGAAGAACACGGGTTCATCGACAGAGCGATTCGCCATGCCATCTCAGCAGATGATCTGGAACAGGCGGCGCGGTTGGTTGATGAACACAGCCATCCAGCAAACGAGCGGGGTGAGGTGAGCACCGTGCGGGGCTGGTTTGAGTTGCTTCCAGATGAGAGGGTCCGTTCAGATCCATCACTGTCTGTTGCCTGTGCTTGGAATTTGTTCCTCAACGGTCAAATAAGCGCCGTTGAAGATCGCTTGCAAGATGCAGAAACATTGCTTGCTAAGCAGACAACATCCATTAGCAACGAACAAGTTGCTGAATTATTCGGCAAGATAAACGCGCTACGCGCGATTCTCTTTGGTGTTCAGGGAAAACCGATGCGTGGCATAGAATTAGCGCAACAATTGCTTGAACACATAGCGGAGGATAACCTTTCCGCGCGCGGAATTACCCTTTTAACACTCGGTGGTCTTTTTAGAGATGTCGGAGATATAACACAAGCTAGCCGGTCATACGCCGAGGCTGTTACTGTCCTTCTGGCATCCGAAAACGTATTAGCCACTGTGATGGCGATTGAACAACTGGTTCGGTTATTGGTGATGCAAGGGCAACTTGTGCAAGCAACAGAGATATGCCAAGAGATGCTCAATCTCTCAGCGGGGTCGAATGCACAGGGTAAACAGCAGGCACTTTTATCAGACATGGCTCAGGCGATTTTGAGCAAAGTGCTGTATGAGCGAAATGAATTAGCAAACGCAGAACTGTATGTGCGCCAGGGAATCAAGCAAGCCAAACGCGGGGGCTTCTTTCAATCGCTGGTGTTTGGTCAAATCTTGTTGGTGTGGATTTTGCAGGCACGCGGCGATGCAGACGGTGCCAACAAGATGCTGCAAGCTGCGATGAAAAGCACTCAAATGAATTCCTCACAGCGGAATCACGCAGAACTGACAGCGTGCCAGGTGCAATTATGGCTGGTACAAAATGACCTCGTTACGGCATCTCGGTGGGCACAAGAAAGCAATCTGAGCACCGAGGCCGAATTTACCCCACAAAACGAATTTGAACATATCTCACTGGCGCAGGTGCTGATCGCTCAGGGCCGGGCGGAATCTGATGGGACAACTTTGGCCAAAGCGCTTGAATTAACGAAACGGCTCGCTCTGTCAGCAGAATCAGCCGGGCGACTGGGGCATCTGATTGACATCTTGATACTTCAGGCATTGGCCTTGGATGCACAAGGAGATCTCAATCAGGCGCTGTCTTCGCTGGAGCGGGCGCTTGGGTTGGCTGCACCGCAGGGATTTATCCGCATCTTTATAGATGAAGGTCCCCCGATGGCTCGGTTGCTCTATGAGGCCCTTTCCAGGGGAACCGCGCCAGATTACGTTCAAACCTTATTAGCCGCCTTCTCGGACGAAATATCTGAACAGATGCATCAAACCCAAATGCAATCTCACGAATCTGAATGGATCGAGCCCTTGAGTGACCGCGAATTGGAAGTCCTCGACCTAATTGCCGATGGCCTCTCACGGCAAGAGATTGCAGCCAAACTGGTGCTCTCCTTGAACACAGTCAAAACCCATGCCCGCAATATTTATAGCAAACTGGGGGTTCATAGCCAACTGCAGGCCGTTAGGAAAGCTCAAGGCTTAGGCTTATTGAAACAGAGGTAATTATTACCAAGTAAAGCATTCCTTCTACCAGCAATCTACTTATCATTTCGCGACACAAAAATAGCACCTTGAATTGGGTGCTATTTTTTGCATTACCCATTCAAATCACCCTCGCATTAACCCTTGCGGGTTATGACAACGTCTGAAAGTATGGCTAAGATATTAGCATGAACGATAAACGTATAGACGAATGTGCCCGAGCGATATTTACACTGGATCAGCCCATCATCTACCAAATCCAAATTGCTGGACAATTAAGCGAAAAATGGTCGGACTGGATGGATGAGGCTGTAATCCAAGTTAAAAAAGGTTGACAGGAATGACAGATGCAGAACACACGTTTAATCGGGATTGCCCGGTAATCTACCAGATTACAGTGCAAGGGTATCTGGACGAGAGTCGGTCAGATTGGTTCGACAGTATGGCCATTGAGCCTCAAGTCGATGCAGACGGAAAGAGTGTCACCAAACTAACCGGCAAGGTGGTCGATCAAGCCGCTCTGCACGGGTTACTGCGCAAACTGTACGATCTAGGTCTGTCACTACTGTCGACTAAACGCATCGAGCTTGATTAAGCGGCTGCGGCAGATATGAGCAATTTTGTGACAAAACAATCAATAAATAAAGGAGACAAAATGAACACGGAAGAAACTAAATATCAAAAAGCTAGAGAGAGAGTTGAGGC
>JADHTJ010000050.1 GCA_016785015.1 Anaerolineales bacterium
GGAGCACGCACCCTACCCCCAAATGTGACCCCTTACCAAGGGCCCTTACCACTGCGATTCCTAGAGACCCTCCTTTTTGTTTGGGGTTGGACGCTATTAATGAAGTAAAATTGACCAATATAATCCTAAATGATAAAAGGTATGCAATGGACAAATTCATGGAATTGGCAATTGAAGAAGCTCAAATCGGCTTAAATGAAGGTGGTATACCGATTGGTTCTGTTTTGGTCAAAGGTGATCAAGTGTGCGGACGCGGGCATAACCAGCGCATCCAAATGAATAACCCCATATTGCATGCAGAAATTCACTGTCTACAAGAAGCTGGCAGAGTTGGATCCTATCGAGGTTCAGTATTGTATTCCACCTTGATGCCCTGCTTTCTCTGCTCTGGTGCAATTGTGCAATTTGGTATCAAGAAAGTCATTGTTGGTGAATCAGAAACTTTTTCTGGTACACGTGAATTCTTAGAAGGGCATGGCGTTGAAGTCATCGATCTTGATCTGGACTCTTGCAAGCAGATGATGAATGAATTTGTCGCCAACAATCCTACCCTTTGGAAAGAAGATATAGGTAAACTATAACCGTGCGTGATGTAATAGACCTAATCACCAATTGGACTGCTCAGGGAAAAGCTGTTGCCCTGGCCACAGTCATCCAAACTTGGGGATCTTCCCCCAGGGGTGTTGGGGCCAGCATGGCATTGACATCTGATGGCGGCATCGCTGGCTCTGTTAGCGGCGGTTGTGTGGAGGGTGCCGTTCTCGAGGCTGGGATAGAACTCTTGAAAAACAAACAACCACGACTGCTGCACTTTGGCGTGGCTGACGAAACAGCCTGGGAAGTAGGTTTGTCTTGTGGTGGGACTATCGATGTTTTTGTGCGCCACCTGGATGTGGAAAAATTCCAAACCCTTGAAAAAGAAATTAATGCGGGAAAATCTGTGGCTTCGGTGATGATTATCAAAGGCCCAGAGTTATTGCTTGGTCAGGAGATGATTGTACTTGAAGGGGGCGGCACCATTGGAACATTGGGCGTTGATCTTGATGCTCGAGCATTGCACTACGCCCAAAGCGCCCTCACCGATGGCCGACCTCGCCGTATTGATACCGAAGAATCTGTTGAACTATTTATCAATGTCGTCAAACCCTCTCCAACTCTGATTGTGGTTGGTGGGGCGCACATTGCCATTCCGTTGACATCTCTAGCCAAAACGTTGGGTTATCGAACCATCGTAGTTGATCCCCGCAAAATGTTTGGCAGCAATGAACGCTTCCCCCATGTTGACCAGCTCATCCAGGCCTGGCCGGATAAGGCTTTTGAAAAAATAGCGCTGACCTCGTCAACTGCCGTTGCCATGCTTACTCACGATCCGAAGATCGATGACCCAGCTTTGATAGCTACTCTTAACAGCCCAGCCTTTTATGTCGGTGCCTTGGGAAGCCGTAAGACCCATGCCAAACGCCTTCAGCGCATGCGAGAAATTGGAGTAAGTGAAGAACAGCTTGACAGGTTGCACGCGCCTATCGGTTTAAATTTGGGGGGTCGTTCGCCGGAAGAGATCGCCCTGGCAGTCATGGCGGAAATTGTTCAAGCGCGCAATAACTGATTGATTGGACTCAATTCCCTGGTGACGATGCTCCGCGTCATAACCCTTTACGATACGCGCCGCGTGTGTAGGGACGTGTCATTTCACCCTTTTGATCTCCTCTACCGCTTCTGGATTAACTAACGAGGAGGTATCCCCCAACTCAAGCCCCAAATATGCAGCCCGGATCATGCGTCGCATAACTTTGGCGTTGCGCGTCATCGGCAGGGCGCTGACGAAGAGAACATTGCCAGGGGTTAATGGTTTGCCCATTGCCTGCGCTACCTTCTCGCAAAGCTCATCACGTAACCGATCACTGGCCTCAGCTTGCGGCTGCAACACACAAAAGGCGATAACTTGGCTGCCTTTGATTTTATGGGGTACACCGATGGCAGCTGCCTCGACAACATCTGTGTGTTCGACCAGGATCGATTCGACCTCTGCTGGTCCCAGGCGTTTTCCGGCCACCTTGATGGTGTCATCCGAACGACCCAATACATACCACTGTCCATCCGAGTCCACCGCGGCCCAGTCGCCGTGCACCCAAACATCGGTCCAGCGGGACCAGTATGATTTCAGATAACGTATAGGATCTTTCCAAAAGCCGCGCGTCATTCCAATCCAGGGAGTTTTAATGACCAGTTCCCCGACCTGATTGACGACAGATTTACCATCTTCATCGAGCACATCCGCGGCGACGCCCGGACAGGGACCAGGAAAACTTGTCGGCTTGATCGGTAGTAAGGGATTGCCCATCAGGATGCCGCCAGCCAGTTCTGTGCCGCCGGTGTAGTTGATGATAGGTATTTTCCCCTTGCCAATGATTTCAAATAACCACATCCATGGTTTGTGATTCCAAGGTTCGCCTGTAGAACCAACCATGCGCAGGGATGAAAGATCATGCGCGCCTACGGGTTCTTCTCCATGCGCCATCAGGGCGCGGATCAGCGTTGGGGATAACCCTAATTTGTTGATCTTGTGGCGCGCAATCATTGACCATAAGCGGTCTGGGCCAGGATAGTCGAGGGCGCCATCATACAGAAAACCGGTGCCACCCATGATCAGCGGCCCGAAGACCATCCAGGGGCCCAGCATCCAGCCCATGTCAGTGATCCAGTAGATGATCTCGTCAGCGTGGAAATCCATACCGAAGGCGACGTCTTGGGTGGCCTTGATAGGGAATCCACAATGGGTGTGCACAGCACCTTTGGGACGGCCGGTGGTGCCCGAGGTGTAGATTACCATCAGGGTGTCCTCAGCAGCTGTCACTTCAGTATCAGCTTCTGTTTCTTGTGCAGGAATCAGCTCATGCCACCAGTGATCGCGTCCTTTGGTCATCTCCACTTCCTGCCCAGCTCGATTAAGCACAATCATTTTATTCAATGATGGTACCCGTTGGGCAGCTTTGTCGGCAATGGCTTTGGTCAGCACCAGCTTACCGCGGCGGAAGAAGCCATCCGCGCAGAATAAGGCTTTCGCATCAGTTTCATTCAAGCGTGTGACGACGGCGCTGAGGCCATAGCCCGAGAAAAGCGGGACGATAATTGCACCAATCTTAGCAATTGCCAGCAAGGCAACAATAATCTCTGGTGTCATGGGCATGAAAATGCCGATAGCGTCGCCTTTACTTAAACCCAGGGAACGCAGAGCGTTGGCGGTTTGGTTCGTTTGATAATAGAGTTCACCGTACGTGATTTGTCGAGTTTCCCCTTGCTCGCCTTCCCAAATATAGGCAATCTTAGATTCTGTTTGAGTGCCGATATATTTGTCCAGGCAATTGTGAACGATATTCATCTTCCCCCCGACGCACCACTTTGGCCACTGAATTCCATCTGAGAGATCGACGACTTCTGTGTAAGGTTCGTAGAATTCGATCTTTAGGAATTTGAGCAGTGCATCTGTGTACCAGGCTACGTCCTCTGTAGAGCGCTGCATCAGTTCATTGAAATCCACGAGGTCATGCCGGCGTATAAATTCAGTCAGATTGGCGCGCTCGATATGTTCTGCAGTAGGTCGCCAGACGATTTCACCCCCGAATTCGAATTGCTCACTCATAGGAGCTCCTTTGCAGAAATTAAATTTGGGGAAATCAAGCTCATGGAGAATGCAATCTCAAATGCTCTGTCAAGTTTGTATTCCAACAACTAAAATCTCTGTGAAATCCGTTGTCAATGGTTTGTCAACCGTAAATACAACAGTAGCCGTGATTTCCAAATCACGCATCAGCGGGGTCGCACAGCGCGCCTTTGGCGCGGAAACCCCGACAAGGACATATATTATTTATCTGAGTATGCGTACAAATATCCGTCTTTGTCGGCGATGAAAATTGCGCTATCAGTAATGGTCATGCCCGCTGGGGAATTGCTTTCCGTCTGGAAACGCCAAGATTCTTTGCCACTTCGTAGATTGAGATTAACGATCTCTCCGGCTTGAGTAAGCAGGTACAATTCTGAGTTCCAAACGATGGGTTTGGGGAGTACTCCGTGAGGTATCTGATAGTCCCAAACTAGATCGCCAGTATTGATATCCCATGCTTGGATCGCGGCCCCATCTTCAAAGATGACGAACTCTTCATCGCCCATCAACCAGGAAATGTTGGCGACGAACTCCGCACGCCAAAGCGTGAATCCAGTGACCCCATCGAGTGCTGTGAGTGTGCCTTGCTCTCCTAGAATTACGACGGCATCATCGTTTGCGTAAATTGCCTTGATGGCACCTTCGGCAGCTGCAAAACCCCAACGCTTTGTTCCGTCAGCTGCTGACAACGCATAGAGGTTCGTGGTATCTCCAGCGTTGCCCCCTACATAAACTTGATCGCCGCCGCGCGCTGGGGTGACGAGAGTTTCGTTATCCGTTACATACCGCCAAAGGATTTTTCCCGTACTGGCGTTAATGGCCAGTAATTCTGCTTCTTGATCACCATCTTCGTTCTCAGCCGAGGAGACCAAAGAAGTTGCTGCGAAGATAAGATAGCGGTCTATTAGAGGAGATGAGATGACTTCGCCATCCAAGAATAGTTCCCATTCACTTAATCCAGAGCGAGTTGTCATGGCGATCAGGCGACCATCTTCTCCGGCGATTAAGACATCATCGAGGGTGGTGTTCAGGCTTTTGGGCCATAGTTTAGCAGGCGTCTCAAAGTGCCAGCGGTTTTCGCCAGATTCATTGTCAATAGCCTGAATTTTTCCATCATCATGAATTACGACGACGATATCTTTAACAGTGACCGGCGCCCCAGAGATCGCTGAGTCCGCGTTTGCATTCCAAATTAAATGTAGGGTTTCAGGATTAGTGTATTTTGGATCTTGGGCAATGTTGACTGAGCAAGCAGTCGTCAATATTATGAATGCTAACCCTAGGAAAAGTTGTATAAATAGTTTATTTCGTGGCATTGGCATTATTCGATTTTTTTCGTGATCTATTTCTCCCACATGCTGACTTCATCTAGTTGAGCCTTCTCATCATCACCCAACTGCAAGCCAGCACCACCGAGATTATCTTCAAGCTGTGTCAGAGTTCGCGGCCCGATGATCGGACTGGCGACTATTGGATTGGCCAGGAGCCAGGCCAAAGCGACCCGTGATACGGATACTGCATAGTTATCAGCAACTTTTTGAACTGCATCTAAAATAGCCCAGCCGCGTTTATTGAAGTAGCGTCGTTTGGCGCTGTTGGCGCGCACGCTGTCGGGGGCAAGTTCATCCTTTCGATATTTACCTGTCAGAAAACCGGCAGCCAAAGGGCTGTATGGGATCACGCCGATGCTATAGGTCTTGCATACGCCTGCCAGCTCGCGCTCAAACTCCTTGCGATGAGCCAAGTTGTAATGCGGTTGCAAAGACACATAGCTGGCGAGTTTGTGTTTATCACTTGCCCAAAGCGCTTGCATCAGCCTCCAGGCGGGATAATTGGAGGCACCAATGTATCGTACTTTGCCTTGATCGATTAGATCGTCAAGGGCACGCAAGGTTTCTTCGATAGGTGTGTTTTCATCATACCAATGAGTTTGGTAGAGATCGATATAATCGATATTCAGGCGGCGTAGGGAGGCTTCAACTGCTCGCATGATGTGATAGCGCGAGAGACCTTCATCGTTTGGGGTATCTCCCATGGGGCCGCGCACTTTGGTGGCTATGATCACCTGATCGCGAGGAACGTTGAATTTCTTCAGCCATTTACCAATGATGGTTTCTGCTACACCCCCAGGGTTGCCATCTGCCCAACGAGAGTAAATATCGGCGGTGTCAATGAAGTTGATCCCTGCGGCGTAGGCGGCGTTGAGAATTTCGTAAGCTAATTTCTCGTCAGCAGTCCAGCCGAATTGCATACTGCCCAAGCATAGCTCAGATACTTTCAGACCAGTTTTTCCTAGGTTGCGATATTCCATATTTTGCCTATTTTTAGTATACGGATAATTATAAATTTCTATCCGTGTTTGCCAACGGCACGCCTATGGCGTCCGCGTAATTCGTGCTCTCTTTTTACTCCAACGATCTATGTGTTTACGTGATTCTCTATCCTTACTCTTGGAAGTTAGGAGTTGTTCATTGCCCCTCTATTATACAGGATGGTTATGTGTCGCGGGCATTGGCCTGTGCCATGGCTGGCCGGCTGCGCACCCACAGCCAGGCTGCCTGGAAGGACATGCCAGCGGTGAAGGCGATTAAGCCAACATATAAACCACTAACCTTGTTCCATGTCACACCAGCCCATAGAATTCCACTGATTGTGATCAGGAATATTACCACTGCCTCAGGGATGCCGCGTGTTCTGCGGCTGAAAAGGATTGTGCCCTGAAACCAGCTCTGTAAGGCGTTGATCCCAGGGAGCAAAAGCGCCAGCCACATGCCGTTGATGGCTAATATAGTCAGATTAAGGGAGAGACCCGATACGCGATGGAACCATATCTCTGCCAATGGCGTGGCGACAATGGCCAACTGGAACAAAGTGACCAAACCAACTAAATACCCTGCGAATTTGCGCAGTGTTGGGCTGGACCCTGGTTCGTCCATCAATGAGACGACGACTTCGTTGTAGGCCACTCCGGTGCTGCGGAATAAAAAGCTCAAACCAATGACTACCGGCCAAACCGCCAGTGATTCTAAAGCGCGCGGCATTCTACTTATCGCTGCGCTGCCAATGGGTTGGATCATTAAGGTTAATAGCGAAGTCAGTGCCAGGGGAACGTAGAACTTCATAAATGCACTAAAGGTCAGTGACGGCTCAACGGCTGGCGCCTGGCGTAACTGATTACGGATCACTGGCCGTGTTACGATCCCGATGTAAACAGCCTCGCTGACCACACTGGCCGCTACTGCAGCTGTTGCCACAACAATCCCAGGGATAGTGCCAATCATCAGGCCGATGCCCAGAACAGTTAGATCTGTGCCAAGGCGGATGAGTGTTCCGATAGTCACGGCGTTGGGGCGGCCAAAGCGTATCAGAATGCCCTGATTGAAACGTCGGTAGGCAATCGACCAGGTCCAGGGTGTCATAATTTGCAAGCCGATGCGGGCGGGCTCGACAATCTCTTGGGGGGCGCCAATAATGCTCTCGATGACAAAATAATACAGCGGGGTGAAGGCTACGGCAATGTGCAGAACGGTCAACGCGCCGGCTGTGATCATCATGAAGGCGTAGATTTTACGGTAGGAATCCCAATCTTTACTCAATGCCGTGGAAGCTGCCAGCAACATAATTATGGGGGACTCAATGATTAACGCCAGGGGAAAGACAATGCCACCGTAGGCCGCCAGGTTAATTTCGGGTTCGGCTAAACGAGCGACGAAAGCGCTCAGGGCTGGTAGTTCGGCACCCATCAGGAGCCAACTCCCCGCCAGGGGCAGCCAGGTCTTCAGGACGCGGCGCATGGGTATTGGAGTTGGTTTGGGCGTAGTAGATGTCATTCTAACCCCTCACCAACTTTCCCCATATCTTCGTCAGATTCGTTTGGCTTAGAAAGTTTTGGCAGCATTAAAATTGCCGGAATTGCAATCAACGAAATGATTCCACTAATCGAAAAGGTTATTCGAAGTCCCCAGGCATCGCCCGCCAACCCCAAGAGATTAAGGGCTACAAAGCGCACCAGGAAGCTCATTGACATATAGAAACCATTGGCTGTGGCGCGGTTTTGTGCGAACTGATCTTGAACCAGGGCTAGTAGCACAGGTTGTGGGGCTAGACTAGCAAAACCCAAAAGTAGCAACACGGGATACATGAACCAGCCCTGTGTTCCCAAGAACACAAATAACAATATCGCCGATGCAGAGAAAAGAACCAGTAGGGCTGGCTTGCGACCGATTTGATCGCTGATTGTCCCGCTGACTAACGCGCCGACTACGCCAGCTGCCTCCAATATTGCTAACGATATTCCAGCCATGGCCAGCGTGGCCCCTTCGCCTTTGAGGAATGTGGGCAACAAAGTGGTGATACTGGCTGTTAAGAATGATCGCGCAATAGTGATGACCAGTAACGGTAGCCAAAAAAGGCGAATGGTGGGGATCAACGCTCGCAGGCTGCCTGGTTTTTTGAGATGGGCTTTGCTTGAAACTTTGCTGAAACGCCACAGTAACACAAAGGACGAAGCCCAGCCAATCACGATCAGTCGGTAAATTCCATCGAGTTTCCAGGCGGCTACAGCAGAAATCGCAATAATTGGCCCGAGCGTGCGGCCTAGCTCGCCGGCAGCCATGAACAGGCTCATCCCCATGCCGATGCGCTTTCCTGAAATGCGGGCGATCATCGCCGGGGCAGGGGCGTGGAAGGCGGCTGTGCTGAAACCGATCAATAAGAACAGAAATGACAGGGATAAATAATTGGGAGCTAAACCCATCACTCCGATCAGCGTAGCTGTTGTTGCTGGCGCGAAAATGATGAAATAACGCAGACTGATTTTGTCTGCAGCGTACCCTATAAGGGGGTTGAGAATTGAAGGAAGCTGGATTAAGGCCGTCAGCCGGGTTGCTTGAGCTAATGTCAGCGTGAATTTCTCGATGATGAGGGGCAGTAGCGGCGCGACAAATGCCGAATACGTGTCATGGACAAAATGTCCGCTGACGATGGTGAGTGCTTGGCCGAGTTTGAAACTGGATTTTTTTTCTTGGGGTGGGGTGGTGAGGCGTGTTGATGTCATGATGTGTCCTAATAGTTACAAAGGCTTACTATACCGCGTATGGGGTAGGGAAACAAGAATGGTTTCAGTTAAATGCTATAATGTAAAATTGTATGTAAAAGGAAATTAAATGACAACACAAATTGCCATAACTCTTTCCATCATAGTCGGCGCGTTGGTACTGTTTGCCATCGATAAGTTTCGCGTCGATGTAGTTGCTCTGATCGTTTTGCTAACCGTAGCCCTGACAGGCTTGATCGCCCCCGAGGAGGTTTTTGCTGGTTTTTCTAACCCGGCGGTGATCACGGTATGGGCAGTTTATATTGTTTCCGGGGGATTATTCAAAACCGGTGTTGCCGACGTCTTAGGGAAATTTATCTTACGATTGTCTGGCAATAATGAGACGCGATTGATCGCGGTGATAATGATTGCTTGTGGGATCATCTCTGCATTCATGAACAACGTTGGCGCCACAGCGATGCTGCTCCCGGCCGTGGTCAGCATTTCTCGGCAGACCAAGGTGCCAGTATCGAAATTGCTAATTCCATTATCTTTCTCTTCGCTCTTGGGCGGCTCTTTGACTCTAATTGGTACGCCCGCCAATATTCTGGCAACGAGTATCGTAGCAGAAAATGGGCTTCCAACCTTTGGATTTTTTGATTTCACGATCATCAGTTCAATTGTTTTTGTAACAGGTATCTTGTATATGGTGTTCATCGGGCGTCATTTATTGCCCGTACGCCAAGCGCCTGGCGAAGAAAAAGCCACCCAAGATTTACGTAAATATATTAGTGAAGTGTTAGTTCTACCCGATGGCAGCTTGGCGAGCCAAACACTATTTGAATCACGTTTAGGTGTGGACTTCGATTTGACCGTAATCGCTATCATCCGAGATGAGCTTGAAATCACCTCGCTGGATCGCGACACTTGTATTGAGCCCGGTGATATCTTGTTGTTGGAGGGGAATGTTGAAAATCTAATGCGGGCGAAAGATGATTTGGGTTTGACCATAGAGACGGAACCCCACATCCAGCTAGACGAGTTGGATGATGAAGGTGCCCATGTTGTCGAGGCCACGTTGGGGCCGCGCTCAACTATGGTAGGACGCAGCCTGCGCTCCATCAAATTTCGTGACCGCTACGGCTTCAATGTCCTGGCAATTTATCGCCAGGGTGAAGTGCTTACTCGCAGGTTACAAAGTATCGAGTTGGAATTTGGCGATGCTCTCTTGTTGCAGGGGCCTCGTCACCGACTGGCCGGACTGAATGTCAAAAATGACTTTATGGTGTTAGAACCAGTAACCAAATCTTCTAGACTTAGGAGAAAAATGCCCATCGCGATTGCCTTGATGCTGTTAGTAATCGGATTGGTATTATTCGCCGGGTTCCACATCTCCCTGGCGATGGTCATTGGAGCGGTAGCCATGGTGCTGACGGGCTGCCTAACCATGGAAGATGCTTACCAGAGCATTGACTGGCGAACGGTATTCTTAGTTGCTGGAATGCTCCCTCTTGGAATGGCTATGGAATCTACCGGTACGGCTCGTTATTTGGCCGATTTGTTACTTGGTACAGTAGGTGGGCTTGGTCCGATGGCAGTGCTTGGCGGGATCTACCTTCTAGCAGCATTGATTACACAACCTATGTCGAATGCGGCTGCCATTGTGCTGGTTGTGCCCATAGCACTTGACACATCCCTCCGCTTAGGAGCCAATCACCTGACCTTTACGCTGGCTGTAGTCATTGGCGCCGCGACCAGTTTCCTGACCCCCGTAGGACACAAGGCCAATGTGCTTGTTTTTGGTCCGGGAGGCTACAAATTCTTCGATTACACCCGTGTGGGTGTGCTGTTGACAATATTCCTCTTCATCGTTACGATGATTGCGCTGCCAATTTTGTATCCCCTATTTCCATAAAAATAAATTATGACCAAGTATTTTGTCTTCCTTGGGGCGATTAACGTAGGTGGTCGATTCGTCAAGATGGATGTTTTGCATGAATTATTTGAATCATTGAGTTTTACCAAAGTTAAAACTTATATCCATTTCAATTGAACCAATAATACAGAGCAATCGCATTTAGAAATAGCGGCTATGGGTGAGAACACGCAAAACATCCTTTTGGGTAGGGAGCCAACCGCGTTGGCGGCTGAATCAGGCTAAACACATCTTATCGAATCCGCCCAACGCGCTTGGCCTGAGCGTGTCGAAGGGGTTGGGCTACTGACCCAGAAAGAATTTTCACAGAGAGAAAATCCATATGCGATTGCCCTGACCAAAAATAATAGTCGCAGTACTTTAAGGGCGAGAGTGAAGCCAATAAAAGAGCGTATTTAAGATGGGGAAGGAGTTAGTATGTCTTTAGTGTTTCGCTGTGGAGAAAAATCAATCGAACTAGCGTTAGAGCGGATGCGCTCTGACGGACTTGTCTCTGATGATGCGTGGTTTAATTTCAACGCCCCCGACAGATTGAGGAGCGAAGTCGCCTACCGAGATTTTGATTTTCTTACTCGGCTTTGTAGAGTAGGTGACGCCGAAACAAGCCGCGCTATTTTGGAGTGCTTAAAACAGAATGAAATTGTTTCCAAAGACTTGAGTTTTGATGAAGAAGTATTTGAAGCCTTTCAGAAGGAAGTCAAACAAAAATTCAAAATTCCTGGAACCTCGATCACGCCGGTTATGGAAAGACTGTTGTTCTTGCTCTCTGCGCTCAAACGACCACAGCGCGCTATCGGACTAGGAACATATCACGGCTATGCTTTGGTTTGGGCTGTGGGTGCCAGTTGTGGAGCGCAACCAGCATATGGCGCTGAGAAATTCTATGCCATCGATATTGATCCTGATGTCACGCAAAGCGCATTGGAAAACTTTGCGCAATTAGAGCATACGGACCATATTGAATTTATTGCAGGTGATGGATTGGACATAGTCGAGCAATTGGATGGGCCCTTTGACTATATCTACCTCGATGTGGACAGCAGAGAGTTAGGCAAAGGCATCTATTTGGATTTGTTGCAGGGGCTTTATGACAAACTAGAGGTTGGTGGTTGGGCGTTGGCTCATGATACCTGTGTGCCGCCATTTGCGGATCAACTTGAAGGTTACCTTGCATTTGTGCGTGATCAAGATAATTTCAGTCAGAGTATTTCTTTCGATATCGACCCCTTTGGGTTGGAGCTGTCCATCAAGTAAGAATTGGAGAAACACATAATGCCCAAAGTTGCTACTCACATTGCCAAGCCGAAAGATTTCTCCGCCATCGCCAAATTGATTGATCAACTCAATCAGAGTCCCCAATCCCAGTGCATCCACAGTGGAACAGGGGAAAGCGTCGAAAGTTTGATCGCTGAGATGGAAAAATGGCATGAAAGCGGTGAAATTCTCTTTGTGATCGCCATGCAAAGCGATCAGCTTATCGGGGCGATGGGTTGTGAGTTCGAGAGCGATGGTCAGCGTGGCTGGCTGCGGGGTCCATTCTCAAAAAACTCGTTGGCAGGAATAGCCTCGAAAATGTATGACCAACTCAGAGCTGCGCTGCCCTCTGCAATTTGCCGACTGGATTCCTTTTTGAATATCGAAAATACAGTTGGTCAATCATTTTATGAACAGATTGGGTTTGAGCGAAAAGGACATTCGCATGTATATGTGGCTCCACAACCTTCGTTGTCAAGCCCGTTATATCAGACCAAAGTGATCCATTGCATTCCTTTGGATGAAGGAACGCAGGACGGTTTTGCTGATCTTCACGACATTATCTTCCCCAGAACTTACTACAACGGGAAACAGATCACCGAACAGTTGGATGACAATCATCGGGTTTGGGTATATGTGTTAGAAGGGAATGTTCTGGGTTATCTCTACGCCATTATCGAACCTTGGGCAGATGAAGGCTATGTCGAATTTCTTGGGGTTAGGGAAGATGCTCGCGGTCAAGGTATTGGTGGAGCGCTGCTCAACATATCTTTGGCTTGGTTCTTTGGGGAGAGGGAAATGCCTCAGGTTGGACTGACAGTCAGCGATGAGAATGTGAATGCGCGCGGATTATATAAGCGAGTGGGATTCCGTTTGAAATATACTGGGGTCAATCACAGGTTGGAATGGGAAACATGAGATGAAAGTGCCTCAATGTCTGGCGTTATTGTTGCTCTTTACGATGATAGTATTATCTGGCTGCTTTGGAGCACCTGCCGATGTTCGGAAAGCGACCAAGGAGTTAATACTTACATCGACGACGGAAATTGAGCCAACACTCTCTGATGCAGTGACTTTAGACCCAACCCTAACAACTACCGTGCTGCCGGCGGCGACGGCCATACAGCCTGTCGTGCAGACCACTTTACCCATCCCTTTCAATGTGAGTGTATCAGCTGATGCCTGGATCATCGATCATCCTGCTGGGAGGATTCAGATTCAATTTGACAATTCTGTCTGGGAATCAACTCAATTTGATGAGATGATTCCTTTGTATTACGAGGGTGGGCCTGTATTAACACACAACATTATTGAGGGCTGCAATCTTTCACTCAACTTTGGTGGCGGTGTACCCATGAATTGGGTTTTGGATACAAACGAGATATCCTTGGGAGATCACCCATTTTCAAAAAAGAGTTTTCACAATGGGGAAGGAGAACTTCAGTTTGTGATCTATGATCAGCTATTTCGAATCACATTTGAGGGCGATGTCGGACGTTGTCTTCAACAAGCCGAAATTGTATTAGGTAGCTATCAGGTATCACAATAAAATTAATAACTCATGTTACGCATACGTAGCGGGAGATTTCTCTTTAGGTTGCGTAACATCAATCAATACCTTACATTAGGAGAGCATCATGAAATTTGATCTTGACCTCAGTATTGCCATCCTTGAACGGACTCCCCTTCTTTTGGAGTCTTGGCTTCGAGATTTGCCCGATGAATGGGTATCTGCAAATGAAGGGGAAGACACATGGAGTCCTTATGATATCTTGGGACATTTTGTCCATGGAGAGCATACTGACTGGATTCCGCGCGCCCGTATCATCCTTTCTGATCGTGCGGACAAAACCTTCGAACCATTTGACAGATTTGCGCAATTCGGAGAAAGTCAAACACAGTCGCTTGACGAGTTGCTCGCCACATTCAAGAAATTGCGTGCAGAAAATATTGCCGCGTTGAAAAGCTTTAAGCTCGCAGCTGACGACTTCCTAAAACCGGGCGTTCATCCTGAGTTGGGGCCAGTCAACCTGGAGCAGTTGTTGGCGACTTGGGTTGTTCACGATCTGGATCATCTGTCGCAAATTACGCAAGTGATGGCGAGGCAATATAAGGGATTGGTTGGGCCCTGGGAAGAATATTTGGGAATTCTGTAGTCCCAATTCCGAACCCAGAATTGTAAATTTGGGTAAATAGAATGAAGAATTATGGATGCGAAGAACTCCCGTTACCTTTCCATTGACGCCCTGCGCGGCGTGATCATGCTCCTAATGGCATTGGATCATGCCAATTATTTTGTGGCGCAAGCCCATCCCTTGGGGGAGCATTGGGGTGGCAATTTCCCAGTTTACCAGGATGCATTATCTTTCATCACGCGCTTGGTGACACACCTTTCCGCGCCGGGATTTTTCTTCTTGATGGGCGTGGGGATGGTACTTTTTGTTCAAGCACGGCGCCAGCGCGGCTGGAGCGAGTGGCAGGTTATCGGCCATTTTGTGCTGCGCGGGCTGGTATTGATCTTCCTCCAGTTCACCATAGTGAACCAGGCCTGGAAACTAGGCCCGGAAAGATTTCCTGAGATCTATATCGGTGTGCTCTTTGCCTTGGGGTGCGCGATGATCATTGCCAGCCTGACATTGAAGCTAAAACCTTGGCACTGGCTGGCCATCGCTGGCGTGCTATTCTTGGGCACTGAAATGCTGCACCCCGCTCCTGGCCAATGGGGTTTGAATGAACCTTGGGGCTTGCTGACAGTCTACAGTGGCGGCACCTGGCAGATTTGGTCGAATTATCCCGTTTTGCCCTGGCTGGAGCTAGTTTTCTTCGGTATGTTTGTGGGTAGTTGGTTGAAGGACAATCCCCAAAAAACTGCAAAACATATTTTCTGGTTGGGCATAATCTTCCTGTTGGCGTATGCTGTTATCCGCTTGGGGGATGGTTTTGGGAATATCAGACCAAGGGCAGGGGATAGCTGGATCGATTTCCTCAATGTGGTTAAATATCCACCGAGCATGGCTTTTAGTTTGCTCGCCATGGGGGCGAATTTGATCCTCTTGTCTGGAATCAACGCTGTGCCAGACCGAGCATCTCGGTGGTTAAAACCGTTGGCTATTTTTGGCCGTGTTCCGTTATTCTTCTATGTTGTGCACTTATATTTATATCTTGCGATAGGCGCTGTGCTGACTCCGCAAGGAACGAGTATCCCAAAAATGTATCCTTATTGGCTGCTTGGGTTGGCAGTTCTTTATCCATTGTGTATGTTTTATGGCAGATTAAAGAAGCGCTATCCATCGAATTTCTTGCTCCGATATTGGTAACCTTAGAAAGGGTTTTGGCTTATTATGAAAAAAGGAAAGATCACTGTTCTGAAAAGGATGGTCAACCAAGATCTCATCGATCAATACCAGCACGAGACAGTGGCTCCGTGTGATATCTTTCGCGATAGACAAGTGTTCCCTATTGAGACCTGGGATGTGATGCCGGATGGATTTTGTGAGTGGGCTTGGGATGATATCAAGAAGAAGTTCGAGTTGGCAAAACACCTGGGGGTAGTTGTGGCCTGCTGCACAGATGGCTTTAGGCCAGTTGTGTTCGAGATTGAGCGTGTTGAGTAATTTTAGAAATGATGGGGGTGATTCCCTAACCATTCCCAACTAATGAAACACAATAATTGAGCTATAATCCCATCTATGGTATTTGATATTTTTTCGCTGATACACATCATTAGCGCGCTTATTTTTCTGATCTTACTGATTATTGTGATCAGCCAACGCGGTTTGCTAAGCGATCTGGCTCGTCATCTAAATATATTCATCATAATTTATATGTTTCTTGAAGCCGTGTTGGTGCTCAAATATGGCGAATATAATTTCTTGAATTTCTTACCTGGACTGGCAGGAGCGTTTTGGCCTGGATCTGGAATTTTATTGGGCTCGTTATTATTGAGATATATCAGTGCCCAGGTTGCCCGAAGAGAGATGCAGTTTTGGCGAGGAGATTTAATAGGGGGTGCGTGGTACCTACTGGCAGTTGGAGCATTGTTTATCCCTGGAATTGAAAAATTTGGGGTCAAAATTTTAGGACTAGAACTCAATTTCGAGATTTTGTTGTTGGCCTGGATTTTGCTGGGTTGGTTAATTGCTACCGGGTTGACCATTCGACTGATTGCTGAGAGTTATCAACATGCCAGTTTTCCCACAATTCGCAATCGTCTGTTTATCTTTGGACTTGGCTTAGGGGTGCTTCTGATCGGAAATGGGTTTAGTTTTGCGTCTCAAGTGCATATTGGAAGTATAGTTGCTCTCGTGGGCGTGTTAACAATCGCCTATGTTGTAATAACCCCCCGACTTCCACATTTAGGCATCGCACTTCGTGGTTTGATCAATAAGGGGTTGTACCTGATTCTACAATTCGGCGCCTATAGTTTGAGTTTTATTTTGATTCAGTTTCTGCTTTCTAGTTATTATCAGACTGATCTATTCTTTGCTGCTGCAATCCTGGCGTTGTTGATCATTGGCATAATTAACCCATTGCTCAAGAGACTCGGTAAATGGGTTGACCGCTTATTCTTCGGGGAGGAGCAAGATCTTTCAGGGATTTTGCGGGAGTACAGCCAGAATATTAGCAACATCCTCGATTTGGAATTACTATCCGCAGTGGTTGTAGATATGGTGCGCGATTTGCTAGGTGTCGATCGAGGCTTGCTCTTTTTGGTCGAGTTGGAAGTTAGCCCTGATGGGAAGAAAGTTTTCCGCGTACAACAAGGTCGCAAAAGAAAAGATGCCTCGCTGACAGGTTTCATGCCATCAGAATCGGCCTTGGCCTCTGCTTGGGACAAAGATCGCCGTGCCCTCACCAGGGCAGAGATCGATATGCTGCCGCGTTATCAATCGATTCAGGCAGATACCCGCCAATGGCTTACCCGCGTCTCGATGGATATCTATGTACCTATCCACGCCCAAGATGAATGGGTGGGGTTGCTGGCCCTGGGTCCCAAAGCTTCGGGTGCCTCATATTTATCAGATGATATCGAGTTACTATGTTCTATGGCCGACCAGACCGCAGTAGCATTGCAGAATGCTCGTTTGGTGGAAAGCCTGATGCGCGTTAATACGGAATTTCGCCGCGCATATTCGGCAATGGAAGATGGCCACAGCAAACTGAAGCGCCTCGACCGTACTAAGTCTGACTTTATCAGTATAGCTTCGCATGAATTGCGCACGCCTCTTACAGTGCTCAGCGGGTATAGTCAGATGCTGCTGGATGCACCGGAATTGAAATCCAATCCGGCCTATGTCAATGCGCTCGAAGGCGTTGTGGATGGCGCTCAGCGGCTACATGAGATTGTCGATAGCATGCTCGAAGTTGCCAAGATCGATACCCAAGAGCTGGCCTTACAAGCTGATTCTGTCAAACTTGAACCTGTGATTTCGAATGTTTGTCGCAAATTTGCTGCGACCTTCCGCGAACGCAAGCTGAAAGTGCTCATCGATAGGAATGTCGATGACCTGCCTTCCGTTTTGGGTGACCCCGATGCGCTGACGAAAGTTTTCCAGCACCTGATTAGCAATGCAGTTAAATACACCCCCGATGAAGGCCTGATCACGATTTCCGGCCGACACCTTAAAAAAGGCCTCGTAAAATTTCCCAGAGGCGGGGTTGAAATCCAGGTCAAGGATACGGGCATTGGCATAGATCCTCGCAACAAAGAATTGATCTTCACTAAGTTTTACCAGACTGGCGATCTTGCTTTGCACTCTACAGGGAAAACTAAATTTAAGGGTGGCGGCCCCGGTTTGGGATTAGCCATCGTGCGTGGCATTGTACAGGCGCATGGTGGGCGTGTGTGGGCGGAGAGCTCTGGTTATGATGAAAGCCGCAACCCGGGGAGCTCCTTCTATGTGATCCTGCCCATATATGAAACTGTTGTTAGAGAGGATGAAGAAGAATAGATCATGGAAGATGTCACCCTAGATCCTCAACGTCAAGAACGCGCCAAGGAATATGCCAAAATATCGCGCCGCTTTATGCTGGTCGACCTGATCATAGGGATTCTTTACGTTTTGGCCTGGCTTGGGCTTGGTTGGTCATTGGATCTCAAGGATTACTTGCTCCAATGGACATCCAATGATTGGCTCCTTGTGGCTGGTTTTGGAATCGTTTTTGGGGCTGTAATTTCGCTGCTGACTCTGCCGCTCTCATATTACACCGGTTTTGTTTTACCGCACCGCTTCGAACAGTCCAACCAGACTCTCAAAGGTTGGATTACTGACCAGATCAAGGGTATCCTGGTTTCGGGTCCAATCGGGCTGCTGCTCTTAGAAGTGATCTATGCCATTCTGCGCGGAAATCCGATAACCTGGTGGTTATGGGCAGCGGGCTTCTTGCTGGTTTTCAACGTATTGCTAACCAATTTGGCGCCAATCTTACTCTTCCCAATCTTTTATAAATTCATTCCTCTAGAAGATGAGCATGCGGACCTGGTCGAACGTCTGCTCACACTGGCTGAGCGTGCAAATACAAAAGTTAACGGTGTCTATAAATTTGATATGTCTCGCCGCACTAAGGCAGCCAACGCCGCTCTTACTGGCATCGGCAACAGCCGCCGTATCATCCTTGGCGATACCCTGATCGATGAGTTCACATCTGATGAGATCGAAACCATACTGGCTCATGAGTTGGCTCATCATGTAAATAAAGATATCCCTCTTGGAATCATGATCAGCTCTGTGACCACGTTGGTGGGGCTCTACCTGGCATCTCTCGGGTTGAATTGGGGTGTGAATTTCTTTGGCTTCGAGAGCGCCGCTGATATCGCCGCCCTTCCGCTGTTTGGCCTCGTGTTGGGCGCATTCAGCTTTGTTACTATGCCGCTGGGCAATGCCTGGTCACGGAGCCGCGAGCGCATGGCCGACACGTATGCCTTGGAGACCACTAAGCAAAGCTCTGCCTTCATCTCCGCCTTCACAAGATTGGCCAATCAAAATTTATCCGACGTTGATCCTGAGCCTTGGGTTGAGTGGTTGTTACATTCCCACCCCGCCATAAGCAAGCGTATCGCCATGGCGCGTGAATTTGAAATAACACAAAACCCGGTTCGATAAAGAAACCGGGTCTCTTTGACTAACTCCTTGAAGCATCGGTTAGTCTTTATTATCAAACCTTTAGGGCTTTGAAACCCTAAAGGTTTTTGATTAATTGTTCGGGATCACCACCCACAGGACAATATAAGGCACAATGCCTGGGATGCCGCCAGGGATCAGGGCGATCAGGAAGGCCAGGCGGAACCAAAAGGCACTGATCCCAAAGAATTCTGCCAGCCCCCCACACACACCCGCCACAACGCGATCTCGACGTGAGCGCCGTAAAGTACCTCTTTTAGCCGTCATCATCGCCTCCTGTTCTGAGCCCTCAATTAGGCTGCCTCTGCTTCGAGAGCAGCAGGCTTGCGCCAATCTTGGAAGACCAGCCACATAGCGCCCAGACCGATCAGGGTCACGACTACGCCGATGATCCAGCCCAGTACGGGGATTGCTCGCAGAAGCACATAAATCACCACGCCCAACACTAAAGGCCAGACTTTAGACTCAGCAAACTGCGGGAATGTTTTCTTTAAGGAAAACTTACCAATCCAAAAGGCGATCACCAGTTTCGATCCATAGGTCACCAACAGGACGAAGACGGCCATAGCAAGACCAATGCTTGAGAAACCTACGCCTGTGATGGTGCGTCCCAATCCGCCCAGGGTTATTACCCCAAAGAAGATTGCCAGAGCCAACACCAGGCCTCCCAGAACTGCCGCGCCAACGTATCCACCGATCACAGTCACCAAACCCCAGCCAGTGGAAGGCAGTGGTTCAGATGTCGCTTTGTTGATGACTTTGTTGAGCAGATCAGGGATCAGCCACAAAACCAGAGCACCCAAGGCTAATAGGGTGACAAACTCGCGCGCGCGTTGCAGTAGCCAGCGACCTACATTCACTGTAGGTGCAACCTGTGTAGGCTGATCGTATTGGATATCAGCATCGGGAACGGGTGTGCTATGCACGATCCCGCCACCAGGAGTGGTTTCAATATCCGCAGACTGATCTTTATTGCTGGTGTATTTCACACTGCCGCCGATCTTGGCGCTATCGGAAATACGCAAACCAGGGGAAACCACTGCCGGCGATCCAGCAGGCATGAAGGAGAAGAAAGGCATCGTCTGCATACTTTCATCGGGGTCACCAACATCGGCGTTGACATCACCACCAACAGCGCCGCCAATCTCCAGGGCCCCCGCACCAGCGTAAATATCTCTACCGATTGCTCCATTCAAAAAGGCTTGATACCCGCCAAAAGCTAGATCACGGTTGATTTGAGCGCCATCTGCAACATCGAGGCTGAATCCGCCAAAATAGAAGTTTCGCCCTATAGATGCTGACGAACCAACCGTGGCAGCGTTACCGCCCACGTAGACGCTGCCAGCTACTTCACCATTGATCTCGATGAATTGCCCGCCAGTGATCAGGCTGCCATTCACTACGCCATTGAATTCAATGTTCTGGCCGAAAGCGAAAAGATCACCATTGACCGTGCCATCGATGACGATGTTATCGCCAGCGATGAACAGATCATCATCGATCACTTCGCCAGCCGGCAAATCTGCATTGTCGATGAACTCGAAGGCTTGTGCAGAACCCACGAAGCCAAAGCTGAGTACCAATACCAATGCGAATGGCACCAACCATCGAATAATAGAATTGAGTTTTTTCATTTTGTTGCTCCTTAAATTATTAATCACTTATTCTTTCACCCTATTATACGTGAGACTTGGCACACAGTTGCAGAAATTTGGGCCAGGGGAGTGGTGATTTTCGTGGTGCTCAAAATATCAACTTTGAGAAAGCTGGGCTTCGAGAACCTCAGCCCTCTGTAACCCCCGCTGTCTGAGGCTCTCGAAGACAGCACCTACAACCATTTCACCACCATTTGTTTGACCCCTCTAAATCTTTGTAAGGAGATTGCTTCGTCGGCTACGCCTCCTCGCAATGACAACTAATTTTATTGCATATTAGATGAACCATTTGGATAAATCGAAAATTGACATAGATTAATGCCCGCCCACCCAAGCCTCTTCAGCTTGCAAGGCGCGCACCGCTTGCGGAATGATCTTGCGGTACACGGTTGTGGGCGCAGCACCATTCAACAATGCCTCAATGGAGATTCCAAACAGACGTTCATTCTCTTCTAAGTGCGGCCGAATTAACTCCCAATCCATATCATCTAATGGAGCAAACTCGCCACCGTTGAGCTGGTCATCGGTCAGTTTACCTTGGGGGTCACGCACGAAGATCGCGCCGCCTGAAGCTAAGGAAAACAAATTTCCACCCGGGTAGGGCGATTCCAATTCAATCAATTCGCCGTCATCGGTCAGCTGAATGCCGTTGAGTATCACGAAACCCCCACCGTTGTGTGGGTCGCCAGCCATGAAAGATTCGGCCAGGTAATCCAGGCAGGTGCCGTTGATCACCACGCGCGGCTTACCCACAGCATTGATCATCGGCCGCCCGGCGGCATTGCCCAAGATATACACATCGCCGCCTTTGGCTGCATAGCCGAAGGTCTGGCCAACATCGCCATATACCACCAATTTGCCAGATTTCATGATCTGGCACAACTGATCCTGAGCGTTGCCGTGCACGTACATCTCCACGCCGTCTAGGCCCGATGCCAGGTAGTCGCCCGATGATCCGTAAACGTCGATGCGCACACCTTGTGAGTCAGAACCAAACCCGTTGCCGATGAAGCGGTGGCCGCGCGCATTGTTGACGATGAACTTGCGGAATCCGCTTTTATAGAGGTTTACGATAATGCGAGCGACGGAGGTATCTCCTTCGGGTGGATAACCTTTGGCATCGATCAGTGCGGTTTGATCGGGCGCGGCAGACTGGGGGAGAGCTGTTGAGGCCTCAATGAAGGCAAATCCTGCCCCTGGGGATTCGGCAATCAACCCAAACACCCGATTGAGGGTTTCATCATAGAGAGAGAGCAAACTGCTGCGCCGCAGATTTCCTGTTGGATAGCGACGATCCATTAATAACGTCAGGGTCTCTATGGCAGTCAAGGGATCAATGCTAACCAGGGCATCTAAATTCGATGTCAGATCGTCATACGTCCAATTGGGAATCAATTCAACAAACCACTCAAGCAGTTTCATCGATTCAAGGTTGGGTAGTTGAACGTTTGCATGTTTCAACGTTTCAACGTTCAAATCCTTTATGGGTGCTCTTGACGTATCAACGCTGACGTCACGTCCAAACTTGTCCGTACAAACCATCTTGGCGCCGGCGCCATTTGGGGTGACGCTGAAGATGAATGCGCCGCCGTCAGTGTGACTGCCGCCGCGCGCGTTCCAGTAGCGGTCGGCGCGCGTCCAAAAGCGCTTGTCTTCAACTGCCAGGCTCTCTAATGCCGCATCAATGCCTTGTTTTTCTGAGGCTGCAAAACCGATCGCCGGTCCATCCTGGCTGGATTGCTGCAGGGCGAAAACCTGCGGACGCAGCATGGAAGTATCTGTGATGCCGATCAGCCGGTAAGCCTCTGAGCCCATGCCTTTGGGCGGGGACTGTGCGATCAGGAAGAACCAGGGCCCATCTGGGGAGCCGTGCATATGCGTGGCTTGCAGCGCGCCGTAGACGCGTTTCTTGTCCTCGGGCAACTGCGTGTAGTCACGTTCGGTGGTGGGGGCTAACGATTCGATCACATACTCCAAAGGGTAGTCGTAGGTGCGGTGCAGTAAGTCGAAGACCAGCACCGAGACCTCAGTATCGGTCAGGAAGAGCGGGTAGATGTTGCGCTGCGCCAGATACTCGCTGACCGAGGCATAGTTGGCAAAGTCGCCGTTGTGCACCAGGGCTTCATTCATGCCAATGAAGGGATGCGCTCCGCCGGGATGCCAGACGCGCCCCTTGGTGGGATAGCGGTGGTGCCCAATCCATACATGGGCGGAGATGTCTTCGAGCTGGTAATAGCGCACCACGTCATCGCCATAGCCGACCATTTTGAGCACCAAAAGGTTTTTGCCATGGGAAAGCACAAAGGCGCGCGTCTCCCCGGTCGATGCATAATAAGCCGTATTAAGGCGATAAGTGTTTTGGTAGACGATCTCGTCTTCGACTTCACGTTGAGAAGCATCTGGCATGTTGAGTTCGTCTCGGAAGGAATCCACAACCTCGGCTTTGACCCGCACAAAGTACTGAATCACCTCTGGAGGTGGAACGTCCAGCCCCTCCAGAGATTGGTAATCCCCGATATGTGCCTGCTCACGGATGTGGTCAATCTCGAAGATGGGGTGAATGTGTGAGTTCTCCACCTCGGCCCGGTACGCGGGGTCCAGATAGGCCACTGCCAGGAGATAATCTTCCTCCATGACCTGCTTGCTGACGCCAAACTCTTCTGGCACCAGGCCTACAGCGGCGATGCCGCCACCCTTGCCGTTGCCGCGGTTGCGCATCTGGGTCAGCGCTTGCAGCAAATGCCGCCCAGCGATCTTCTCAGAGCAGGCGATGCCGATCACCCCGCAGCCACCCTCGGCCGCTTGCTCTCGGTTGATGATAAATTCTGGTTTTAGCCCTTTACGTGAATTGAGTATTTTTTCTATAGTGATTTGAGTCATTTGTTCACTCGTATTCACCGCGGAGACGCGGAGTACGCAGAGTTTTTGAAATTAATTCTCTGCGCTCTCTGCGGCTCTGCGGTAATCAGGTGTTTAGGTATACCAAAAGGTCGGTTCTGCCGCGCAGATCGCGGATACTCTTCAAGCCCAGCCGACGCAGAATATCACGCAGTTGCTTGGCATAGGATGCGTTCAAATTGCTGATGCGCTTGGCGCCCCATTGCGGATCGATCAGCAGCGAAAGTTCGGGATCAGTGGTCGTCAGTCCGAAGGGGCAACCGCGCCCGCGCTCGCAGTTGGAGCAGCGCGTGCAGCCAATGGCAATCAACTCTGCCGTCCCCAAAACAACTCCATCTGCGCCGAGAGCGATGGCCTTGGCAATATCGTAGGCCGTGCGCACACCGCCAGAAGCCATCACTGTGATCTCATCGCGGATATTTTCGCTCTGTAGATATTTGTGTACCTTGGGAATAGCGAACTCGATGGGCATGGCGATATTCTTCTTGGCAATCTCAGGTGCTGCGCCGGTTCCCCCGTATGAGCCATCCAGGTGTACGATATGGGCGCCTGCGTAAAAGCTACCAACAGCGACCATGTCCACATCCGTGGGCGTGGAGACCTTCACTGAAACTAGCGCTTCAGGGTTGATTGTTTTAACCCAGTCAACATGTTTGCGATGGTCTTCCACTGAGTAGACTGAGTGGAATGGGAAAGGTGAAAACAGGCTCACCCAAGGGACGCTTTCGCGCATTTTGGCAACGGTGACGGTGGTCTTATCTCCGAGCAAGTGACCACCCAGTCCTGGCTTTGCCCCTTGGGCGTATTTGAATTCCACAATCGGCGCATGCTGGATGGTTTCTTCGCGCACGCCGAACATCCCTGTGGCAATCTGGGTGATGATGTGGTCTTTGAATTCGACCAGAGAATCTGGGTAACCACCCTCGCCTGTGCATGTAAATGTGCCCCATTCTTTAGCAGCCATGGATCGGGCCAGCATGACCTGCTCGCTGACCGAGCCAAAGGACATGCCGCCACCATACCAGGGCACCGCGATCTCAATTTCCCGGCCAAAACCACTACTATTGAGTGGAATGGCTAGATCGACCTCAGCATCCGGGGGCAACTGGTCCCCTTCAGGCAAAAATTTGAAGTCGAGTTTGTCAAAGCCGCCGCCAGAGTCTCCGCTGCGATACTCTAATTCGTTCACGGGGGGTTCGCCGGTTCCAGCCTGATACCAGGTCGAGAGAATTAATTCGGCCGGCCAGCGGTAGTCGCCAAGGGCTGGTGGCATGCCGTTTTCCAAAGTAGGCCAGTAACTGAATCCCTGGCGTAAATGTTCGACATGCTTTTCTATGGCAGGAAGGTGAACTTGAATTTCTTCTGTCATGGTTTAGTCTCCTGCTTCCACAAGATAGCCTTCGATCTCCGCGAAGGCTTCACGTTCAAGATCAACCTGGAACATCGCGCGCCCTATTTCTCCGCGCAGTCGCCGGACTTCGCGTAACCCCATCGCCCCCAAAATTTCTAGAAGCTGGTCACGCCAGGTAGCGGTTAAGTTTTTAAGACGTTGGATGCCCCAGTCCAATGGCAAATTCTTAGGCATCGCAAATTGACTGGTCTTTCGGTTGGCGCAATCGCCCTCGAATTGGGCTTGCAAGGCTACCAAAAGCGGCGTATCTAAAGCAATCAGATCCAAGCCTGTGATGATAGCCTTGGGCACATGTTCCGCAGCAATGATGCCACCGCTGCCAATCAAGGTGACTTCATCACGAGTGCCAGCCTCCACGAAGGTTAGATGTGCTTCACGGATCAGATCCAACACGAAGCGACCATCTTGCCCTCTTCCATGGAAATCAGCAAACAGATGGAAGACTCGCACCCCTATTTCGTAGAGTTTTAGCAAATTATCAGGATCATCATAAGGCAGGCGAACGGCGATGATGGTGTCGGGGAATTGAGATTGGATGCTCGAAATTAGATTTTGGAAATTTGAATTTGGATCATCTGAGATGTCGATTTCGACCATACTCGGTGTGAAGCCGAGATGCTCGATTGTGCTCTCATCACCCAATTTAATAAGTGGGACGATGCTCTGAACTGGCAACTGATCACTGACCACTGACCACTCATCACCATCTATTGGCATCACAGCCAAAGTCTGGGTCTCGCTTGCTGCCCGTGCCAGAATCTCATTGAGGGTTGACGAAGCTGCCGATGCTGGTGGTGCATCGTAAATGAAAGGTACAGGTATCGAAAGAATGCGCGGCTTTGCGCTGGTGATTTCACCATTGTCGTTGAAGATCAGGTAGCTGGGCTTTTCGCCGATGTCCACGACGGTGGAGATGAACTCCCGTCCATGGATGCCATCCCGCGTTGGGCGCACAATCTCGGACATATCTGTCCACATGCCGTCCCAGCCTTCACCGCCAAACTTGCCGCGGTACCCCGCGCCTTTCACGGGAATGCTGCCAGTATCCGCTTCATAAGAAACTGCATCGACATAAGCGGATGTGAAATAGGAATCGCCCAAGCGTTCTCGATCCGCATTGCGCGTGATAGTCACCATTTTGGGGTGCTGAACCGTACAACGCAAGCAGCCAACACAATGCTCGGGTCTGGGTGCGAAACCGCCAATAGGGCCAGAAAAAGTACCGTACATACAAGGCCTGCTGGTGACGGCTTTCATATCGCCCTTCAAGTGGATGATCTCGCTGATGAGTAATTTAGCCAATTGTGGACGATTCACTTTCACATCAAATTTGTTCGGCCAGGGCACGAAATCGGGGGTCGGTATCGTATCGATATGGTAGCGTTGATAACTATTAGTTGTTGCCATATTCTTTCCAATGCTGATAGTTTTCTTCCATCTGGGCGATGTGATCGCGCACATGACTTTCGTACGTATCCAGCCAATCATCCATGGTCATGGTGCCATTCTCAGGGTGATTGGCCTCGTGGCTCCAAACTTCGTCAGGCAGCGTCTTGATCAGATCGTAGCACGATCTTCGCAGCCAGCGGAAAAGTTCCAACGAAACCTGTGTGCTTTGCTCCCCATAATTGAGATCTTTGGCCCACTTATTTTCATCATAGTCCATCAGATCTCTCCCCGGTTCAGAGATGAATCTGCGACAGCGAACATAGCTGTTGGCTTCGCTATCTGTGATGTGAATGATGATTTCCTGTATCGTCCAGCGATCTGCTGCCGGACGGTAATTCCAACACTCCTTTGGGAAGCGATCCATGGCCGTTTTGAGCAAACCAAAAGCCTGGCCGTAGGATTCGATCTTGGCCCCTCGTTCCTGATCAGACATTTTCTTTCTCCTTTAGCTTGGTGACACGGTCACCAATGCCAATCGATCCAGGTTGCAGCACGCGAGCGTAAAAACGCGCCCATCCGGGATGTGTTTTTTGAGATATTCTGCTAAATTTACCTTCTTGGAAATAGGGTTCTAGATTGTGACAAGGTACGGTATGGCTGGTTAGTTCGATGATCACTTCATCCCCTAACTGAAATTGATCACCGGGCAATAGTGTAGGCCAATCCAGCCCTTGAATAGTGATATTCTCTCCGGAAGCCCCTGGGAAGATGGGATTTCCTTCGGCTTGAAGACCGAGTATGTGTTCAAGCGAAAAGAGACATAACGCTCTATCAGGTCCCCCATGATGTTTTGTATTCCTTTGGCGGTCTCCTTTAACGCCTAAAGCTGATACTTCTGCCTGAGTAATCGGGAGCTTAGGAACGCCCCCATCAGAGATGTTGATTTGAAAAATATGAGCCATAAGACTTCCTTTTCGCAATCTGCGTTAAAACAAATAGGCACGCCAGGGCGTGCCTATGTAAACTTTGATTAGCTATGGCAAGCCCTTCCTTAAAAACAGGGAAACCTGTACCGATGTTGGGGCCTTGTCTCACCTGTTGCCAGGTGGTTTTCAGTCACCAACTCGTTCGGAAGGGAGAAACGAAGCCCATGGTGGGGCTTCAGAGGCATCCGCTGATCTGCTCGATTTTTGGACATCACCCTACCCCACCCGACCTTACGGGCACCCTCCCCTTCCCTCTCCTGCGAGGAGAGGGAAGGGGAGGGCTGGGGAGGGGATGGGTGAGGTCCTTAGCACTCCTTGCGAAGGGAGGAACCTCTACCTCGTAACCCCGATAGCTCGGGGTCCAGCCGCTAATTCTCCAAATATTTAGTTGTATCGGTTCAATATAACCGGGCGCAATGCTAACAAATCCGCATGGGCTTGTCAAGGATTTTGCAAGTGACAGTCACTTCTTGCTGTATTTTCAAGCGTAATAAACAAAAGTGACTGTCACTTGTGAAGTTTACAACTGCGGCAGCACGCCCTTTGCCAAAGCTTCTAATCCGTCTACATCATCTAGATCGAGCCATTGCAGCATGACGCGCTGCAAACCGGCTTCGGCTAGTTCGCCTAGCTGCTCGACGATCTCGTCCGCAGTGCCGACCATCAAGCCGCGTTCGTGCAGTTCCTTGGGAGAGAGCTTGCCTTTGGTGCGCGCTTTTACCTTTTTCTTGACTTCTCTTTTATCCACACTAAATTCGCAGCCAGTCATCATTGAGCGGCGCACCTCTTCAGGTTGGCGTCCCTGTGCGTCCAGAAGTGATTCTAGCTGTGTGTTGAGTTCCTGGAATTTCTCCAGGGGTAAATAGATCGAATTCCACTCAGTGGCAAAACGGGCCACCAACGGCAGAGTCAGCTTAGGGCCATTGCCGCCGATCAAAATGGGTGGTCCCCCAGATCGGTGGGGACGCGGCAGCAAGATGCCCTCTTTGATGCTGTAGTAATCACCCTGGAAATCCGACGTCTCATCGTTGCGCAGCAAGCGCATAATGATCTCGATGCCCTCTTCGAAGCGAGCGAATCGTCCGGGCACATCCAATAAATCCCAGCCATAGTTGGTATGCTCTCGTTCTTGCCATCCCGCACCAAGGCCCAGGATCAACCGACCCCCAGAGAGGTCATCCACCGCCGCGGCCATGCGCGCCGTCATTGTCGGGTCACGAAACGACAGCGGGGTCACCATGGGTCCAAATTCAATGCGCTTGGTGTGACTGGCTAGCCAGGTCAGCGAGGTCCATAACTCCAATGATTCTATATCAGGTGGGCTGGCATTCGTGTAGTGGTCCGAGCGGTACAACCCGGCAAATCCCAAATCTTCTGTGGCTTTAGCCAGTCGCTGCCAGCGCGGCCAGGTCAATCCGTTTTGTCCTTCGAGCATTATCGCAACTTCAATCATGGTGTCATCCTTTAGGTAGGTTTATGGGTAGATTTCACTTTCTTTCCAGGCACTCAACCAAGTGGGTTAGTTCGGGTAGGGTGATCCTGGCATTTGTGCAGTCAAAAAACTCGCCCAGATTTTCCCAGCCCTGGTGTTCATAAATGCTGGCCTGCAGCAGCATCTCAAGTTTGTCGACCTGTCGAACGAACTGCGCTTCAGGTGAAGTGTTAGATTCATATTCTTCCCAGAGTTGGATGTATTCGTTCCCGCCAGGCAGCTTGCCAAACACTTGCTCCACGGACACCCTTTCAAGTTGATTCTTCTCCTCAGGCTGGATATTGTCTCCGGGCGTAATATCACCGGCGTAGATCTCACCGAAATCGTGGATCAAAGCCATGCGCAATACTTTTAGCGCATCCAAATCAGGATAATGCGTATCGGCAAGCAGGAAAGCCAATAGTGCCACTCCAAAGGTGTGTTCAGCAACACTCTCACAGCTATCAGGGGAAACACCCCGCTGCAACCAGCCCTGGCGGTAAAGCTGCTTCAAGTGGCTGATCTCGAAGTATG
>JADHTJ010000051.1 GCA_016785015.1 Anaerolineales bacterium
CACACCTGCTCGAAGATAAGCGATGTGAAGTGGTCAAGCTCTGTGCGAATAGCTGATTCGTAAACGATTTGACCGGCACCGCGTTCGAGCTGGGAGCGATTTGGAAGAACGAACCTGAACCAGAAGCGCACATAATTATCCTTGAGACGATAGATACCCCGGCGGCTTTTGTGAGGTTGAGTCTCAGTAACCGGAACGCTTCTCTCGACCAGGTGAAGCTCTCGTAATGTTTCGAGGTAGGGAGCAATATTGTCTAATCCGGCGGCCAGCTTGATCTCGTTCTGCCGGGTATTGCCAGAGGCGATGGCCTGCATGACAGCAAAATAATTGCGAGGCTCACGAAGCTCCTGCTGCAAAACGAAACGGACTTCATCGTAAAGGATAGAACCCCGCTCCAATATTCCTGCCAGGATATTGGTTTCGAGAGATACGTTTGGGCCGATGGTTTGCAGCTAAGCTGGGGTGCCGCCGTAGACAGCATACGTTCGAAGACTTTCATCTGGATCATAGGGCAGGAAAAACTGCCGCGCATCTAGAAAATCAAGTGGTTCCAATAAATATTGCGCTGTACGGCGGCCATATAAAGGAGCCTGGTATCCCAGAATGGTTTCTTCCATCATGCCGATATACGATCCATTCAGGATGAGCATGAGCTGGCTGTTTTTGAGAGAATGATCCCAAATACGCTGCAGAATGGAACCTAAGGGAGGATAAGCAGCAACCAGGTAAGGAAATTCATCTAGAACAACGATGAGTCGCTCGGATTGTGCCTGTCCCGCAAGCGCACCAAAAAGATCATCCCAGGTATTGTAGACAGCGCTGACCTGCCCCACACCGAAAATCACCACGTTGATTGCGGCAGAAAGGTTGGCACGCAGGATCTGTTCTGAGACCTGATCGGCCACAAAGAATACATGGCGTTTGCCCCTGCAAAAATGCGCCAGCAATTCTGTTTTCCCAACTCAGCGGCGGCCATAGAGAACAAATAATTCAGCACGGTTGGAATTGTAGTGCTTTTCCAATAACGCTAATTCAGAGGTGCGGTTCACGAACATGGTCATTCTCCCACAAGACAAGCGAGATTATTATAATTATACTTATCATGCAGTGCCTGCAATTTCAATCTCAACGTTCATTTCATACTAACAATTCATGTTTTCGACCAATGAAAAGAGGCGCGACGGAATAGGCGTAATCCTTTTTTATGTTATAACCTGACATCTTATTCTTTTACGTTCGCTTCCCAATAAGCCGCCTTTTCGGCCGTTTTGGTAACGTGGTCATAAACCGGGCCAAGGAAAGTTTTTAAATGGGCAGCAGCAAAGGAAGGCTGCCCTAAACGTTGGAGCAAGCCCAACCTGACATCCGGTGATTTGGGATGCACCTGGAAGTTATCAAGAGAGGCCCCTAACCCCCAAAAGGTGAGCGCATCTTCAGGCAATGGCGCGGAGGCATTCTCCTCGGTAGGAAGCAGGGTGAGATCGCGACCGGTTTCTTTATCTCCTTCTGTTCGCCTGGCGCGCAGGCCTTCCAAGATTTGTTCCTGGGTGCGCCCCCGAAGACGAAAGAGCATGAAAGGATCATCGTCAAAGGCTTCTCCCATCAAAAAGTAGACCGCGGCGATGTGTTTGCAGGGATTGGCCCAGTCTGGGCAGGAGCAGTCTGTTTCCAATTGGCGGCTGGAGGTCGGAAAGATGCTGCTGCCAGCAGCGGAGAAGGCTTCTTCGATATTGGCGGGCATCTCCCCGGCCAGCAACTGGGCGGTGAAAATGGCCTGATCGGCGAGTACATCCAGGACGTTCTCCCAGGTTACCTCGGGCAGCGGTTTCACCTGAATACTTACTTTGTAGGGACTACGGCGCGATCCCTGGACGCGAGCGGCAATCGTCCCATCCTTTTCGTCGATATTCATCACCTGGCCGCGCCGGGCGTATGTGCGGCCCCGGCTCAGACGGCCTGAGTCCATAATCTTGCGCAAGGCATCGGTCCAACGCTGCGCCCACCAGCTTGCGCCGATGGCTCCCCGTTTGCTGCGGGCCTTGATGCCTCCCTCGACATCTCGGGGCCGGGTTCGTTCATAATCTTGCCACCAGGACATAGATTTTCTCCGTGTTTCGTATTGCGTATTTCGTAAAGGCTTCTCTACACAATACGCATTACGGGTTGAAATAATTAAACCTTGGAACTCCGTAACGTCAAAATCTGACGTAACTCATCCGTGGAGAGTTCGGTCAGCCAACTTTCTCCGGATGCGACCACGCTTTCTGCCAGGACTTTTTTGCTCTCGATCAACTGGTCGATGTTTTCTTCCAGGGTGCCCCCGCAGATGTACTTGTGCACCTGCACGTCCCGGGTTTGACCGATGCGGAAAGCGCGGTCGGTGGCCTGCTGCTCAACGGCCGGGTTCCACCAGCGATCGAAATGGAAAACGTGGTTGGCCGCCGTCAGGTTGAGGCCTACGCCGCCCGCCTTGAGCGAGAGAATGAAGATGGGCGGGCTTGTGCGTCCATCAGACTGGAAACGTTCGATCATCCGTTCGCGCATTTTGCGGGGCGTGCCGCCGTGCAAAAAGAGCACTTCACGCCCGAAGGTTTCTTGCAGGTAGGTTTTGAGAATCTCTCCCATGCTGGAGAACTGGCTGAACACCAGGGCGCGGTCATCGACGCTCAAGACTTCCTCCAGCATCTCGGTCAGGCGGACCAGCTTGCCGCTGCGGGCAGGTAACTCTGAACCATCAGCCAGGAATTGAGCGGGGTGGTTACAAACTTGCTTGAGCTTCATCAGCGTGCTCAACACCAGGCCGCGGCGCTGCATATCGTCGCCTTCCTCCTCGGCGGCTTCCAACTGCTTCAACGAATCCTCGACAACGGCCTGGTACAGGGTGGCCTGTTCGGGTGTCAGAGTGCAGTAAACTTTCATCTCCATCTTTTCAGGCAAGTCCTGGATAATTGTGGAGTCAGTTTTCAGACGGCGCAGGATGAAGGGGCCAACCCGTTGGCGCAACTGCCGCGTTGCGGTCTGGTCGTGATAGCGCTCGATGGGTTTTGAGAAATCGGTGCGAAAGCCTTTTTGAGAGCCAAGATAGCCGGGGTTCAGGAAGTGCATGATGGACCACAACTCGGACAGCCGATTTTCCACCGGTGTGCCCGTCATCGCCAGGCGGAAGGCTGCCGGGATACGGCGGATGGCCTGGGTTTGCCTGGCGGAGGGATTCTTGATATTTTGGGCTTCGTCCAATACCAGCGTTCCCCAATTCACCTCGGACAGCAAGTCTCCATCCCGGCGGGCCAGCCCGTAGCTGGTGATGATCACGTCGTGTTCTCTAGTTTGCTCGATGAATTCTTCTCCCGAGGCGCGTTCGCTTCCATGGTGGATCATAGTCCGTAATTCTGGGGCGAAGCGGGCGATCTCCCGCTGCCAGTTACCGGCTACCGAAGTCGGGCAGATTACCAGGGATGGCGGCCCTTTCGGCCTGGATTTTGCTTGTTCAACCTGGCCGCGTTCGTACAGGAAAATGGCAATGGCCTGGATGGTTTTGCCCAGGCCCATATCGTCGGCCAGACAGGCGCCCAACCCCCAACGGCGCATGAAGGCTAGCCAGGAGAAGCCGCGCTCCTGGTAGGGGCGCAGTTGACCGGATAAGCCCCCGGGCTGAGGCAATTCTTCGAAAATAGCGCCCCCCTTCAACTGAGTCAGCAATTCCCCTAACCAGCCAGTCACATCCACGTTGTCCACGCGCAGTCCGTCCATTTCGCCTTCTTCACTCAATCCCCACACCATGGCGTCCAACACGCTCATCTGGCTCTTGGCCTGGCGTTGCTCCCAAAAACGGATGGCAGCTTCGATTTCCTCGGGATTGAGGGCCACCCACTGGCCGCGCATTTGGATCAGGGGCATTTTAAGTTCCACCAGGGAGGCAAACTCCTCCTGGCTGAGCGATTGATCCCCCAGGACGATCTCCCAGTTATAGCTGACCAGGTTCTCCAGGCTGAGTAGTCCGCTGGAAACGTCAGGTGGATTGGGGTCGGTCTTCAGCTTGAGCCGCGCTCCCAGGCGGGTGCCGCGCTTGTTCCACCAGGGGGGCGTCAGCAGGCCATAGCCGCTTTGCTCCAGCAGGGGCGCGGTCTCCCGCAGGAAGGTATAGGCTTCGGTGGTATTCAGTTGTGCGCTGGTGGGACGGCGTTTTTTCAAGCTGCGTTCGAGGGGCGGGAAGAAGCGGGCGGCGTATCCCAGGGCTGTCAACAGCCGTTCCTGGGGGTTGTCGAAACGCCGGTCTAAATATTCGAAGGTGCGACCGCTGGATTTCCACACGGTTTGGGCCTCGACCAGCAGACTGGGGTCGTCACTAGCCTGGAGTAGAAAGTCAAGCGGCCAGGGCTGGTCGGGGGTTTCGGGCACGCCTAAACGCAAGCAGGTCCGAAAGTTTCCATCCCCGGCGGCGTGTAACTGGCGTACCCAGGTTTTGTGCGCTTTGTTGAGGTTGCTGAGGCTGAAATAGGGGCCGGTGATGGCGGGGGCGGCGGCAAATAAGGCATTGAGCCAGGAGACGGCCACATCATCGCCAGTTTGGGGCTGCCAGCGTGAGCCGTGCCAATCGCGCACGGCGGCGTCTACGACTGTGGTCAGAAAGTCTTCCAACAGGCGGCGGGCGGGAGGCGGGTCGAGGTCGCCGGTCAACTCGATGGGCAGGCAGGCCCGGGCAGCCGGGGGCATAGCACTCAGCAGTTGGGCGAGGCGCGCGGCATCATCAGGGCGGTCGAAGATGGGCCGCCAGCGGGCATGGAAGGTTTGGATGTCCACATGTTCGATGGCGGGGATGTAGCGTTGGGCAGCCAGCATCTCCAGGGCCAGTTGGCTGGCGGTAATCCAAAAGAGCAGATCATCCCCGAAGGCCAGGTGAGGCGGCAGATCAGCGGGGGTGGGCAGGCTGTTCAGGATGTGCAGGGCGGCGGCCGGTTCCAGCGAAAGTCCCTCCAGCTTGAAGCGCCGCAAGCCGGTGGGCGCCGCGGCGGTGCTGAATTCGTCCCAATCGTGTACCAACCCCGGGGAGGGGATGGGTAGATTTTTGATGGCTGGCAGGATTAGGGTAAAGGGAGCGGGGATGCCATCCACCGATGAAACCCAGGGTTGTATGGTTTGGGCTAATTGATCGGGGGATAAGACGAAGGCGTGGGCGGGGAGGCGCGGACGCCCGCGGGATTTTATCAGCTTTCCTGTGGATGTCTCCGCCCAAAGGATGAGGCTGCATCTCTCCCCAGGTTGAACGGGAAGCAGCCAGTGGCCATGAATGACGATCATGCGCTTGCCTGACGATTTATCGGGGTTCCAAATCCCATTGTGCTAACCAGAACCCCGGTTTTTTGACTTCGATTCAGGTAAAGCAGCATCCCTTGCATGGGATCCCCGTAAGGCGTGGAGAGATCGCTGTCCATTCGCAGTTTGAAGAAACGCGGCACTTCTGTAACGACAAATTGACCATCTGCATCGAACCCTGTCTGTTGGCCCCGGGCAAACTGCACATTGTAACTGAATGCAGGCCGGTCGGTATAGTAGGCCAACACAGCCACATCCCGGGTGTTTTCCGCGTTGATCATACGCAACAGCATCTTGACTAGGCCCATCAAGTCGAGGATGTCTTCCTTCAGTTGAAGGTGTGCCACCTGAAACGGGCCGCCTGCATAGGCTGTGATGTTACGGCGGTTTTCCGAATCCTCCAGCGTGTAACCCAATTTTCCATCGGTGGTGAGCTTGAGACCGCCATTGCGGTAAACCTTGGGGCGTTTCATTTGGGCTTTGACGATGGGAATGACCTCATGCGCTTGCTGGGTATGAGGCGGCAAGGGAGGTTCCGCTGGTTCCGGCCCTTCTCCCATCTCATGCAAGCGGGCTTGAACCGGGTAATAATCGGGGTTGATCTTCAAGGCTTGTTGCCACAGGCCTAGCGCTTTATCCCGCTGATCCAGTTGATCATAAGCAATACCCAATTGGAACAATGCAGGCAAGCACTTTGAATCCTGACGCAGGGTACATTCTAACCAAGGGATAGCTTGATCGGGATTCCCGATTTTCAGGCAGGTGTAGCCGAGGTTGTAAAGTGTCTGGGGATGTTTGGGGTTACAGTCGTGGGCGTTCAGGAAAGCTTCTAGCGCTTCCGGGTAACGCTTGCTCTCCACGCAGGCAATACCCAGGGCAAAATGGCCTTCAGAGCGACGGGGATTCGCAGCGATCATGCGTCTGGCTTTGCGTTCGATCAGGTGAAAGTCTTCTAAATCTGTGTTGTGGCTGATTTGTTCCTGGAGATAGTCTACCAGGTAGTCACCGGGCGGGGCTTTGCCGTTTTGAATCTGACGCAGCTGGCGGATGACATTTCGGACCTTGAGTTGGCGAGCCTGACGAGGCCAGCGGCGAGAGAGCGCATCAAAGGCGGCGATGGCTTCCGGGATGCGGCCTGCACAGGCCAGGATTACACCCCGAGCATGGAAGATATCCGGAGTATCAGGCGTGTAGCGATGGACCTCATCCAACGCGGCCAGGGATTCGTCATAACGTTCCTGTTCCAGATAGCACGCGCTCAGGTTTTGGTCAACCATGCGGCGGTCTTCGGGATGAGACTGATCGTCCCCGGTCATCTCCAGGAAGCGTTGAAAAGATGTAATGGCTTCCTCCCAGCGTTCGTCACCCATGGCAGCCAGGCCGTGCAACCAGGGGATTGTGGGGTTAGAATCCCGGTCGGGTGGCTGGGGGGAGCGGCTTTTATGTTTTTTTCTGCGTCTTCGTTTTCGTGCCATTTTGGTTCCTATCATGTAATCAAAATACTGTGTTTGTGATCCCTTTTCCTGGGCGCATACTTGTTCCTTATTTGTTCTTCCAGTTGATTTATCCATAACCGAATCACTCGGAAAGATACAATTCAGCCGACTCCTGGAAGGCATTCACGGCGCGGCCGAGAAACTCGCCAGAGAGGTAAATGGACAACTCATATTTCTCTTGGGCGTAACTGTAATGAGCATATCCCCAACGGTCATCGTCCCCAAAGTAGCGCAACCGGCAGAGATGGAAGGGCGTATTCCGCAATCGTTCCACGAATTCTTCACGACTCTCGGGCCAATTGGGTGGGGGAAAATCTGGTCCCGGCGGCGCTGGTTCTGTGTAGGCATCTATGTAGCAAAATTGACTCCGGAAGCGGATATCCAACCGGATGTAACGGTCGGCGAAATGCTTCTCGGCGTAGCTGTGGATAAGCGCCTCTGTACTGCGCTTGACTGTTTCTGGAATCTTCACCCCTCCGCTATTTGGGTCGAATCCCCATGGTGACATTTTGAGACTGCTCCTTCTTTATCCTGATATTGAGTTACCTTTTATGAGTTGTCTCCTGAATCAGATGCGATCTGCTTGTATCGTTCAACTAACTCATATAGCCTGTTTCGGAAATCATCATCACTTTCTTCCTCTTCATCTTCCCCGCAGCGTTCACAGGGTAAAGAAATGCCATAGGTGCATTGATTACATCCCTCGCAATGCCACACACGCCAATCCTGGCATTTTCTGCACACTTCGCAATGCCAGGTGCAGCTATCTTGTTCTACTCTTCCCCAGCAAAAAGAGTACCAATAGGCCTCGCCACATTGAGAGCATTTGTATGCCTTCACCAGTCTCTCCAGGGGGACGCTTTCGTGCCCGCAGGGTAAATCATAGGCCACTGCTAAATCTTTCGCCGAGAGGGTTTGATATGCTTGGATGTTCTGGATGGCGCAGATGGATAGATTCTCTACATCCACACCATTGAGCGGGTTGTGGCAGTCAATACAGCCGCAATTATCATCACAGGGTTCATTATTTTTAAAGCAGGAACAGCGGTTATTCTGGCATCCTGATTTGCAGTTACATTGTTCGTATTTGGTCATCTTATCTTTACAAGAATTCTGCCAGACGCGCCAGGGATGATGGTAGCCCCAGTTGCTCTGTCATCGAACGCACAAATATCTCTTCATCCTTGGGTGGTATGATGACCCTGGTAAGCAAGGTATCCAGAGATAAATCGAGGTATTGGACGGTATCTTTGTGTTCTTTCAGGCATTTCAAAAACCACTCGATCCGATATTCCCGTTGTTTGGGATTCGCCAGGGTCAACTCGTCATCCTGGCCCAGGCCAGAGAGTGCGTCAAAGCATACTTGCAGCCACAGCCGGTGCCATAAACTAGCGGGGAAGATAGCGAGGGGGTTGTTCACTTCTGGCGGCAAGGATAAGTCTCGGCCGTGTGTTTCTAACACCTCGACAAGCATTGGCCAACCTTCATATATCGCTGGGCGCATACCGGTATCTGTTCTGAAAGGTTCCTCGATAATACGGGGGACGATTTTCCTGGCAATTTCGTACCACGCTTCTTTGGGGCGCGGGACCTCATCAATGTGCAAAATACGATCTTCATCCTCATCACTAAAATATAGCAGACTGTCCAGGACCTTATTCTGCTTTTTGGTTAGAGGCAATCCCTGTTCCTGGTGCATCACCGCTTCCCATTGCAAATAGTATCCCGACTCGATATCATCGATTAGAAAATCTATGGCCTGGTCAATGTCACCAGGATCGTCCAGGTCTACATATTTGAAAAAATCGTTTACCGGCACATCGGGGGCAACATTCCATTGGAGTTGGGTGACCGGTTTCGATTTTTTAGGTTTTCTGCGACTTCTTTTGGCCATATTATCGTCCTTTTGAAATATTTCTCCAACAATCAAGCATATTTCATCCCAGCACTTTGGTGAGCTAAACCATATTTTACAGCATTGGTCAGAATTTCATAGGCCGGCTTGTAGATCATGACAATCACCATTGTCCCATAAAATCGATATAAATTGATATGCGTGATTGACCAATATGGCCCAGACCTGTCTAGAGCCATGCCGAAGGGGGTTGTATTAGTAGGCAACGCTCACTGCCAGTTGATAGCAGTGTGAGGCATCTTTATCCACAAGGAGGTAGAGGGAAATCTTGACTTGATGTCAGCAATGAAGAACAGAATATTTTTTGCGATAAGTGTATTAGTCAACAATAGCTTGATCACGATATTTCACCGCTGAGACACGGAGACCGCTGAGTTTTTCTCGAAAAAAGCGAATATCTCTGAGACTTTGCGGTGTTCAACACTCTTTTGAGCAATACAATTTTTCGCGATAAGTATAACCAAAAGCCGGATAATGCAGTAATTTTGGGGGATGAGTAGAAAAACTGAAGAATATGAAGACAAAGAGAGCGAAGAACAAAAAGAGTTGCTGAGGATTTTCAATAGAACAATCCATCATTTCTTTGGAGGCTGGGCGGCGATCTTCAAAGGGGTAGTTGACCTGCGAAATCAGAATCTAATCACGTACTCGTTAGTCGAGTTATTCAGTACAGGGGTATTGATGTATATGTTCCGGCTGGGATCACGGCGACAAATCAACCATATGTTACGAGGGAACAGTCGCTCTGAGGCAAAGTCCAAGTCCTGGTTTGGAACAGAAAAAGTTCCCCATGGAGATACGCTGAATTACGCATTCAAAAGGGTGGAAGTAGAAGAAGTGCAAGAAGTTGTCTGCTGGATGATGGAGAAGTTGATCCGCAAGAAGGTGTTGACCCGGTGGCGGTTGTTTGGGCACTACATGATTGCCATGGACGGTACAGGGATGCTGACATTTCGAGAGCGTCATTGCAAACATTGTTTGACCAAAAAACTGCGCAACGGGAAGACCTTGTACTATCATCCAGTGCTGGAAGCAAAGCTTGTGACGGCTAATGGGTTTGCGTTCTCATTGATGACGCAGTTCATTGAGAATACCGATCCGAAGGCGGACAAGCAAGATTGTGAAACGAAAGCGTTCTATCGTCTAGCCGAGCGGCTCAAAGCGCGTTTCCCGCGTTTGCCGGTCTGCTTGCTGCTAGATGGGCTATTTGCCAGCGGCCCAGCTATGCAGGTCTGCGAAGACAACAGATGGCAGTACATGATCGTTCTCCAGGACGATGACCTGGTGAATGTCCATCGCTCATTCCAAGTAGCGAGGGCTTCGGAGAAAGAGAACCATAAACGAGTTCGGATTGGGCAGCAATTAGAAATCACCCAAGATTATCATTGGGTCAATCGTCTTGCATATGTTGATAGTGAAGACCGCACCCATTATCCAAACGTATTGGAATGTGTAGAGACAAAACCAGATACTGCGGGGAAACACATGTGGCTAACCAATTTCCTTATTACCACTCACAACGTTGATACCTTGGCCAATCACGGCGGTCGTTTGCGCTGGAAAATCGAAAACGAAGGTTTCAACGTGCAAAAGAACGGCGGCTTCAATCTGGAACATCCTTACAGCCAGGACGAGAATGCTGGCAAAATCTTCTACTACCTGCTCCAAATTGCCTACTTGATCTTCCAACTAATGGAAAAGGGCAGTCTTTTCCGTAGAGCTTTTCCCAAAGGTGTCGGCTCTCTCAAGCCTGTACTGAGCCTGTCGAAGTGAATATCGCCTTCCGCTTATTGGAGGCTTGGCGCAATTTGCGCATAAGTGCCTCTGCCTTCTGTAGTCTTTACTCTGGCCGTTATCAGATCCGCTTCGACACTTCTTGAAACCATCCGGCATGCCAACTCACTTAGAAGTTCTGCCTGCGTTTTTGGCCTCACCAGACAAAAGCTCTTCGTGACCTTGGCATGCCGTGTTTGTCATTTTATTCTATTTTGAGTTTCACACCCGCTTATTCACCTATCACATCCTATGAGGCCATTTGTAAACCCGTCAGGGAGATTGTTACGCGCATTTTCTTGCTCCCATTATTTTCGACCCTTCTCAGCACTTTCAAGTTTTTGTGTATTCTTCATCGCTGACTTGATGTTTACATGTAACCCAAAACCGTTATAATGAATACAGGATCAGGTTATGGATAAAAATGAACTTATCAAGGTGATCCAAGATCTCGACAAAATGATGTCGTCGCCCTGTGATCTCGTTCTGGTTGGCGGCGCTGCGATGATCCTCCACTTCGGTGCCAGAAGAGCCACGCGCGATGTGGATGTTCTGGTATTGAGAGGCGATCTTGCAGCTTTACGGAAAGCAGTTCGAGATACTGCTGCAACATATGATCTACCAGAAGATTGGCTCAATGATGCCGTCAAAGGTTTTGCCGATATTCTCCCAAGGGATTTTTATAACCGCCTTATTCCCTTGGATATTCCGCTTGAATATCTGCGTCTGTATATACTTGGACAACCTGACCAAACTGCAATGAAGATCGTAGCATTACGTGAGCAAGACCTGGAAGATCTGGAGTTCTTACTGCCACAGATGTCCGAGAGTGATCGTGATGTTATGGTCGCCATTATGCATCACGTCGCCACTTTCCGCCCGGATTGGGCCCAGAAAATCCGCTATTTTCTATTGGAGTACGGATGGCAAATCGATTAGATTTCTTGTTTCAAGAGTGGCACCGCTTGGGTGGTGCGGTTCTTTTGGCAGAGATTGATCCCAACATTTCTGCGCGCCAACCCGAAGATGTGATTGCCGAGAGTACCGCCTACTGCCGCCAATCGGGTCGTCTGACCTGGGTTGTGATGGATTGGCTAATCCACCACATTTCTGATGTTGATGAAAATGCATTACTCGACAAAACTAGAGATAATGGGGATATTTCGGTTTTAGGTGTTTTGTGTGATGGAGCGAACCAACAACAACCCAATAAGAAATTCATCTGGCTAATGCGAGCATGCCAGCCCCATAAAGAACTCGAACCTTTCTTCTTGCGCGTAGCTAACAGTCCACTGGCTTCGAGACTGGCGCGTGAAAACAGTTTGGAACTCTTCCGGCGATGGAACTACTTTAGCAACGAATTGAGATATCTGACTTCGTAAAGAGTTGCCTAATCGAGCATCGTGGCGATGGGGTTTGCGTTACACCTGCCATCGTAAATATTAGTCATCGCATTTATGTGTCAGGAGGCTTCTGGTAGGTTCACAGATGCCTCCCTCTCGCTCCGAATCCCCGAGACAAAATTTAATTGACACCGATAGGGGTATATACTAAAATACCACCTATACCCCTGTAGCTCAATGGATATAGCAATGGTATCCGGAGCCATGTGCAGGGGATCGATTCTTCTACGGGGTATGATATTGCGCCTGTAGCTCAATTGGATAGAGCAGCGGTCTTCTAAACCGCAGGCTGTGGGTTCGAGTCCCCCCAGGCGCGCAAAGATGTTGTAATAAGTTAAAAAAATCCCCACAATGAAGATTTGTGGGGATTCCTATTTGTTGGATGATCGACGATAGATCGTCAATCCAGTTGAATGTGAAATAATCTGCGGCGTGCAACAAACGTGCAAAATGAGTGGAAGCACTGTATAGGATGCACACATTGGACAATTATTACCCCCATATGTGGGATTGATGGACACAGAACCACCAGATGTATGGGATAGACAACGATCCCTAATGCTTCTAAGCCGACGGTTGTGCGTTCGAGTCGCACCGGGAGCGCCTGTTGCCTTATGAGACACATTCGCATGAGTGTGTCGTTGTGTTTTAATTCAACGTGAAGTGCGAAATCTTTATGCTATACTTTGGCAGTACCTGAGTAATGGAGCCATCTCTGCTTTTAGGAAAAAATTCAATGATATCCCGCATTAAATTCTCCAAATTGTGGATCATTCTTCTGTGCTGTGTGCTTTTAATCCCTATCAGCTTTGTAGGATGCAAACGCGGTGAGGAACCGGAAGTTGCATCTGAGGCAAGTGATTCGCAAGGTGAAGCCGACGAAACGCCAGCGTCTACGGAAACTTTGGATCAACCGACGGACACAGTCACGAAATTACCCCCCACGCCAACCGAAATTTTGAAAATTGAAGCAACCGTCAATGTTGCTAGTCTACGAGTGAGGGAAGGCCCAGGAACGAATTCACGTTTGATAGCCGGGTTGCGTTTTGGGAATCCGATTTCACTTATTGGACGGAATGGAGATGGAACCTGGGTAAAATTCGATCAGGGTTGGGTGGCGGCAGAGTTTCTCCTCACCGAGGGGGAGATCTACATTCTGCCTGTTGTCACTGGGGAATTAGATTCGCTGTTTACCTCAACCCCCAAACCTACCAAAACGTTCACTCCTACACGAACACCTACCTATACTCTGACTTCGACAAGTACCTCAACTGCAACGAGAACCTCGGCCCCTTCGGCAACGGGCACCCCGACAAAAATCGTCAGACAAACAACAACTGTGACAACAGAAACGTCTACACCAAGTAAGACACCATCTGTGCCCACCACAACACCTTAGTTACTTGAAACGGTCATCCTCTGCCAGATCAGCCAAAGTCTTCAGTTCTTCTGGTTTTCCCACTACGATGAGCATATCATCGGGTTGCAGCCGCAACTCAGGTGACCAATCTAAGTGATCATTATCGTCACCTCTTAAGATAGAGAGAATGTTTGCGCCTGTTTTCGAGCGAATCTCAGCATCTCCCATGCTTTGTGAAACCAAAGGTGAGTGTGGTGATACACGAATTTCATCTAACCACAAATCTAATCCCTTGCTGCGCATGGCGGTATCCAAAAAATCGGTCACGTGAGGGCGCGTAAGTTGGTTGACAATGCGATAGCCCGCCATTTGGTAGGGGGAAACTACTCGATCCGCTCCAGCCATGCGTAACTTTTCCTTGGACTCCTCCCCGGTAGAGCGCCCAACAATGGTCAATTCTGAATTTAGCGAACGGGCGCTTAATACCGCGAAAACGTTGTCAGCATCGCTGCTTAGAGCAGCGACAAGCCCTCGGGCTTGCTCAATCCCAGCTTGAAGCAATGTTTCATTTTCAGTGGCATCGCCTTCAATATAGTTGAGTTGACGTAGCTCACATTTTTCAATCGCTACCTTTTGCTGGTCGACAACTACACATGGCACTCCCAAATTTACGAGTTCCGCAGCGACTTGTTCGCCAACGCGTCCAAAGCCACAAACAATATAATGGTTTTTAAGATTTTGGATCGTTTTCATGAGATGTCTCTTTTTTATGCTACCTGTTAGTTCGCCCGCGATAATATATTCAGTCAGCGTTCCGAAGAGAACCGTAATAGTGATTACCCCCATGACGATGATTATTGCTGTGAAAATGCGCCCTTCCGGGGTCAGTGGCCGAACCTCGCCAAAGCCAACAGTTGAAAGTGTGATGATGGTCATATAGATCGCTTCTGACCATGAGAAATCTTCCAGCCAATAGTAACCAATCACGCCAATAAAAAACAATATAAATGCGATGACTAATGAATAGAGCAAGCGGATTCGTAATGAAGTGTTCATATAATCTGATTGAGTTTGAAAAAAACAACCATTTCATTATACCGTTTCCTGTACTATCTTGAAGTTTTTTCTTGACATTCAATATGGCCTCCGATAAAATCATGGAACTTTCGTAAAGGGCCTGTAGCGCAGTTGGGAGCGCGCGTCAATCGCACTGACGAGGTCGAGGGTTCGAATCCCTCCAGGTCCACTAAATTAACATAATTTGTGAATCGTTGACGGATAAATCAATTATGGTAAAATCCGTCATCGTTGAACTTTGGGGCCCATAGCGCAGTTGGGAGCGCGTCTCAATGGCATTGAGAAGGTCGTGGGTTCGAATCCCACTGGGTCCACTAACATCATCCCCGGTTTTCCACCGGGGTTTGTAGATAAAAATACAGGAGTAATAGGTTATCTGCAAGAGAGCCGGGGTCACCGGGTGCAAACCCTGGCGCAGGTGCCCGCAGAGCACAGTCCAGCGATAATGATATCAAAGGACGAAAAGAACCAAACTCGCCTGCTGTCCTTAAGGTTGGACAGAAATCGTCGGTGAACTGGCAGTAGCCGCGACGGGAGCGCACGTTATAGCGAACTGAGAAACGTCTGAATGTGAGAAATTGACATGTTCAACGTAATCAGGGTGGTACCACGGAGAAATAACCCTTCGTCCCTGAGCGGCGAAGGGATTTTTGTTTAATAAGGTCATGTGCTACGGTGCCCTATGTTAGGAAATCCGTGAAATATCTGAAGACATGACCCAATTTTAAAAGGAGGCTCGAGATGAAAGTAGAAACAAATATAAAATATTCCTATGGAAGCGTGCAGCACCTTCTCGCCCGCCTCCCCTCACATATCAAATAACGACATCAACAATACAACTATAAGCAGATTTTGGAAAGATTTTTGAAATAAAACACAAGCCCAAACCGAAATCTGCTAAATGATGCGGTATATATTGCTCATTTTATTTTAACCACAGCCCGCATCACACTTATTCCGTGAGGAGATGAAAATGACTGAAAAATATAATCCTGCCGATATCGAATCAAAATGGCAGGCTAAATGGGAAGCAGATGGTCTGTATCATGCTGATATTGATCCATCTCGCCCCAAATACTATGCTCTGACGATGCTGCCTTATCCGTCTGGAGATTTGCACATTGGTCACTGGTACGCTATGACTCCCAGTGACGCGCGGGCGCGCTATTTGCGTATGAAGGGCTTCAATGTCATGTTCCCGATTGGCTTTGATGCTTTTGGACTGCCGGCTGAAAATGCGGCGATCAAACGTAATATTCACCCAAAGGACTGGACCTATGCCAATATCGACCGCATGCGCGGGCAACTGCGCAGCATGGGTGCTATGTGGGATTGGCGACGGGAAGCAGCCTCCTGTGACCAGCAATATTATTACTGGACGGAGTGGTATTTCATTCAGTTGTTCAAGAATGATCTGGCCTACCGCAAGATGTCTCCGGTGGACTTTTGCCCCAACTGCAACACCACGCTTGCCCGTGAGCAGGTTTGGGGCGAAGACCGTCATTGTGAACGCTGTGATACTCCAGTAATTAAGAAAGATCTGGATCAGTGGTTCTTCCGCACAACGAAATATGCTGATGAATTGCTGGACTTTACCGAGATTGATTGGCCTGACCGAGTGGTTGCCATGCAGACCAACTGGATTGGCCGCTCTGAGGGTGCCTCGGTGGTATTCTACACAGAGCAGGGTGATCCCATGGAGATCTTCACCACCCGCCCAGATACGCTGTGGGGTGCGACTTTCATGGTGCTGGCTCCTGAGCATCCTTTGGTTGATAAGGTTACAACCGATGCGAATCGTAAGGAAATTGAGGCTTACAAACTGCAAGCCACTCGTCAGGATGAAATCCAGCGGGGCGCGACTGACAAAGAGAAAACAGGTGTTTTTACAGGTGGTTACGCTATCAATCCGGTCAACCAGGCGCGTATTCCTATTTGGATTGCGGATTATGTGATGATGGGTTATGGAACCGGAGCAATCATGGCTGTTCCGGCGCATGATGAACGGGACTTTGAGTTTGCTCGCAAGTTTGACCTGGAGATCATTCCTGTAATTCAGCCTGCTGAGGCCCAATGTGACGGCGCTACTATGCCCGAGGCGTATATTGGCCCTGGCCTGATGATCAACAGCGCACACTTTGATGGTACGGAAGTCAATGATGAAAAGGGATCCAAGAATCCTGGGATCAAAGCCGTTAATAATTGGCTGGAAGAACAAGAAATCGGAAGGGCTGATGTCAGCTATAAGCTGCGAGATTGGTTGATTTCACGTCAGCGCTATTGGGGTTCGCCGATCCCCATGATCAACTGTGAGAAGTGTGGCTGGCACCCGGTTCCTGAGGATCAACTGCCCGTGCTGCTGCCCGACGATGTCGAGTGGCTGCCCACAGGAGAGAGTCCCCTGAAGCTGCATCCCACTTGGAAGAATACCAACTGCCCTGAGTGCGGCGGCCCAGCCGAGCGCGAGACGGATACGATGGACACTTTCATGTGTTCGTCCTGGTATCACTTGCGTTATCTGAGTCCAAATTTTGACAAAGGGATGTTCGATCCCGAGGAATTTGATTACTGGATGCCGGTAGATACCTATACTGGTGGTGCCGAACATGCCACCATGCACCTGATCTATACGCGTTTCTTCCATAAAGCGGGTCGAGACATGGGTATCATCAAAGGGAATGAGCCCATGAAGCAGTTACGCAACCAAGGTCAGATCCTGGGACCCGATGGGCAGCGCATGAGTAAATCGCGTGGAAATGTTATCGACCCGGATAAGCAGGTTAGTCAGTACGGTGCTGATGCTGTACGGACCTATTTGATGTTTGGGTATCGCTGGGTAGATGGTGGACCCTGGAAAACCGAGAATATTCAAGGTGTTGTTCGCTGGCTGCACCGTATCTGGTCTGTTTTTAGCGAGCCAGTTAAACCAGGAAATCCTGACCCCGCTGTGCTGAAATCTCTGCGCCGTAAAGTCCATCAAACGCTGAAGCAGGTCAGCAACGATATCGAATCCTTCGAATTCAATACCATCATCTCAGGCTTGATGGAGCTGTTGAATGAAATGATCACTGCCAAGGATGCTGGCGCAGCAGGCTCACCTGAATGGGATGAAGCTCGAAAGTTCTATGCACTTATGCTTGCTCCGGTTGCTCCCCATATTGCTGAAGAGATGTGGACGGAGAAACTTGGGAATCCCTATTCTGTTCACGCCCAACCCTGGCCCAAGCTGGATGAGGTTGCGACGAAAGTGGACGAAGTCACGCTGATTGTACAGGTCAACGGCAAGCTGCGTGACCGCATAACAGTTCCCGCGCATGTCAGCGAGCAAGATGCCAAGCAGACTGCCCTGGCCAGCGAGGCCGCTCAACGTTTTATCGAAGGCAAGGAGCCACGCAAGGTTATCTATGTACCGGGTAGGTTGGTCAATATTGTTGTATAGTTCAGAAACCGGGTTTCTCAAAGAAACCCGGTTTTTCTATGGAGGAAAAGCATGCGTTACTCAGATCTAAATTGGTTCGATGTCGAAAACTATCTAGAGAATGATGACCGCCTAATGATTGTTTTAGGCTCCTGTGAACAGCATGGCTACTTGAGCTTACTTACAGATACCAAGATCCCATTAGCCTTCGCCGATGCTGCCAGCCAGAAAAATGACGTATTAGTCGCACCGCCGCTCAACTTTGGGGCTTCGCCTTATTTCTTGGCTTATCCAGGTACAATATCACTGCGCATAGCCACATTAATGAATGTGATAGAAGATATTATTCGTTCGGTGTACAAGCAGGGCTTCCGCAGAGTTTTACTTCTTAATGGGCATGGTGGTAACGAACCAGTCCGGGGGCGGATGTATGAATTAGCCAACGAGATGTCCGACCTGCGCATTGCCTGGTATACCTGGTGGGATTCGCACAGCGTTGAAGTGATCCTGCAAAAACACGAATTAAAATCCTTTCATGCCGGCTGGATTGAAGCCTATAACTTCACTCGTGTGGCAGAACTTCCCAAAGGTGAGAAAACACCACCCCACATTACTGGTTTGTTAGGGGCGGAGGAAGCTCGCCAGGTTTATGGGGATGGCGTTTTTGGCGGTGCATATCAGGTCGATGACGCGATCATGCAGGAAATATTTGATACTTGTGTGGATGATGTGGTGCAGATATTGAAATTTGAATAACACGAAAATATCGCAAAAAGAGCGACCACTAAGTTTTACCGAATTTAGCTTGTAACCTGCAACTGCCTCCGGTACAATGGGGAAAACCAATCAAGCGAGGAGTTCTATGACTAAAGAAGTAATCACAACTAAAGATGCCCCTAAAGCGATAGGCCCTTATTCTGCCGGTGTGCGTACTGGAAATCTGATTTTTTCGGCTGGCCAGTTGGGTATTGACCCGTTGACCGGGGAATTTGTCTCTGATGAGGTTGTTGAACAGACCCGCCAGGCGTTGAAGAACTTGAAGGCCATCTTGGATGCTGGGGGTAGCGCGATGGAGAATGTCCTCAAGACCACGGTCTTTCTGCGGGATATGAATGACTTTGCAGCGATGAATGCAGTTTATGCTGAATTTTTTACCGAGAATTTCCCTGCTCGGTCTGCGGTCCAGGTGGCGCGTCTTCCCAAAGATGCCGCTGTGGAAATTGAAGCTGTGGCAGTGGTCAGTAGCCAGTAATCAGTTTACAGTTGCTAAGAACTAGTGGCCAACAATGTCTAAACTATCACTGGTCACTGATTACTAAACACTGGATACTATGAGTGGTGAACTGATTCTCCTCGTCGATGACGAACCGAATATCTTGCAGCTTGCTCGGATGTATCTTGAGCAGGATGGTTATCGTATTGCCGCGGTGGGGGATGGCCGCGCAGCTCTTGATGAGATTAAGCGTCTACGCCCGGCATTGGTGGTGCTGGATATCATGCTGCCTGAATTGGATGGCCTGGAAGTCTGCCGGAAACTACGAGCTGAAGATAATCCGGTATTGATTCTCATGCTGACTGCTAAAGATGATGATATCGACAAGATCGTTGGCCTGGAGATGGGTGCTGATGATTACCTGACCAAGCCATTCAATCCTCGTGAATTAGTGGCTCGGGTAAGGGCGTTACTGCGACGCAGTGATCGGAGTGGAAAGAGCGCCAGCGAATTAGCCCCCTTGCATATTGGAGATCTGACAATTGATCCTGGAAGTCGGGAAGTGACTCTTCAAGGAGAGAAGATTGATTTGCGCACCCAGGAGTTTGAACTGATGCTTACGTTTGCAGAGCATCGCGGCTTGGTATTAAACCGCGAACAATTGTTGCAATTGGCCTGGGGTTATGATTTTGCAGGTCAAACTCGCACTGTTGATGTGCATGTAGGGCAGTTGCGTAAGAAATTAGCTGCCGGTACTGTGCGCATCGAGACAGTCACTGGGGTGGGGTATAAGCTGGTGATTGAGTAGAAAGTATACAAGGTAGCAAGTGTGCATATGATAAGCTATGCAAACATGCCGACGTGTAAACTTGCAAACATGTAACTCGCAAATGATGTTTTCTTCCCTTCGTTCTCGCCTATTGCTAACTTATGCTATTGTCATCGGGGTCGCTTTGTGTGTTGTCGGCATCGTGACGCTGGTTTATCTGGCGCGCAACCCTTCTCAAACTATACAGGCCAGGCTTCGGCTGCAGAATGCCGCAGATACTATTGATCAACGTACAGAAAACCTGGGAAATGCCGGGTTGCCTGCGGTGATGAAAGCCGCAGAACGTTTTGATGAATCTTTCGATGTACGGGTTTTGGTTTACAGTCGTGCTGGGGAGTTAATTGTTGATTCTCGTCAGGAAACAGAACCAGCTTTACAACTGCAACCCACTCAGAGGGAGTCGCAGCGGTTAAACTTCGTTACATCTGTGCATGATATCGAGGGGAATGAGTGGTTGTACCTGGCGCGTCCTTTATCCATAGATCAATGGTTAATTCTGGCGACACCTCGCCCCAGGATGACTTTCCTGGCAGCATTGCGCACGCGCACTGATGACATCATCCGTCCATTACAAGGCGCTGGATTAGTAGCATTATTGATATCTTTGGTATTGGCGATTTTGATGGCGCGTTGGGTAGCCGGTCCTCTTCAACGCATCGCTCAATCAGCTAAAGGCATCGCTAGTGGTGAGTATCATCCCATTAAGCTCGAAGGTCCGGACGAGGTCAAATCTCTCGCAAGGGCATTTAACGAGATGTCCGAACAGGTACAAGTAACACAGCAATCACAGCGAGATTTTATTGCTAATGTATCCCATGAACTCAAGACACCTTTGACGTCTATTCAAGGATTTGCACAGGCAATTATGGATGGCACTGCCCAGAGCGATAATGACTTGAGCAATGCGGCTGATGTGATCCACAGTGAAGCTGAACGTATGCATCGTCTAGTTCTGCATCTGTTGGATTTGGCGCGCTTGGATTCTGGGACTTTCCAATTTGAGCGCGTTCTTGTGAATCTTCCCACTTTGCTGAAGAGTGTTGTAACCAAGCTCACGCCACAAGCGATGGAGGCTAAGGTCGTTTTGAAACTGCATATTGACCCGCTCCCAAGTTTGATTGGTGATGGTGACCGTTTAGCGCAGGTTTTTACAAATCTGGTTGAAAATGCCATCAAGCATACACCCGAAGATGGGGAAGTGAGGGTGGTGGCTGTGCCCAGTGAAGGCTTGGTTGAGATTTCGGTGATTGATAGTGGAGAGGGGATTCATAAAACTGAAGTTTCACGCATCTTTGAGCGATTCTATCAAGTGGACAGATCTAGACCAGGAGGGGTGCGCCGTGCCCGAGGAGCTGGCTTAGGTTTGGCGATCTCAAATGAGATTATTCTGGCGCACGGAGGGCAGCTTTCAGTTACGAGTAGCCCAGGACAAGGCAGCGTTTTTGTGGTAAAACTCCCCCTTGCGCGTTCAGATGACTCCACGTTGGCAGAGCGTCGTCGAGCGTGACTTTGATTGGAAGAATCATATTCGGAGTTTATGTCATCCCCCAAAGTTTCGGTCATTGTGCCATGTTACAATGAGCAAGATACTATCCACCTGTTGCTGGAGTCCCTACTAGGTCAGACTTATCCCCAGCACGAGATGGAAGTCATCATTGCTGATGGCATGTCGACAGATCGAACTAGGGAAGCGATTGCCACCTTTCAAAGTGTTCATCCGCAGTTGGCATTACGAATTGTCGATAATACTAAACGGACGATTCCTGCTGCCCTAAATCGGGCAATCGACGTCGCCCAGGGAGAATTCATCGTTCGTTTGGATGCCCATTCAGTTCCCAGGCCCGATTATATTTCCTTGAGCGTAGAGGCACTGGAAACTGGTTTGGGTGACAATATTGGAGGAGTTTGGGAGATTCGCCCCGGAGGCCAAAACTCGGGGCGATTAGCGCGTGCCATTGCTGTGGCTGCTGCACACCCATTAGGTGTGGGAGATGCTAGCTACCGGGTGGGTGGTTCAGCTCAAGTAGTGGATACTGTGCCTTTTGGCGCTTTCCGTCGAACGTTGGTTGATCAAATTGGACACTTTGATGAAACCTTATTATCCAATGAAGATTATGAATTCAATGTACGGGCGCGTCAGGCTGGTGCCACGATTTGGCTTGATCCTGCAATTCGATCTGTATATTTCGCCCGAAGTAATCTGGCTGCTTTAGCTCGACAATATTGGCGGTATGGCTATTGGAAACTGCGCATGCTCTTGAGATACCCCCAAACCTTTCGCTGGCGACAACTCTCCGGCGCTTTTGTGCTGACCTGGTTGGGGTTGGGTCTCTTATCGATTTGGTTTGTTTTCGCTCGCTGGTTGTTACTAGTCGAAGCAGTAATTTACATTTCTGCTTTGATTATTGCTGGGATACAATCTGCATTCAAGAAACGCGATATTAGTTTAGTGCTTGGTGTTCCTTTAGCAATTGCTGTGATGCATTTTTCTTGGGGTACAGCTTTTATCTGGAGTTTGATCGAATATCTAATCGTTCGTAAATAGTTTATGGCAAAACATCACACCGCATCTATACTTTGGCGCTTAGGGATGCGAGAGCGTCGGACGCTGCTTTTCCTAGGAGACTTGTTTTTTGGAGCAGTCGCCTTGGTTGCGGCGTTAATTGTTTGGGGACTGAGTGAAGAGTGGTTAGGATTGTCGCTGGCATTTATTCGCGAACGGGTAGAAAACTGGTTTTATGTGCTCCCCATTGTTTGGATTCTACTCATTGTGGGGCTATATGATGTGCATAGAGCATCACACCGCCGTCAGGTGATCAATGGTATCCTGGGAGCAACTTCGATCGGGTTTATTCTGTATTTATTTGTCTATTTTGCATCAGATAACCCTCTACCTCGCCGCGGAGTAGCCGCCTTTTTAGCCCTTGCTTCTTTGCTTACCCTGGCCTGGCGTCTACTGTATATTCGAATTTTTACAGCTCCAGCGTTAATGCGCAGAGTTTTAGTTGTCGGCGCTGGACGGGCTGGTAACACGATCATCGAAATTATCGACAGTTTGGATCCCAAACCCTTCGAGTTGGTTGGCTTGATTGATGATTCTCTTGATTTGCTTGGTACTGATATCGAAGGATATCGCGTTATTGCCAACAGTGAAAACCTTTTAGAGATTGTGGAAAGCGAAGCGATTACTGACATCATTGTTGCAATCTCAGGAACAATGATGGGAAGTACATTCCAGAATATTCTCGATGCACAAGAACGCGGTGTGGAGATCACACGAATGCCTGTAGCATATGAAGAATTAGTCAATCGGGTTCCTATCAATTTATTGGAGACAGATTGGATACTACGCTCCTTCGTGGATGAATTTCGTATCGGTGGATTTTACGAAGTTTTCAAGCGTCTCGTAGATATCATTGGGGGGATGGTGGGTATCTTATTTGTGGGCCTGATCTTACCCTTTGTTGGCTTAGCAATAATTATCGATAATGGTTGGCCTATTTTTTATGGTCAGGAACGTTTGGGTAAAGGTGGACAGGTATATGAGATCATCAAATTTCGCACAATGCGCCGCGACGCCGAAGCAGATGGCCAGGCCCAATTAGCCCAAGAGGACGATGAACGTGTAACGCGCATAGGTCGAATTTTGCGTCGAACACATCTGGATGAATTCCCCCAGTTTTACAATGTTCTGCGGGGAGATATGAGTTTAGTCGGCCCGCGCGCCGAACGCCCTCAATTAGTAGATCATTTCCAACGTCGGATTCCATTTTATCGAGCGCGGTTGTTGGTCAAGCCGGGCATTACTGGCTGGGCGCAGGTCAACTACGGCTATGCCTCGAATCTGGCTGAAACCATGATGAAATTAGAATACGACCTATACTATATCAAGCACCGCAACTTGCTCTTGGATGTATTGATATTGCTGCGCACGCCTGCCACGATGTTAGGAAAGGGACAATAAATGACAGTCAGTTTGGTAACCGGAGGGGCGGGGTTTATCGGGTCACATATCGTTCATCAATTGGTTGAACGCGGTGACCAAGTAAAAATCCTAGATAATTTTTCCACCGGCAAGTGGGAAAATTTAGTTCTCATCGGAGATGATGTGGAGATCATTGAGGGAGATCTGCGAGAAGCGCAGCAAGTTGTTCACGCGGTCAAAGGTGTCGATTTGGTTTTCCATCAGGCAGCTATGGTTTCTGTTCCGCTTTCAATGGAAGACCCGCAATTCTGTTTCGATGTCAATGTAAAGGGCACACTGAACCTCTTGCAAGCGGCCCAAATTGCTAACGTGAAACAGGTTGTGATGGCCTCAAGCTGCGCTGTCTATGGCGATTCCGATGATTATCCTTTAGCTGAGACTGGGGAAACTATGTCATTATCCCCTTACGCAGCATCCAAGAAAATCAATGAAATCTATGCAGATATGTATACCCGCACATCCTCAATGGGCGTTTCTGCGCTGCGGTATTTCAATGTTTACGGGCCGCGCCAGGCCCCAGATTCGGATTATGCTGCGGCGATCCCTATTTTCATCAATCGACTTCTCAAAGGAGAAGCTGTTACGATTTATGGGGATGGTCTACAAAGCCGAGATTTTGTCTTTGTGGACGATGTAGTGCGGGCAAATCTTCTTGCTTCTGAAGCGACAGATGCATCCGGCGCGGTATTTAATGTGTGCACTGGAGATGAAATAACCATCGTAGATTTAATGAATGTCTTACAAACAATATTGCCAAATACGCCTTCGCCAAATTTTGATCCTCCACGAGAAGGAGATATTTATCGTTCATTGGGTGATCCTGGACTAATAGGGGAAAAACTCGGGTTCGAGGCTAAAACAAATCTATCAGACGGTCTGCGGCAGACCATTAAATGGATGCGCCAGTGACAAACAAGTTTTTGCCCTGGCTCCGTGCAGTTTTTACAAATGCACCCATACGAAACCGCGTTTTCTTGATCAGTGATATTTTCTTGATCGTTGTCTCTGTTCTAGGAAGCTTCGCGTTACGTTTCGAATTGGGACCCCTCTTTGAATATTTTATGCCACAGGCCATTCGCATGTCATTGCTGGCGATATTTATAAAGCCATTGATTTATTGGGTATTTGGCTTATATCGACGATTGTGGGCTTACGCCAGTACGCGCGAATTAACCCTGGTTATCTCCGCAGTCTCTGCTGCTTCGATAGTTCTATCCGTAGCAGTCATAACGATGATCTATTTCCAATCGCGCTCTCCTGAATATATTGGATTCCCTCGAGCTACTCTTGTTATTGATTGGCTGCTTTCTATGATATTAGTAGGGGGAATGCGTTTTATATCAAGGATCGTCGCGGATAGTAGACCTTCAGCGGCTAACAATAGAGGATTGCGATCTTCTGCTCGAAACGTGCTGATTGTTGGTGCAGGAGATGCTGGCGCACTGGTAGTACGTGAAATTCAAAAGAATCCCCAACTTAATTTGACCCCTGTATGTTTTTTAGATGATGATGAAGCAAAGCGAAAAAGCCAAATCCATGGTGTGCCTGTTGTGGGCTCTTTAGATGATTTGTCGAAAGTAGTCAAATCCCGAAGGATTCAAGAGGTCATTATTTCCATCCCAACAGCACCAGGGAATGTTATTCGTCAAGTGGCTGATATTTGCCGTCAGGAAAAAATAAATTTCCGTACCATGCCGGGGATGTATGAACTCATTGGGGGCCGAGTCAGTGTCAGTCGCCTGAGAGAAGTCAATATCGATGACTTGCTGCGCCGTGCTTCTGCGATCACCGATGACAAACGCATTGGTTCTGTAGTCGCCGGTCAACGCATCTTGGTCACCGGTTCGGGCGGGTCGATTGGTACGGAGTTATGCAGGCAAATTGCACGTTGGGGACCCTCGGCGTTGATCCAGCTAGGCCATGGCGAAAATAGCATATTTCGAGCTTATCTTGAGTTGAATGCGATTCATCCAAATTTGCCGATTCATCCTGTGATCGCGGATATTCGAGATAGTGATAGATTGACAGCCGTATTTGAAGAATTGCGCCCTCAGGTGATCTTTCATACTGCGGCTCACAAACATGTTCCTCTCATGGAAGTCAATGTCGAAGAAGCGATCACTAATAATGTTTTGGGAACGCGCAATGTAGTAGAAACAGCCCTGACGTATGGTGTGGAGCGTCTGGTCATGATCTCATCGGACAAAGCTATCCGGCCGACAAGTGTGATGGGTGCTACCAAGCGTTTGGCAGAGCTAATGGTGCTCGATGCCGCACATTCTGCCAATCTTGCTTATTCTGCAGTCCGTTTCGGCAATGTTTTGGGCAGCAGAGGCAGTGTGGTGCCTCGCTTCCAGCGCCAGATCGCTGCAGGTGGGCCGGTAACGATTACTCATCCTGATATGGAACGTTTCTTTATGACCATCCCAGAGGCTGTGCACCTGGTTTTACACGCTGGCGCCATGGGCAAAGGTGGCGAGGTTTTCGTTTTAAAAATGGGCGCACAAGTCAAGATATTGGATTTGGCCGAAGATCTTATCCGACTATCTGGGCTTGAGCCTGGACAGGATATTGAGATCATCTATACTGGTGTACGTCCAGGAGAAAAACTCAGCGAAGAACTTTGGGATAAATGGGCTAGCTTCGACCCCACAAAACATCCAGATATTCTTTTGTTGTCGGAAGAAGATATCCTCAGCGGCGATGTGTTGCATAGTGCTGTTGACGACTTAATCCACATGGCGCGGGAAGGCGCCGCTGCGTCGATTCTTAAACGCTTGGATGTGCTAATTCCAGGCGCATCAGTGCGAGATACACCGCCTCCTGATCTGACATCACTAATATAAGCATATCAAACCCTAAAGGTTTTGCGGAGCACTTCAAGCGAAGCGAAGAAGAAAACCTTTAGGGTTTCTCAAGTAATTATGATTTATCAAACACCCAAAGAATGGGATCGATTCCTAAGCCAATATCCTAATGTTCATCTATTGCAAACCTCTGCATGGGGGGAATTGAAGTCGGCATTTGGTTGGGATGCTGTCCATATAAGTGTCGATAATGTCGGGGCACAAATCCTATTTCGGCTGCTGCCGATGGGTTTTAGTCTGGCGTATGTTCCAAAAGGCCCCGTTGGCAAGCACGCTGATTGGGAGCAACTGTGGCCTGAAGTAGACGCTCTCTGCCGTCAGCGAAGGGCCGTATTCCTCAAGGTGGAACCCGATATTTGGCAGGATGAAGCGGACGACCTTTGGGCTGGCTCGCCCCCTCCTGGGTTTCAACAAAGCCCCCAGGATATCCAACCCTTGCGCACTATTGTGATTGACCTGCACCCCGATAAGGATGCAATCCTGGGGGAAATGAAACAAAAGACACGCTACAACATCCGGCTGGCTGCCAGGAAGGAAATTGTTGTGCGCCCCTCGCGTGACCTGGATGCCTTCGCTAGCATGATGAATATCACCGGGGACCGCGCAGAGTTTGGTGTCCATTCTTTGGAGTATTACCAACGTGCATATGAGATTTTCCACCCCTTGGGCCAATGTGAGTTGCTCCAGGCCGAGTATCAGGGAGAATCGTTGGCAGCCTTGATGGTTTTCGCTCTCGGCGATCGGGCATGGTATCTTTATGGAGCTTCCTCAGATAAGCATCGTAATCGCATGCCCACGTATCTTTTGCAGTGGGAAGCTATGTGTTGGGCTAAGGAACACAGTTGCACGGAATACGATTTGTGGGGTGTCCCAGACTGTGATGAAAGTGAATTAGAAGAGAGATTTTCTCAGCGCAGAGACGGGTTGTGGGGGGTCTATCGTTTCAAGCGCGGCTTTGGTGGTCAAGTACGCCGCGGCGCTGGTCCCTGGGATCGAGTCTATAATCCCCTTATGTATGCCTTTTATCGTTGGTGGATGAGTCGCTAAGTGACAGTCACTTTGGAAGTAACTGTCACTTAGCAGCGCCCTCACCACCCCAAACCGAGACTCGGTTGCGCCCGGCCTTCTTGGCGTCATACAACGCCTGATCGGCTCTATCAATAAAATCCTTCATAGCAATTTCTGTATCCCCTGCTAATGTAAATAAGCCCATGCTTGCCGTGATGGGGTGGGCGAATTTTTGGATCTTGCGCACTCGAGTGATGACTTTTTTGCGTAGCCTTTCGGTAGCATTGTGTGCTTGTTCTTTATCACTCTCGGGCATCAAGATCACAAACTCATCCCCGCCATAACGACCCACAACATCGATTTTTCGAAGATTGCTTACAAAGCAATCTGCCATTGTTTGCAGCACAATATCGCCTGTTACATGGCCGTAATTATCATTGATCTCTTTGAAATGATCCAGATCGACCATTGCCACAGAGAGATTTAAGTTGTGGCGTCGGGTGCGTTCCAACTCACTCTCGACAGTTTCGTCGAAATAGCGACGGTTATAAACATTCGTGAGTGGATCGGTAATGGCCAATTTTTGTAGTTCGGCCTCAGCGCGCTTGCGAGCTTCTATCTCTCGTTCCAACTCATCAACGGTTCTTTTCAGCTCAACTGTACGGGAAACAACGCGCGCTTCAAGGTCATCGTTGAGCATGGCATTCTCGATGGCGACAGCGGCATGAGCGGCGAAATATTCTAGAGGTTTCAGATCTTCATCTTCGAATACGCCTCTCGCCGAGCGATTTTCAACATACAGTGCGCCAAAAAGCTCGTCTTTAGAGATTAGCGGTGCGCACATGACGGATAAGATTTTTAAGTCCAATACACTTTTGGCTTCTTGAAATTCTTCATCGGCGAAAGCATCAGCAATGATGACGGATTCGCGCTTTTTGATTACTTTATCGAAGATCGTATGACTGATCTGTGTATCTGGTTCGTCTATTTCTTTGCCTTTATTGTTTTGCCTAACCCGGAAATCTAATTCTCCCTCGTCATCGAGTAGGATCAAATAGCCAAACTCTGCTTGAACAAATTCGAGCACTTCGCCCATAGCGAACTTCAGCAATGGGTCTAAGGCGCGTGTTTCAGCCATCTGGCGGCTGATGTCAAGCAGTCTTTCTAGCATGTCTGGATTTAGCATTGTGGGTTCCCCTCCGTTGGGAGATTTTTTGTATATCCTTCAGCCATGGCAACAGAAAAATCCCTATTTGGCCGTACAGATAAATTTTGATTCCAATTTGGTTCTCCAGGAATTCCTGTGGTAAGAGCCCACGGTTGAAGACTCCCATGGGATTTCCCGTGCAAATGTGGTCCCTTAGCAAGGGCCCTTGCCACGGCAATTCCTAGAGACCCTACAATTTATCAATAAATTCTGCCGGTTTAATGATAGGGATTTTTTCGAAGGATGTCAATCCAGTCGATCGAGATGGGCGTGTTTCAGTTTGGGGGTGAAAAGTCATCACCTCTTTTGTCATTCCGAACGCAGCGAGGAATCCCTGTGAGTTGGCTTGATGTACTACCTGCATAGGCACATATTCTCGTCTGGTTTCAGGGATTCTTCACTTCGCTGCACTCCGTTCAGAATGACAAATGGTCAAGCGTTTGCTGATCACGATAGATT